>CAYFYO010000086.1:0-15642 GCA_964347335.1 uncultured Thermodesulfobacteriota bacterium
TTCTTGAACTCCTCTCGGGTGACGGTTTCGATGAGGTGGGTCATCTCATACCACTTTGCGTCCTCTAAACGTTTTCCGAGCCGCTCTGACATTGGGCGAAGGACTGTGGTTCTCGGGTCATCGGTCTTGTAAACCGCATGGCCCATCCCCATCACCCGCTTACCCTCGTCAAACCGACGGATAATCCAGGGCCGAACATTCTCGACATCCCCGATCTCCAGCAGTGTTTCCATCACGCGCGTATTCGCACCACCGTGGAGCTCCCCTGAAAGGGCGCCTAAGGCCGCGACAACCGAAGCGTACATATGGGCCCGTGTTGAGGCCACTTCCCTGGCCGCAAACGTTGATGCATTGAAGGTATGATCGGCGTGCAGGACCAAGCACACATCGAAATCCCTGGCCGTTTCCGGATCGGGAGCCTGACCATTAAGGAGATAGAGGAAATTGGCGGCGTGCCCCAGGGATTTTTCAGGCTTCAGTGGGGCGCGGTCTTTCCGAATGCGATCCCAGGCGGCCACAATGGAGGGCATCTTTGCAATCAGCCGAATCGCCTTTGCGAGATCCGGCTCCTTCCCCTCGGCCCGGGCAGTTGGGTCATGATCCGCGAGCATGGCGACAGAGGATTGAAGCACATCCATGGGATGGGCGGATTTGGGTCGTTCCTTGAGGGCGCGAATGATGGCTTCGGGAATTTCCCTCTCCCGGGTGAGGGACTCCTTGAAGGATTCGAGCTGGTCAACGGTGGGGAGATCCCCAAAGAGCAAGAGGTAAGCGACTTCTTCAAAGGTCGAATGCCGTGCGAGTTCCAGAATATTATAGCCCCTGTAAATCAATATCCCCTTTTCGCCGTCGATCGCGCTGATCATGGTATCCGCAACGGGAATGCCTCTGAGTCCAATGTTTTTGGTCTCTGATATTATCCTTTCTGCCATGGCGATACCCCCTCATTAAGAATGATAAAAAACATGGGCAGGAGAAATCAATAAGAGGTTTGTTGAACGGAGGGAAGACCTGTCAGATGAGGTTCATGAAGAACTCCGAGCCCTCTCCAGAATAAGTCTGATGTGTGGCACAATGTAAACTTCGTCCAGGTCGAAGGCAGATAGGGCCCTTGCCAAAGCCTCGATTCGATCACCCGTCGTTGCGGATCGATCCATGAAGACCTTGTCTACCCCTTTAACCTTACACAGGCCGCTCCTCGCGCGGAAATCTTCATCGGTGAGTTTTTCATAGACGATTTCCACACCGAGCCTTTCAGCAAGATCTCTGAGGTACTCTAAGACCTTTCGTTCCTCCATGTGGCTGAGCCCCTCGTCCAATTCTCCGAGTATTTTGTAGTCATCTATTCAGGAAGGAGGCCATTCTCAGTCTATGCCTCCCCCCAAAAATGTCAAGCGGTTGGTCCGTGGGGAGTCTTCGAAAACTTTCGATTCACTCTTGGCTTTATCGGCCGAAATCCCTTTCGTGTCTCCACAGATGTTTTCGGGTGATGAATTCCAGGTTGGCGGAAGAGAGATGCTTCCAAAATCACGCTTCTTCGGTCAGTGTCAAGTATATGTGTGTCTGGAGTTTCCGACTTTTTGGTATCTCCCCTAGCGAGTTTCCGCCCAATGTCCTTTGAGCGTTCCTTCAGGGGGTTGGCGACATTCGGAATCAGGTTTTTGTGCTCACCTCAATTCGTGCAAGCATATGAAGTCTGAGATCTCTGAGCTTCGACCTGAATCGCTGAGGGGGCGTTCAGGTCAAGCGCATCAATACTTCGCTTGCATCAATTGACTGGGTCCTCCCACGCGATTCGTTGTGAAATCTGTATTGCATCGCCCCGAAGGGGCTGAGTGGGTGGCCTGATTTTTCCTCCCAAACGTCAGGCCAGACTCAAAGTCATCTCTTGGGAACGCTGTGGGCTCGAGCGACCCTGAGCAGAGTCGAAGGGGAGCGATCGAGGGAGCGTGGTCGGGCATTGTCCTAAAAGGCCGGTGTGAAGAGATCTAATGCGTCCGCATGAGTTATGTCACCCATGGGCCGTTTTCTCAGGAAACTCAAGTATGTGTGCTGCCGAGTGACCTTGTCATAAAGGCCTCCGGCCGCGGATGACTGATCTCTGACTCAAAGCGATGCTCCTAGACAGTGTTGCTCGAAAACTGTTATATTGCCCATCAATCCACCTTTGGCAGGAGGCTAAGGCCTACTCGAGAAAAGAAAGGGAAGAAATGTCGGTGGCATTGAGCGCCAAAGCACAGAAGGTCCAGGACGCACTCAGGGCTCTTGGGTTTGCCTATGAGGTCGTGGAGTCGTCCCACACGACGAGAAGCGCCGCTGAGGCGGCGAAGGCCATTGGATGTCGGATTCAACAGATTGCCAAATCCCTGATCTTCAGAGGCAAGAACACGGATGGACCGATTTTGGTTATTGCAAGTGGCCCGAACCGGGTGGATGAGAGAAGAATCGCCGAATATTGCACTGAACCCATAGAGATTGCGGACGCTGAGTATGTCAAGAAGCGGACCGGCTTCGTGATTGGCGGTGTCCCCCCGGTCGGTCATCTCGAAAAGCTGGAGACCTACATTGACGAGGATCTGCTTCAATTTGATGACATCTGGGCTGCTGCTGGCAGCCCGAATGCGGTCTTTAGGCTCCCTCCCCAAGATCTTATCAGAATGACAGGCGGTCGCGTCATATCAGTGAAGTGAGTATCGGTTGTGAGTGGGCACCTCCTGTGATATCCTCCAAACCAAAGAGAGGGTGCGAGCCTGCATTATCCACGAATCTTCGGGATTCGTGGATAAGCCCCCTCAACAAATTGAAAATCCTTGTTGCGGGTTTCGACAGGGTGTTTTCCACCCGTTCCAGGCTAGCCCTGAGGAGATTCGAAGGGCCCGAGGGGCGGATTGTTCATGGAACCAATAGGAATTCGTGAATCACCCATGCGAGAAAGTCCTCAGAAACGAATAGGGTAAATCGAGGGTGGATCATCGCCCATTCAGGACGAAGAAGGGAAGGGATATCACGATCTGCCTCTTTTCGAAGGAGGCACTTCACGCGCTTTTGGCGTTCTACGACGAGTTTGAGCCTAAGGAGGGTTATCAGGGACTCCCCCCGCGTTTGGAATCCTCTCGGAGGCAGTGGGTAGAAAATCTTGTCGTAGGTAATCTGACACTCCTTGCCATGGAGGGGGGGCAGGTCATTGCCCACGCGGCTGCGATACGCATACCATCTTCTTCAACCGCTGAACTGCTCGTCTTCGTTCACCAGGATTTCCAGAATCAGGGGATCGGAACGGAGCTGGTCAAATTGGTGGCAGAAGGCGCTATTGAGAGAGGTCTCAAGCGCATTTGGCTGACGGTGCTCACCTCTAACTCCGTTGCAGTCTACGTCTTCCGGAAGTGTGGTTTTAGATTTATCGGCCCCATGGATTCGGAGCGGGAGATGATTCTGGATCTTGATTGAGGGGAGTGATGGGGTGGAGCCTTAGGTTCCTACTCTGCCGTTTTCGCGAGTATGTGACTTACCCATTCGTAGCGCTGCTGGGCTTTTTCTTTGAGATAGTACGTGGTGGCAAAACGTTTGACGAAGTAGTACTCCTCCTTTGCCCGCTGATATTCTCCCTTTTTCTCTGCCATCTTTCCTCGAGCCCAGGCATCCAGAACAACATCGTTGTCTCGGATACGCTCCATGAAGGTTGAATAGGTTGCGCACCCGGAAAGGAGAAGGACAATACAGATGATTCGGACATAGGTATCCGTTTTTCCTTTCATTTCGAACCTGCACCGACCTGGGTTATTCTAGACAAAAGCCTCGGAAAGGGTCTTGAAAACGTCCAAGGTGGCCCGCATCACGTCCCTTTCCGTAATGATCCCCTGGATCTCTCCGTCTTTAGTCACCAGCAGCCTTCTGATCTTCTTTTGTGCCATGAGATCCGCTGCCTCGCCGATGGCCGCATCGACGCCGATAGTAATGAGGGGGCTGCTCATGATGTCTCCCACCGCCATCACAGTGCATTGAGTCACGGGGCAACATTTCCGTAGAACATCGCGCTCTGTAACGATGCCCACCATCTTGCCTTCCCGAGTCACCGCCACAGAACCAATGTCCTTTTCCACCATGAGACTCAACGCCTCGCTGACATTGGCAGTCGCCTCAACGGAAACGATATCATTCGTCATGATATTTCGGACGGCATAGGTCACTCTCATCATAAACCTCCACAACTTGTTGTCATATCCTGTCTTTGACCAGTTAGGTACAAGAGCAAGAAGAGAACACAGATATCCCGCAACGGATCGAGGCCTCACTCAATCGTAACCTATTTTCTAAACCTTTGTGAAGCAAAAAGCAAGGAGAGTTCCCTGAATTCTTCGGTTTCCCCCAGACTCATGCGGCTTAGATCCCTCCGGCTGTTCCCTCTTTCTCTTAGCAGGCATCCGGTATTGAAATCTCAAAACCTCTTGGTGTATATGAACCACAAAGGAGCAACGGGAGGAGGGCGGATGTCTCAGTTAGTCGCATGCCAAAACGCCAATGGGATCGTTTTGGCCGCAGATAGTAAAGCACTGGATTTTAATCCCCAAGGTGAGATGATCGAACTACAGGTTGACCGTCTGGTCCAACTCAGCAAGCATACGGCGATGTTGACCGGCGGAGCGGCAGATGGTGTTTCGATGTGTCGGGGTTTCGAAAAGTTCCTCAGAGACGAAGGCCTCACCGACGCTGAGGACATCTATCGAGCGGCCCTTCCTTTTTTGGCCACTGAATATGAGCGGTTCATGCTCAAACGATGCGAGATCCTTCCCGTTGATCCGATTCACCATGTCTTCTTTATCATGGGTGGTCGTACGGAAAAGGACCAACAGCGCCCCTATCGACTCTATTTGCTCTGGACCAAGAAAAAACTTCCGCAACTGGATGGTGATGAAATCTCATTTGCCTACACGGCACCTCGGATAATGGGTCTAGAATACAACCTGAATCGTCTCTGCCGGGAGAATGCGCCCCTTGATCATCTCCTCTCGAAAATCAAAGAGACCATTGAGGGACTGGCAAAAACCCAGGATGAGATCGGCCCCCCCTTCAACTATGCCTTTATTACTCGGGATGGATTCCAAAGGGTAACGCTATAGGAGGATGGGTGGGGCCTTGCATTGGATATTTGTGATCCCCTTCGGGAAGCCCCGTTGGTCCCACGAATCCAGCTTCTGGAAGGGGGTGCGCGTTAATAACTGAAATCATGAAGAAAGGAGGAACGATAGGATGTCGAAATCAGAGGATTTTCTGAGAGAAGCCTTTGCCGGAGAGTCTCAGGCAAACCGTAAGTATCTGGCCTTTGCCGAGAAGGCAGATAAGGAGGGCTATCCCCAAGTGGCCAGGCTCTTCCGCGCGGCTGCTGAAGCCGAAACCGTCCACGCCCACAACCACCTCAGGGCGCTTAAAGGGATTCGAAGTACCAAGGAGAACCTCGAGGAGGCGATTGGGGGGGAGACCCACGAGTTCAAAGAGATGTACCCTGAAATGATTAACGCAGCAGAAGGCGAGGGAAATCAGGCGGCAAAGCGCACTTTTCAATATGCCAATGAAGTAGAGAAAGTCCATGCCCAGCTCTACCAAAAGCTTCTCGACACCTTGGGGCCCTCCCAAGAGACCTATCCGTATTACGTCTGCCCCGTTTGTGGCCATACGGCCGAAAAAGAGCCTCCTGATGTCTGCCCGGTGTGCGGGGCTAAACGGGAAATGTTCAAAAAGGTGGATTAAGAGCGTCGCAACGATTGCCTCACGTGTCTGTTGAAGAGACGTTCGGTGTAACCGATGCTTTCGGCAGGAAATCCGAGCGAAGGCCCGCCTCTGGCGGGTTTTTCAGCTCAAACCTCGAGCTTTGGTCTTGCAGTTCTCTGATCTAGACGGCCGATCGGTAGGAAAGTACCGTATCGAGATCGAATCGAAACCGCTTCGGTATCGACAGGGATGGACTCACTTCTCCCTGTATCTTCGGGACGAAGAGGGGAGACTTACCGGTCAAGTGAAACCGAAAGACGGATTCGAGGTAATGCCCGTCCTCGAGGGTGTTTATAGCCGCGGAGGGAGATGGGTCAAGGGATGGGTAGAGGTTGGGGACTACTATCCCGTTGTCCAGTTCGCGAGCGGAGCCTCTGCATCGATAACCCTCGATCTCTCAGAGAGGCGGATCGATCGGCAGATCTTTCAGCTTCTGTCAGAGACGATCCCCGGAGGGGGGCATTTCATGTTTGCCTACGAAGTCTCGTTTGATAGCGCCCTTCATCGGGAGACCCAAACGAGCCTTTTAAGAGGGATTCCTGCCGTTTGTACGGCACAGGGAGGGCTCCTTTTCTGGAGCGGATTCCGGTTTGTCAAGGACTGGTATCTTGCCGAGGGAGGACATGAAGGGCCCAGGAAACTGTGGGGAGAAAAGCCGTCGAATGACGTTGAATTTCGTTTTTTCGATCAGAAGACCTTCTTTCAGCTTCTTGAGTTCCTCTCACGGAAGCCCAACGCCGCCGCTATGGGTGTCGAGCTGGAGAGCAGAAGGAGAGCTTCCGAAGTCCTGCGGGAACTGGTCCTCGGATCACCGCTTTCTGCGCTACGGGACGACGTCATCCAGATCTACCGTGAGCGATCACAGGCCAAGAACCTGGAAGAAGCGGCGGACCGAACCTGTCAGCACCTCGAGGGCTTTGCCGAGAGTTCCCATTTTGAGGATGAAGATACCCGATCGCAGTTGAATGAGATTTCAAAACTGTGCATTGAACGGCTTCAGGAGGATTAGAACGGGACAGATTCTTCTCTCAATTGAGGCTGAAGGAGGGCACGCGTGTTGTCAGGCGTTCCTCGTTGCCAGCAAGGTTCAAAGGTGAAAATATGCGGCGCAAACTGGTCCTTCGCCTCACCGATATCTACTACGGTTGGATGATCGTTGCGGTCGCTCTGGTGTCCATGGCCTTCTGGTTTGGGATCCGAAGTTCCTTCTCTGTTTTCTACGTCGCCTTGCTAGAAGATTTCCCCTGGACCCGGGGGGAAACTGCTGGGATCCAGTCCGTTGTCCTGCTCACCTATACCGCGATGGCACCTCTTGTGGGAGGGTTTATCGATCGGTTTGGTCCCAGAAGTGTCATCACACCGGGGATCTTTCTACTTGCCCTGGGGCTTGCCCTCTGCTCATCCATAAACAGCCTCACTGGATTCTACCTCCTATACGGGATCCTTACGGCGATGGGAGCCGCTTCGATCGGTATTGTCGCTTACACGGCTATCCTCGCCCACTGGTTCGACAGGAAAAGAGGTTTGGCCAGCGGCATCGCCGTGTCCGGTATGGGCCTCGGGACTTTTCTCTTGGTCCCCTTTTCACAGTACTTCATCTCTGGGTGGGGTTGGCGTTATGCCTTCCTGGGGTTGGGCGGGCTCGTCTTCGTCGTTCTGTTTCCCCTGAATGCCTTGCTCCTTCGCCACAAACCTCAAGACATGGGGCTTCTTGCGGATGGTATGAGTCAAGGAGAACTGCACGCGCGCAAAGGGCCGAAGACACCGCACCCTGTGTGGTCTGAGACCGACTGGACCCTGGGCAGGGCGCTGCGAACCGGGAGATTCTGGGCCCTCCTGATCTTTGCTTTCCTGATCGTTATCGCGGTGTATGCCCTCCTTGTTCACCATGTCAGTTTTCTCGTCGACAACGGAATAGGAAAAATGAAGGCGGCCTTTGCCTTCGCCGCGATCGGGATTATCTCATCTGGCTTTCGGATCTTTTGGGGATGGCTTTCTGATCGGATTGGGCGAGAAATAACCGCCACGATCGGCGCCATGTGTGTGGCGGGAGCGGCATGTTCTCTGCTTTTGCTGGAAACAATGAGCGAAAAAGGTTTTCTCTATGTATTTATTGTCTTTTTCGGAGCCGGTTGGGGAGTTACGGCCCCGATGTTCATGGCGGTGGCTGCCGATCTTTTTCGGGGGAAAGGGTTCGGCCTGATTTACGGTATCTTGGAGGGCGTGATCGGCGTCGGAGGGGCCTTGGGGGCCTGGGTGGCGGGATTCATATTTGATAGAACCGGAACTTACCAATCGGCTCTTGGACTCGCAATCTCCGTAAGTGTCGTATCGTGTCTTTTCGTATGGTTGGCTGCTCCTCGGAAGGCCCGTCCAGTGGAAGGATGAGACCGCAACGGAACCTTGTGGTTCGTCTCGGAAAGAGGTTCTGCTCGCATATTTACGGGGGTGTCACACTTGTCGCATGGATCTTCCTGGCGATGGGAATCCTTGCCGGCCTTCCGATCCATCTTTTCATACTGACCACACCCCTTTATCTGATGGGAGTGAAGATCTATATTGACCCTCGAAGCGGCGTCTTTTTGGACCGACAGACCCTGGAGAAACTCTGTGAACGCAATCTATTCATCAATCTCGGGACCATAGCGCTGATGATACTGGGCGTGGTTTTGTGGCTGTGAAACCGCCAGGAGTCAGAAGCCGGAATCGATGCCGACTTCCAAGCCTTCGTCATCTGGGCTCGAGCGCTTTCACCAGGGCTCTGATTGTTCTGTTATAAGGAGTTTCGAGGCCGGCACGATCTCCGTAGTCGATGATCTTTCCGTTGATATAGTCGACCTCGGTCCTGCGTTTCATCTCGATGTCAATGAGCATGGAGGGCTTGTGATCACCGGCTTTTTTCATGTATTCGATCGAGTAAGGGTAGAAGTCCCAGCCCACCGGGATTTCGTTGGCCCGGGCGACATTCACGCCCTCCTTAATCAGGGCGTCTACGATCTGAAAAATGATAGGGTCATTGATGACCTGAGACATGGTCAGGCCCGTTACGGCGCATACGGGATTCATGCACGCGTTCATGATGGCTTTTCGCCAGACCATTCCGATAATCTGATCCGTATGTTCGGTGATCAGTCCGCTCTTGGTTAACGCTTCGGCGACCGCAATAGCGGCGGGTCGGGATTCCTCATCCAGCTCCTGAATGTAGTGCGGGAGATGGTGGAACTTTATGTTCACCTGACCGGGTTTGACGAGACTGCACCCATAATTGACAACTGCCCGCATGACCGCCTTTTTCCCCAGGCTTTGGGCCAAGACCAACTCTGTGTCGATGCCGTTTTGCCAACTCACCACATAGAGGCCCTCCCTGTAAAAGCTTTCGACCGCAGAGGAGATTAGGGGGAGCGCATTGGCTTTGACTGCGAGGATGATCACATCTGGAGGATCATCCGCCAGATCATCCACACTGGTCACGATTTTCGAGACGGACGTCTGAAACTGTTCGGTACCTTCAATGAGGATTCCGGGATTCAAAGCAGGTTTGACGAGGTCAGGAAATACGTCGCATAGGGTCACGTCGTATCTCCCTTTTGCGAGGAAAGCGGCAACGATGTTCCCCACGGGTCCGGCACCGACGACTGCAAACTTCCGAGGGCTAAAGCCGGCTTTCTCTTTCATGGGAGTTTCTCCTCTCTATTGAACTGCGTCTTTACCGTGTTGATGGGCCACTTTCAACGATCCCGAAAACCTTGGCGTCAAGCAACTTGACTCCATGCTTCTGCAGAATTTGAATTGCCTGGTCGTTGTTGCTGAAATGAAAGACCATCACGGCCTTTCCTGATGTAAACCCGGTGAAGGCATACATGTAGCTCGAATGCACTTTGGCCTCCAGAAGCGGTTTGAGCAGTTGCGCGAGTGTGCCCGGTTTGTCCTCGATCTCAGCAGCAACGACCTCGTCGACTCGGGCTGGCAAGTGCTTTTCCATCATAATACGTCTTGCCTTTGCTACATTTGAGACGATCATCCGAAGAACACCGAAGTCTGCAGTGTCTGCCAGACTGGCAGCTCTGATATTGATTCCCGCATTGCCCAGAGCACTCGTCACTTCGTACAATCGACCGGAAACATTTTCGATAAATACAGAAATCTGTTTTATCTTCATAGGATCCTCCTTTTTGGGGGCTCAAGAAGGGCGGGGAAGGACGTCTTCCCCAGTATTTTTAAAACCATTCATTTTCTTTCCTTTAACTTTCCTCGCGAAAGTACCCTGAAAACGTAATGGTGTAATCGACCCGAAACTCCTGGGCCCCGCGGTCCCCCGCGACTGAGACATCAATGGCAGCGGTTGGCCTAAAGAGGATGCCGGTTTGGAAGTGTGTATTGAGAGGCGATGCTTCTGGCACCAAAATGAAGTCGAGCCCGAGACCTCGGTCTGCTCCGGCCCCCTTGAGGCTCAAGACCAGTTCGGTGTCAGGTGTCTGGAACCGAGAGGTCACGAGAAGGTCTGTCAGCACAAATAGCCTTCCCGCCATCTTGGAAACTGAAATGGCACTGTGCGTTCTGGTCTTGGTTTTCGAGTTCACAAAAGCGCGTCGATGCCAGGAAAAAGAGTTTCTCAGGTCCTCCCGCCCAATCGTGCCCGATGGGTTTGTGATCTGAACTGGGATACTCCTTTTCGCCTCATTGACGACCTCCACCTGCGCAACATCGGTGATACGGACCTCTGGAGAGTCAATCAGGCGGACGTCTCCACTGACGCTGACTTCAGGGATCTCCCTCACAATCACCTCAGGAGTATTTACAACATTCACGTTTCCTTCGATCTCCACATTTCCCCGAACGGGAACCGGTAGGGGATTGACGACATCAACCTTGTTCACCAATTGTCCCCAACTTGGCTCGAGGAAAAGGAAACTGAAGAGAAAGAGTGCGGCCAGACAGACGGTTTTTCCAAACATCTCAAGCCTCCTTTTCTATCCCCGGGATAAGAGAATTCCTCCTCATTCCCCTCTAGTTAAACAGGATAGATCTCTTTAATCAACCTGAAAAATCCTGTCCGGCGCCACTTGACAATGAGAAGCCTCGGAATATATTTTTCAAGAAACGATGATTTGAGGGAGGGTTATGATGGAAGAGAGAGTGGGTGCTGTAACATTTCAAGGCAGTCCCCTTACCCTCGTGGGTCGTGAGTTGAGGGTGGGTGACAAAGCGCCAGACTTTGAAGCAATTGGGAACGATTTGACGCCGGTCAAGCTGTCTTCATTTGGCGGTAGAGTTTGTATCATTGCCTCGGTGCCGTCATTGGATACGCCGGTCTGTGATACCGAGACGCGGAAATTCAATCAAGAGGCGACCAAGTCGGGTGAAGACCTGGTGATCCTTACGATCAGTATGGATCTTCCCTTTGCACAGAAACGGTGGTGTGGTGCGGCGGGTGTGACAAGGGTGAAGACGCTCTCGGATCACCGCGACAGTGGATTTGGATTGGCCTATGGGGTTTTGATCAAAGATCTGAGATTACTTGCACGGGCGGTGTTTCTTGTTGACCGTGATGGGGTCATTCAACACGTCCAGGTGGTCAAAGAAATTACGGAGGAGCCAGATTACGACGCCGTGTGGGCCGCCGTAAAGAAACTCGCCTAGAGAGGTAGAGGGGGGATATAGGGAACGGGACATGGTATTTTTCGAGAGAGTGGGGAGGAGAGATTAAATGGGATCAGGAGACGGCGGATCAAAGAGAGTTCAAGAGATTCAAAATGTTATCGATTTCGCGATAGAGAAGGAGAAGGAGGCGGTCGGTTTTTACAACGATCTTGCAGCGCGGGTCAAGCTGAAAGCTCTCGCCCAAGAACTCCGTAGGATTGCCGCTATGGAGCAGGCCCATTGGGAGAGATTGGAGAAGATGGATGTGGCCGCTGCAGTGCGGGAAGCCCCCAAACAGCCAATGGATCTTCGTATCGCGGATTATCTGGTGAAGAAAGAGCCGACTCCGGATATGTCCTGGCAGGACATTCTCGGCATTGCGATGCATCGGGAGCTGGCTTCGATCAACCTCTATACGGACCTAGAGAAGCTCGTGACTGATCCAGATGTCAAGCAGCTCTTTCGGAATCTGGCTGCTGAGGAAAGCGGGCACAAGCTCTTTTTTGAGAAGATCTATGACGATGAGGTGTTAACGTCGAACTAATGGGGCAAGCGGGTTGGAAATTCCCCCCGGGTATCGTCGCATGAGAAAGGAGGAGACGTAATGACCGGACGGTTGCAAATTTACAAATGTGAGATCTGTGGGAACATTGTGGAGGTTTTGCATGAGGGCAAGGGAGAGCTTGTGTGCTGTGGCGAACCGATGAAGCATTTCGTTGAGAACACCGTTGATGCTGCGCAAGAGAAACACGTCCCAGTCATTGAACGGACCGCCTCTGGCTTGAAGGTGAAGGTCGGAAGCGTTCCTCACCCCATGGAGGAGAAGCACTACATCGAGTGGATTGAAGTGATCGCAGATGGAGAGGCGTACCGTCAGTTTCTGAAGCCCGGGGAGGCACCGGAGGCGAATTTCGATATTCCGGGAGAGAAGGTTACGGCCCGCGAATACTGCAATCTTCACGGCCTGTGGAAGTCGTAAGCGCGGAGTCGAGTAGGAAACACCCCCGTGATTTTGTTGGCATTGGATGACGAGAAGACCGGCATGAGGCGCGCTGTCTGATGGATGGACTTGATACCTCTGGCAGCGTGGTTCCCACTCCCCAGGGAGTTGCAGCAACCTCATCCTCGCCATGAAGCGTATCTGCGTGTTGCCCAGAACATAAAATGGGTCATGTCAAACCTAGAGGAACACCAACAGTTCCTGACAAACGGTAGATTGGTCTGTAAGGAGTATGGCCGAGTCGTTGCAGGGTCCCATGGTCTCTGGGCATCCGGACCTCTATAAAGAAGAAGCGCTCACGATATTTCGACCCTGAACGCGGTTTATGGGGGGCTTCTATTGTGTGTAAGGCGAGCGTGCCGGTTGGCGCGCTCGCTTTATCTTATTCACCGCACCTGGGGTTTGAAATCCAGAAACTGCATCTAAAGCCTCCATGAACGTTCGTATTCTTTTCGGACTGGCCGAAAAAGGTGTTTTCTTCCCTCCCGGCAAAGCCCTCGTCAATCCCGTTTCGGTGCCCTCCTTCAAGCCAAAGAGAGAAAGACACCGAAATTTCGCGAATCCTCTCGGTCCCGACCGACATTTATGGGGGCGGTGGAGGATTTACCGGGTGAGAGGGAGGACGCGAAAGGACGAGAGGTGTGCCATTTGAAAATTGGAATTATCGTGAAGGATCTGTTTGGCAGAGGAGCTCTCCATGGAAGATTCGGAACAGGCCACTCGATGATGATGCTTGTACGGAATCATGATAGAAATCCTTTTGATGAATGGGATAGTATAATTTGGGATTCAAAATCCGGTTTTCGGAGATGGGCTCATGAGGCTTCTATGGGATCTCGATGTGGCGAGAGAGGCTCTGGACCACCCTGTCATCTCCGTGGGTAATTTCGATGGGGTCCATCTGGGGCACCAGGCGATTTTGGGGGAGACCATCCGACTGTCCAATTCGATGAATCGCCCTTCAGCCGTATTGACTTTTGAGCCCCATCCACAAAAGGTTTTCGGAGGGGAAAAGGCGCCGCCCCTCCTGACCACGCTTTCACAAAAAATGAGACTCTTCGAACAGCTTGGGGTGTCTGCGACGGTCGTGTGCCCCTTCAATGAGACGATCTACCGATACACAGCCGATCAGTTCTTTTCAGAGATCCTTGTGGCGAAGCTGGCCGTTGGGCATCTTGTCGAAGGGGCGGATTTCACCTTTGGAAGGGGAAGAACCGGTTCTTCGGATCTCCTGAAGCGTCTGGGGAGAGAACACGGAGTGGGCGTGAGCATCGTCGCCCCGGTGGCCTTTGAAGGAGAGAGAGTGAGCAGCTCGAGGATCCGAACCTGGATCCAGGAGGGTGAGGTTGCGAAAGCCCGGTCTCTGCTCGGTAGGCCCTATGAAGTGGAAGGGAAAAAGGTTACCGGAATGGGTCGGGGGAAGACGTTAGGCTACCCGACGGTGAATCTCACCGTTGAGAATGAGCTCTTGCCAGCTAAGGGCATCTATGCCGTCCAGGTTCAAATCAATCAGGGAGTGTTCCTCGGCGCGGCGAGCCTCGGGTTCAACCCAACCTTTGAAGGAGATCATTTTTCCGTTGAGGTCCATTTGCTCGATTTTCAGGAGGATGTCGGGGACGAACAGATCTGTGTTCTGTTCTACGAGAAATTGAGGGAAGAGGTGAAGTTCGATCGCGAGCAGGATCTGATCCAGCAGATGGCGGCAGATGTTAACCATGTGAGGAGAATTTTTCGCGTGGAAAAGCCATGAGTCGAGATGCGTTAAGTTGAAATTCTCTCCTTGTTTTCAAGGGATGACCTCGATTTACCCTCCAGGCACTCACCTATTGACAACCATCGGATATTGAAATACCGTTAGAACTCGCTTGGGGCGGGAATTGAGGTCTTCTCCGGCTGTTGTGCGGAGGTAGTCGGTGCAGAAGAGAGACAAAGAGGAAATCAAGGAGGGCAGATTTCCCAAGCAGTTGTTCCAAAAGCAACCTATCATGATTCGGGTTTGCTATGGTCTGATTCCGTGCCTGATTGGATCGGTCTATTTTTTCGGTCTCCGATCCCTCGTCTTAACCTCCCTCGTCCTGGTCTTTGGGCTCGCTGCCGAGGGGGTTTTCACCCTCCCCCAAGGGAAGCCGATTACGTCGTCCGTCCTGGTATCCTGTCTAATCCTTTCGCTAAGCCTCCCACCGACCGTACCTTTCTGGATCGCCATTATTGGTATCGTCTTTGGAATTGTTTTCGGAAAGATGGTTTTCGGTGGCTTCGGATACAACATTTTCAATCCCGCCATGGTCGGTCGGTGTTTTATCTATATTTGTTTTCCTATCGCAATGACGGCTCAATGGGTTCAGCCTTTCTCAGGGCAGTATGGAGGGTTTTTATTTTGGTCTCCAGGGGTGGATGCCATGACCCAGGCAACTCCCCTTGCAATCTTGAAGAGTGGAAAAGCCTATCCTCTTGAAAAGCTATTTGTGGGAAACATTCCAGGCTCCCTCGGTGAGACGGCGGCGTGGCTGATCATCATGGGCGGGGTCTATATCGTCGCGATGAGAGCTGCCCAATGGAGATTGGTGGTCTCTTGTCTTCTCGGTGGGGCCCTGGTGAGCTTTACCCTCTGGATTCTGGGTATTCCGGGAGTCCCGGATCCCTTGACGACCCTGATAGCCGGGTCATTTCTCTTTGGAGCCGTCTTCGTTGTCACCGAGCCGATCAGCGGTCCTAAGACCAAAGCTGCCCAGTGGATATACGGGCTTCTCATCGGCGGCCTCACAATCATCATCAGGAGATTTTCCAGTTTCTCCGCGGGCATCATGTTTGCCACCCTTTTCATGAACATGTTTGTTCCCATCATGGACCAAACGGTGAATGACCTGAAAGGAAGGCGGGAGAAGACGTGATCCGGAAGCGGCTGTTTTCGATTGTCTACATGTTCGGGCTCACCTTTTTCTTCACTGCTGTGGTCAGTGGCATCCATCAGATTAATCGGGAGCGGATAGCAGTGAATGAGCAGGTCAAGCTTCAAAAGGTCATCCTCGAGGTTCTCGGGATGAAACCGGAACGAGGGACGAGCGACATTCAGGTCAGAGAGATTTTTGAAAGACAGGTCAGGATCGAAGAGAAGGAGGGGAGGACCCTTTATCTCGGTTTCGCTGGGGATGGTCGGACCTTGATTGGATATGCTTTCCCCTTGTTTGGTCCAGGATTCTGGGGTCCGCTCTATGGGATGATGGGCGTTGACCCTG
>CAYFYO010000087.1:0-15603 GCA_964347335.1 uncultured Thermodesulfobacteriota bacterium
TCGTGTTACCCTCGGGGGTGTAACCCCTTGTGCTTCCTATATATAACGTTGTTGAATTTGTTGAATTATTTCCGTTAGGCGTCTTAGCAGAGCTTGCCAGATTTTACCTCAGGGTCCATGATTTTACTTCGGATCAGGTGATGGAAAATAGGCTCCCATGAAAGATCTGAAAATCTCCCAATTTCTCGAAAAGCTCTCCACGGGAGAGCCCCTTCCTGGAGGCGGAAGTGCTTCGGTCCTTGCCGGCGCTCTCTCTGCCTCACTGCTCTGCATGGTGGCTAATCTCACCATTGGGAAAAGTGGATACGAAGGTGTCAAGGGAGAGATGGAGGAGATCCAAAAGCAGGCAGAGGCCTTGCGGAGAAGATTGCTGGATGCCGTGGAGGATGACATTCGAGGGCTTGAACAAGTCATTTCTGCATTTCGCTTGCCCAAGGAAACAGAAGCGCAGCGGCAGAAGCGACGTCGGTTCATTCAGGAGGCTTACAAAAGGGCTGCACAGACTCCTTTGGAAGTCAGTCAGCTCTCCCTGGAACTTCTCGATCTTCGCGAGGCCATTGTGAAGAAAGGGAATATCTCAGCCGTCAGCGATGCCGGGGTCGCCTTTTACCTCGCAGATGCGGCGCTCAAAGGAGGACTGATGAATGTAAGGGTCAATTTGAGCACTGTCACCGATGAGTCCTATAAGAGACCTGTTCAGAAGATTGTCGACGAAATTGAGAAGAGAGGAGGTGTTCTAAAGCAAAAAATCCAGGATGTACTCCTTTCCAAGATGGCCAACCAGCTCAGTTAATGGATTACCCCATGGCATTCGCGTCGAAGTAGATTGGCTATAATGGAGACCGCGATCAAAGCGCATGTCACAGGTCAAGTCCTGATCCCTTCACTCTCCTTTACTTTTCTCCAGTTCAGCCTTAATCATCGCCTCAATGGTCTGGAGGTTCCGATTCTTCACCCGTTTCCCATTGATGAAAACCGTCGGAGTTCCCCGGACACCCGCCTTCTGGCCGTCCCTCATATCGCGAATAATAAGCCGCTCTATGGCAGAGTCTTTCATATCCCGCTGGAATTTCTCTAGGTCGAGGCCGAGCTCTTGGGCGAGTATCTCAAAGACAGCATCGTTCAGGTTTTGATGGTTCTTAAATAGCCTGGCGTGGTACTCCCAGAATTTGCCCTGTCTGTGTGCAGAAAGTGCCGCAGCCGCAGCCTTTCTTGCAAACTTGTGTTTGGCAATGGGAAAGTTTTTGTGAACGAGCTTCACCTCGTCAGGGTGTCTCTCCAGCACCTGCTGGAGCAGCGGCTCAAGCCGCGCGCAGTATGGTCACTGGTAGTCACCGAAAACGGCAAGGGTCACCGGGGCATTCTCAGGCCCCTTGAAAGCGAGGTCCGTGAAATCAAAATCGTGCATTGTTTCCAGTTGAATGATCTTCAGCGTATTTTCCGAGCGGCTGGTTAAAACAAGCGTGTTGTTTGATGCAAAATGGATCAGTCGGTCAAAGGCCTTGTCGACTGGGATATGGTTGATCACTTGACCTTCAGGAACCGAGTAGACAAGGATTTCACCCTGGGTCAAAATGAAGACCCATTTCCCATCTGCTGATTGCGTGACGTCTCGCGTTGGGCCCTTGAGGTCTAGCTGCGTCTTTGTCGTCCAGTCGAGATCGATGGCGATGGCATGGAACACAAACAGCCAGATGACGATGAAAGACGTTCCGAATATGAGGAAGAGCTTCTTCATACAGATTTCCTCCTTCCGTTGGATGCCGAAGAATTGTTCTCCAGGAAGTGTACAGTTCCCTGCCTGCCCAATGCAACTGGTATTCCAAAACCCTGCCCTGCGGAGGTGTGCGTGGAGTGTGGAGGGGGACGTCCGTTACATATTTACATCTGTAGTCAGATTTGTTATTAAGTTGTCATGCCACGCAAAGCGCGCATAGATGCCCCCGGAGCATTACAACATATAATCATTCGTGGCATCGAGCGCAGGTCCATATTTAAAGATGCCGCCGATCGTAACGATTTTTTGAGACGCCTGGGCGGTCTTCTCTCCGAAACCCAGACCGGCTGCTATGCCTGGGTGTTGATGAGCAATCACGTGCATCTCCTATTGACGACCGGACGGGTGCCATTAGCCACATTGATGCGCCGGCTTTTGACTGGTTATGCGGTATCGTTTAACCGCCGCCACAAGCGACATGGGCAGTTGTTTCAAAACCGTTATAAGTCCTTCTTATGTGAACAAGATGTATATCTGAAGGAGTTAGTGCGCTATATCCATTTAAATCCATTAAGAGCCAAAGTGGTAAAAGATCTGAATCAATTAAGCTCCTATCGGTACAGTGGCCATGCCGTGTTACTGGGTAAAATGAATGCGGACTGGCAGGATACGGACTACGTCTTAGGGATCTTTGGGGCATCGAAGGGTGCTGCCCGAAGAGCTTATGTGACATTTGTGGTCAGAGGGATTTCTCAGGGTCGCCGTCCGGATTTGATCGGCGGAGGGCTGCTGAGATCGGTTGGAGGCTGGTCGACCCTCAAGGGCATCAGCCGCGGCGGTGTTCGCATCAAAGGTGATGAACGCATATTAGGCTCATCGAAATTTGTTGAGAGGGTTTTAAAGGAAGCCCACGAAGATTATGAACAGCGGGTTCGTATGCGGGCAGTTGGTCCGGGACTGGATGAGCTGATTGCTAGGGTAGCCCATCACTACGGGATAGCAATTGATGATTTAAAAACAGCCAGCAAACAAAGGACGATCACGGAGGCCCGGACGGTGCTTTGCTATTTAGCAGTCCGGAGATTGATGATCAGTTGCGCCGATGTGGCCCGGACCTTAAACATCAGCCCGGCCGCCGTTAGCCGGGCAGTGGGTCGGGGGCAGATGGCTTCAGAAATAAAGATGATTCAGAAAGGATTATTAGACATATAAATAGTCATTTTTTGAGGTTTACTATTTTCTATTTTGCCCTGTATGAGAGCAAATGTAAATAAGTAACGGACGTCCCCCATTGCGTCCCCCACTGGCATTGCCATTGACTGGCTAAATTTTGCGAAGAGGTGAAACTTTTTTCCTCGTATCATCTGAAGCTATTCTGTCGACAGAATTCGACTTTCCTATATAGACTCGCACAGTTTGCTGTCTCGTCTACCCCAAAAAGACCTCGCCCTTTTCTGGCATCCTTCTTGCTCTAGTCAGATCGACGAAAGGCCCGCACTATCCGGGAGGGTGGCTCAGAAAGCTCGGGTCTTTCGGCAAGGGGGAGGTGAGAGGCCTCCGAGATGCACCGTCTAAACCGATAAGCCGGTTTGTCACAGTGAGGTGGCCCGGCTTTTCATTTTTTTGTGAAGAATGGAATCGTCAACTATGGCCAGCCATCCCCATGCAAACACAAGAGAGAGGGTGAA
Organism: uncultured Thermodesulfobacteriota bacterium; assembly: GCA_964347335.1. Lineage (GTDB taxonomy): Bacteria > Desulfobacterota > BSN033 > WVXP01 > WVXP01 > WVXP01. The sequence continues at coordinate 3,406 of CAYFYO010000087.1, forward strand.
CAAGGTCCGGAACAATGAAAGGAGGGACCAAGATGTCAAAAAGGCTCGCGCTTTTCGTTCCAATATTCTTTCTTGTGATGTCAGGAATTACCTATCCGGCATCTGGTAACTTGGACACTACCTTTAACCCGCCGAATGGAGTTGCTGTCTACGATAGTGGAAATTTGGACGAAGGCTGGGCGGTGGCCGTGCAGTCGGACGGGAAGATCGTTGTTGCAGGTTACACTGATAATGGTGCCGATGATGACGTTCTGGTTTTGAGATACAACGCCAATGGGTCCCTCGATACGAGTTTTGGGACAAATGGTGTTGTCACCTATGACAGCGGAAATGATGACTACGGGACCGGGGTCGCCATTCAGTCCGATGGGAAGATCGTTGTTGCAGGGGAAAGACAAATGGGGATGTGGATGACCTTTGGTGTTCTGGTTTTGAGATACAACGCCAACGGAACACTCGATACGAGTTTTGGGACAAATGGTGTTGTCACCTATGACAGCGGAAATGATGACTACGGGAGGGCCCTCGCCATTCAATCCGACGGGAAGATCGTTGTTGCAGGTTACAGTGATAATGGCGCGAACGATGATGTTCTGGTTTTGAGATACAACGCCAACGGAACACTCGATACCGGGTTTGGAACAAATGGTGTCGTCCTTTACAACAGCGGAAATGATGACTACGGGACCGCAGTCGCCGTTCAATCCGACGGGAAGATCGTTGTTGCAGGGGAAAGACAACTGGGGGTATGGATGACCTTTGGTGTTCTGGTTTTGAGATACACCACGAACGGGTCTCTCGATACCGGATTTGGAACAAATGGTATGGTCACTTACAACAGCGGAAATGATGACTATGGGAGAACCGTCGCCATTCAATCTGATGGGAAGATCGTTGTTGCAGGTTCGACCGATAATGGCGCCAACGATGATGTTCTGGTTTTGAGATACAACAGCGGTGGATCCCTTGATACCGCGTTTGGAACAAACGGCGTTGTCACCTATGACAGCGGAAATGATGACTACGGGAGAGCGACAGCCATTCAGTCCAATGGGAAGATCATTGTTGCAGGGGAAACAGACCCGGGGTTGTGGACGCCCATCAACCTTCTGGTTTTGAGGCACAACGCCAATGGGTCGCTCGACACCGGGTTTGGAACAAATGGCGTCGTTACGTACGACAGCGGAGATGATGACTATGGGAGGGCAACCACCATTCAGTCCGACGGGAAGATCGTCGTTGCAGGGGAAAGAGATACCGGCGCGGACTTCGATGCATTCGTTGCGAGGTTCACGGCCAGCGGGACGTCGGTCCCTGGCTCTGGAGGCGGTGGAAGTGGCGGGTGCTTTATCTCCAGCACAGCCTCCGGGTTCCGCAAGTGAAATGATTTTCTACGTGGTATCAGGGGCGAGTTTGAAAGGCAGGTCATTTTGGCCTGCCTTTTCTCACTGAAGAGCCCTATTACAAGAGGGAGACCTGGAAGAGATCTCCCGGCATGAAATTTCCAATCCTCTCGAGAATCATTAAGTGGCACCCCTCATCCCGATAACTCAGAACCACCACCTCCTGCGACGCCTTCTCATTGACACATAAAGGCACTCCCCTCTACACTCACCCCATGAGTGAGCAAGTCCTTTGTCCTATTCATCTTACAATTGCCGGATTTTGCCTCTCCGAGAGAGACCAAAACCCATGAAAGGTGGCGAGCAAAAATGAAGACTGTTGAACTGGAAATTCGCGAGGAAGGTCGGGTTGCATTCGTCGAGCTCAACCGCCCGGATTCCCTCAATGCCTTAAACCCCCCGCTCGCAGAAGACTTTACCCGGGTGGTCGGTCACCTCGAAGATGAAAATATCCGTGCCGTCATCATCACAGGAAAAGGCAAAGCTTTTTGTGCGGGTGGCGACCTGGCGGCATTCAAGGAGGCCGCTGATCCGAAAGCATTCCTTCACGACTTGGCCGCAAACTTTCATCGAAGCATTTTGAAGATTCGCAAGATGAAGGCTCCATGGATTGCTTCCATTAACGGGCCATGCTTCGGTGTCGGCTTGTCACTGGCCTGTTGCTGTGATCTGCGAGTTGCCTCGACCGAGGCGAAATTCAGTGTGGCCTTTACGGGAGTAGGCTTGGCTCCAGACTCGAGTCTCCTCTATTACCTTCCAAAAATCGTGGGCATTGCCAAAGCCACAGAAATGACGATGCTAAATAGCGTCCTGCCAGCAGAGGAGGCTCTCAAGATCAATCTCGTCAATAGGGTGGCAGAGCCAAGGAATCTGACGGATGAAACCCTTGAAATGGCCAGGTTGATCGCTGCCATGCCAACTCGGGCGTTGGGATTGGACAAGATCATGTTGGATGCCAGCTATTCTGAAAGCCTGGAGGAGCATCTCGACCTTGAGTTGAAATGCGTCACTGAGTCCGCGGGCACAGCGGACTTCCAGGAGGGATGCCGGGCCTTTTTCAAGCGAGGAAGACCGGACTTCAGGGGATCCTAATCCCTAGCGATTTTATCACTCGTTATCATCGGGCAATCATGTGATGTAAGGCACCCGGGGCATCGATACGGGATTTGCGGGGCGTATCTCCCAATGAGGAAAATTGAGTCGGTTGTAAACTGAAAAATCAAAGCACGTCCGCTTTCTGACACCCTCGTTTGACACCCAAACCTCCTCCCGCTATAATCCTTTTCACCAAAGCCGAGTTCTGATGATCGTTATTTCTGACGTCAAAAAAGCGGCTACGCTCAGGGGTTCATCTATCCAGCAAAATTCTATTCGATTTTTCTCCAAGGGATGATCCTGCCGAGCCGAAGGAGGTGTATCCATGAAGGTCACCGAAATCTGGAAAAGCCAAAAAAAACCAACCATCTCCTTCGAGCTTTTTCCAGCGCGAGACCCGCAAGCGGCTGAGAAGCTGGAAGGGGTGATCGACGAGCTCGCCGCACTCAAGCCCGACTTCGTCTCCGTGACCTTCGGGGCTGGTGGGTCCACCCGGGAAGGTTCGTACAATCTCGTAAAGAAACTCATCCAAGAAAAGAGCCTCAGGACCCTTGCCTATTTCACCTGCTACGGGCTGGGTCCGGAAGACATCACCGCCGTGCTTAACGCCTATCGAGAGCTCGGTGTGGAGAGTGTCTTAGCTGCCCGGGGAGATCCCCCGCGCGACCAACAGGACTTCAGGCCCCATCCGGAGAGCCTGCCCCACGCTTCAGATCTTCTGGCCTTCATCCGGCCGCGCTACGATTTCTGCCTCGGCGCGGCAGGGTATCCCGAGGGCCACATCGAGGCCGTGAGTCGAGCGCAGGATCTCGAATACCTGAAACTCAAGGTGACAAACGGGGCGGATTTTATCATCACCAACTATTGCTACGACAATCGCCTCTTCTTCGACTTTGTCGAGCGCTCCCGCAAGCTCGGCATCCAGATTCCCATCCTGCCCGGGGTGATGCCGATCTACAGCGTAAAGATGATGGAGATCCTGGCCAAATTGTGTGGTGCCACCATAACCCCCGAGATCAGAGACGGTCTCGCCAGGCTGCCCGAGGGAGACAAAGAGGCAATCACCGACTTTGGCATCGATTTTGCCATCAACCAGTGCAAAGACCTCCTCGACGCTGGCGTTCCTGGGATACACCTCTACACCATGGATCGTGCCAAATCAGCCGTGGAAATCGTCAACCGCTTACGGGAGGCAAATCTTCTTGAGTGAGAGGTTCAGTGGACGGAGACAGTCTTGATGATAGACGCGGCGGACAAATAGAGGCATACCTGAGCCTGCCCGCTTTCCTGACAATTGTCTCTTCTGCGGTCGAGGTGTTCAGGAGGGAATCGGTCGGCTATCTTATCGGTATTAAAGGAGACCACAAATTCATCGTCGAGTACGCCATTCCGTATCAAACCGCAGAAAGCACCGTTACCCGCGCGACAGTAGACGAGAATCGGGCTGCACGGATCAATGATATTCTTATCAGATTTTCACAAGGCCTCGAGTATATCGGCGACTTCCACTCTCATACAGTGTATGGCAATATCCCGGGAACCGTGCGCCCATCTGGCACAGATCTTTTCTCAACCGTTCCGGGTGAGTTGAACATCATATGCGCTGTCAATTTGAAAAAAAAATCCGCCAAGTGGCGGCAGAATCGCCGTGGTATCCTCAGCGGAACGGTTGGTGACTATCGAATTGAAATCGGTGGCTATTATGTTGCCAGGGCTCATTTTGGCAGAAAATACCGACGCGTCGTAATCAAATGTCCGCCCATAACCGGGATTCGTGAAGAATCGTAGGGAATTCTGATCCCCCGCCTCATCACCAACTGAAGATCTGGACTCTGAGGATCTGAAACAAATTGTGATTCCCGCCTACGGGCATGTCCCTGTATTCCGATTGGAAGGTAAACCTGATCCCGACCCTGGTGAAGCGGCCATTCGCGTAAGCCCAGCAGGCATCAATTCGCCGACATCTCTGCCAGACAAAGCTTGTACCCGGATGCACCGAACCTTCCGCTGGTCCTTGGCTATGAAATTTCTGGATGTCTTCAAGAACGTGGGTGAGGGCTTTGAGGGTGGCTTCATTGAAAAGATGGTCCTGGTGCCCGGAGATCGTACACTCAAGCGCGTGAGACAGGCTCCTGGTCAAGCTTCCGACCTAAGAGATATGCGTGGGCGATTGAGGCGAGCCAGCAGAGCACCAAGAGTATCAACCCGAAAATCTCGAAATGCCAACCGGTGTCTGATGCCCGGAGGAGCTCGATCAGCCGACCCAACTCCAGGGCTTCATCCCCACCCAGTCGCATCATCTGATCTAGGGCAAAGTAGAGTCGTTTCGCAATCCTAAAGACAATAGCGATCATGACAATCGTCGTGAGGCTGATGAAACCCACGCCAAGAAACTTCCGTCCGAGAATCACCTGCCCAAGACCTGGGTAGACGAATCCAGAAAGCAGAAGCCCGGTTGTTGATTGTTTCATTCGGATCCCCGACACAAGAGGTTTCGATCACTTAAGTGGAATCCCGTCCCCAACCCCAGACGCAGATCCATAGATTGGGGCAATCTCGAAAATCTCGTTAACTTCCCTATTCTCATATCGCAATTCTCTTGATTCTGAAAGGTTGTTCTTGTCGGGATCTCATTTCGAGTTGACAGGTCAGGTCCCTGGACAGAGAGAGCACCGGCCTCGGGTCGGCCCGTTCTCTGGTGTGTCAAGAAAAGTCAAGTGCTGTCAAAATGAGTAACTTATCGAAATTAAAAGGGAAATGGACAAGTTTTTCCTTGACTTGGGAGGGGATCTCTGACATAATGGACGGACCTCTTAATTCATAGGATTTCGTGACCAATCATTACCGTATTTCAATAACATTCTCACCTCTTCATCTCACACTCTCAACAAAGGAGGACAGAATGAACGGACGAGCCAGAATCGTTTTGACCCTCGCCATGATTGTCACGCTCCCAGGTCTCTTTCTGACGACTTCTCTCGCGGCGATTCCAGACAGTGGCCCGGGGCCCGATTCTGCCATCAATTTCACCGGTCGGGTTGCCGTCGCCCGGGGCAACGCTATCAGCGTGACACCTGACGGCGGCACAGCTTCGGCGCCCGGGTATAGAAGCGGTGACAAGAACTACGTCGATTTCACGGCCGAGGTCATTACCGGTGAAGGGGCGCTTTACGACGTCACATGCTCGGTGAACGGGGTCCTCGTCGGGTGCTCACCCGAGGTCACTCAAGTCTATGTCTCCCCCGAACCCGATGGACCCGACCTCCCTCTCGAACTTGATACTGGGCCCGAGCCATCCGAGCCCGAGCCCGATCCGGGAACCTATGAAGGAGAAACGGTCCGTGTTTACTTCCAAACCACTGTTCCCGGGAACGGCCAGGTATCCGTTCATCTGACCGAGTCGGGATGTACCAACGGGCTATGCAGGGGTGACAGTGGATCCTACACGATCACGGTGGGTGATCCGCTCTCGCCTTCCCTCAGGAGCCGAGTCACCGACCGCCTCTTGATCCCCGAGGCTGCATTCTCCACAGCCGCCGGACCGGCCGCTCAGTTCCGGGCCCACGAACTCGCCGTCAGACACCGACTCCCAGGGTACTACACCATGGACAACGAACGCGCCGTCACGCTCGTTTATAGCTCACGGTCAGCCACTGGGAAGCAGATCGTCCCTTTCGATGTGACGATCAATACGGATCCTCCTAACGAACTCAGTGCCTTTCTCGAGGTGGACGGTCTCAAGCAGGGTGAAACCATCTACTTTGACCCCTCGGGCTGGCAAGACGGGGAGACCCGCCGACTCGCCCTGATGTTTGACGCCTTATCCTTTGGGACTGGCAGCTATCCCTACCGCATCGTCTTGACCACCATGTACGGTGCGACGGTCTACGAGACGGTTCTGACAGGTCGACTCGCGGTCCTAAACGAGACGCAAAGCCCGCTTGGTCGAGGATGGAGGATTGCCGGTCTTCAGCGCCTCTTTGTAAACGGCGACAGAGTGACGATCATAGGACCGGATCGCCTCGACGAAGCGCATGGATGGAGCGTCTTTGTTCCAGATGGCACCGGCAGCTATTCCGCCCCTTCGGGGGATTACAGCGTCCTATTCAAGACGTCGTTTGGCGGCTGGCAGCGGCGAACCAAGTACGGAACGGTTCATATCTTCGATGAAAAGGGCCTCCACGAGTCCACTGTTGACCGAAACGGTAACGTCACCAGCTTTACCTACGACGAGGAGGGCCGGCTGATCACGATCACAGACCCTGTCGGCTGGACCACCTCCTTCACCTATGAGATTGATCGAGTCTCTGTCTCGATTCCAGGGGGAGCCCTGGCCACCCTCACTCTCGTCGATGGGAAGTTGACCGAGATACTGGACCCGGACGACACGTCTGTCGCACTTGGCTACGATGAGGAGGGACGACTCACATCTCGGACGTCCAAGCGCGGCTTTCAGACGACCTACGAATACGACTACGGGTCTCTTCCTGCCCTCTCCATGCTCCCGATCGAGGCGAGCCGGGGCTATGTGTCGCCAATCTTAGCCGGACTCGCTAACTATCCCACAGAGGGGACATCTATCAACCCCAAGGTCGTTCAAAGACCCTGGCAGTTCAATGGCAGCTACACGGATGCCCGCGGGCACACATGGACTTTCCGCCTCCACGCGAAGTCCCTCACCAGGGTGTTCTGGAAAGATCCTCTGGGTAACCCGATAACATGGACACGAAGGCCGGATGGGCAGCCCACCAAACGGGTTCTTTCAAACGGGAGGGAGACCGAGTACGAGTATGACGCGCTCGGAAACCGCACTTCTGTCTACGAAGTGGCGAATGGTGCACGCTGGCAGTACGCCTTTGACACCGAGTACAGCAATCTCATGACCCTGACCACCCCCACGGGCAATGTCTATACCTTCACCTACGACGAACGGGGCAATCCGAACCGTCTCCTCACGCCTGACGAGAACATTTGGGGAATCGAATACAACGACCGCGGCCAACCGGTGCGAATTCTGAAGTCAAATAAACCGCCTAGACCTGTTAAGGACGAAAACGAGCTCGTTGTTGCCGACTCTTTCGAGTACGACGAAGAGGCCTCCTGGAACCTGATTCGCCACACGATGGCACCGCGCTTTGGTCAGGAGCATACCATCGCACTCTCCCACGACTCGGCAGGGCGAGTCACAGCGGTCGAGGACGGGCGGGGTGGTATGGTCCGTTTCGCGTACGACCCGATGAACCGCGTCCTAAGCCGTACGGATCAGCTCGGCCGCATAGAAATTTGGACATATACCGCAACCGGCCCGAAGACTACCTGGACAAACCGGAGGGGCCAGACGGTCAGTTACTCCTACGACCCTCTCGACCGCCTGATTCAGAAAGTCGCTGACGAGATTACGGTCTATGACTACGACCCAGAGGGTAACCTCACCCACGTTTTCGACGACGACTCGGATCTCTACTTTTATTATGACGCCCTCGGCAGGACTGCAGCGACAGTTCAGGATGGCAAGGAGATCCTCTATACCTACCACCCCTGCGACTGTGGCCGCGAGACGATGCAGGATCCGGACGGTGGGATCCACACCTACACCTACGCTCTCCTCGGCCGCCTGACAGAGATGTGGGATCCCGAGGGTGGACTTACGACCTTCGAATATGACTTGGAGGGACGACGGGCCCGTCGTATCCAGGCGAACGGCGTGGAGACGAGTTACACCTACAATGCAAACTCGGCTGCGAACCGGATCGCCTCGACCCATGGGGACTCGACAATCGCTTCCTTTGACTATACGTATGATGAGCATGGGAATCGGAGCGGCTGGACATACGAAACCGGCGACGTCTACACCTTTACCCACGACTTCCAGGGCCAACTCATCTCTGCAACCTTGCGTGGGCAAGGTGAGGAGATTATCCATTCAGCGAGTTTCTTTTACGACAGTGCACACAACCGGATCTTCGGCGGTAGTTACTCGGGCTATGTCTATGACCTGGCGAATCGCTTGATTGCGACCAACACATCCTCATACGAGTACGACCTCGATGGGAACATGGTGGTCGAAATCGTGGACGACAAGACCTACACCTATGCTTACGACCGTGAGGGGCGTCTCATCTCACAGTCGAGTTTGGGCTTCACGGTGAGTTACCGGTATGATGCCCTAGGACGTCGGATCGAACAGTCTCTGAACGGCGAAGTCATCCGGTTCATCTATGACGGAGACCATGTGCTCGCCGATCTTGATGGCACCGGCAATACGGTCGCCCGATACACGCACGGTCCGTGGATGGACGAGATCGTTTCGGTCAGACGAGCCGAGGACACGTATTATTACCTGCAGGATGTGCTGGGGTCAGTGGTGCGGATTCTCGATGGAGCTGCCACCGTAAAAAACAGCTACCAGTACCTGGCATGGGGTGAGATCTGGACACAGACCGAGGAGATCCCGAATCGGTACACCTATACCGGTCGGGAGCGGAATCCGGACGATCGCACGCTGTACTATCGCGCGCGGATTTATCTGCCGCATTTAGGCAGGTTCGCGCAGGAGGATCCACAAGGCTTTGCCGATACAATCAATGTTTACTCATACGCGAAGAATAACCCTTGCACCCGGATAGATCCCTTTGGAACCTGCTCAAAAGAAGCCGCGGAGCAGGGGATGCGGGAGGGGGCTCTTCGGGGAGTGGGACAGGGGGCCATCACGGGCGCTCTTTCAGGCGCCATTCTCGGAATCTCTGTTGGAGGTCCCTGGGGGGCCATCGGAGCTTCAATCATCGGTGCCATCGGTCAAGCTGGTGTCAGCGGTGTATCCGGTGGCCTCGGGGGAGCCGCGGTGGGAGCTTTAATAGACTGCGTTGATAAATTCTTCAACTGGCTGGGTGGCCTTAACGCTAGGCTGGAGGCGTGGCTAGTGGAGTGGGCCATGCAGGGACACCGGCCGAGATAGAAGATTTGACGAGACGATGGAGAGTATCGCTCCAGTACAACCCGAGACTCCAGGGGCCCAAGCGGAGCGTGAGAGATTGATAGAGAGCGCCAGGCGTGACATGCGCAGAGCGCGGAATAGAGCCGCGCTTGCGGCGTTCCGCTTCATGCAGGAGTGTATCGGTGAAGCTCTTTTCATACTCAGGCCGCTCTAGCCGGTGGCATCCAGCTGCCCCACGAGTTGCGCGTACTTGCCATTCCTCTCACACGGCGAGTCGGGAGCGACTTTCGGGACCGGTCCGCTAGAGCATCATAAAGCGAGTGTTGACCATTTCACTCTATCTTTCCAGGGGACCCTGTCTCGGCAGGGTCATTCGCTTTTTCGTTGCTGCATCTCTTTCAGCCGTCTCTGGGTGTACCAATCGATTTGACGGCAGATCCCCCGGATCACCTTGACGTCCCGGGCCCGCAGGCCCACCCCGGAGAAGAAACGCCGGATGTTCTGCATGGCCTGGTCCGGATTGTCTGAACTGATGAAGTTGATCTTGAGGAATGTCTCCTTGAGGTGTTCATACATGCCGTCCAGCTCACGCCGATTTGCCAGCCTGGGTACGAAACGATCAACCGGTTTACTTCCCGCCAAATAGAGTTCATAGCAGAGAATCATGACCGCCTGCGCCAGATTCAACGAGGAAAACTCAGCCGTTGGGATGGTCACGAGGGCGTGACAGTAGCGAAGCTGGGCATTGGTGAGCCCTCGATCCTCCGGACCGAAGAGTAAGGCCACCTGGTTACGTTCACAGATCGGTCGCAATTCCTCGGCCATCTCTCGAGGGGTCTTCATCTCCCTCCGCTGGCCTCCGGTGCGAGCTGTTGTCCCCACCACATAGTGAAACGGATCCAAGGCAGCGGCCAGGTCCTGAGAGATTTCCATATTGTCGATAAGATGCGCTGCCGCATGAGTGGCCATCATGAGCATGCGGTCGCGATCGAGGTTTTGGGGCGCAACCAATAGGAGACGCGAAATACCCATATTCCAGGCAGCCCGCGCGGCAGCTCCCACATTCTCAGGATATCGGGGCCGATGTAAAACGATCGTCACATGGTCGGGAGTAAAGGTCGTGTCTACCATGACATGCCTCAAATCATTCTCGGTTGAACGCCAGTATACCCCAGCTTGCCCTCATTGATAAGCGTGCCCTCCCTGCTTCCAGGAATTTTTCGTGGATGGCCCTTGAGCACTTGAAATAACCCCGAGACCCATGGCAAAACCATTGGACGCGCGCCAGCCATATCAGAGTGGGCGATGGGCACATGTTGGGTGATCACTGCCATTGACATACCAGGACTTTTCTCGCTACAGTACAGAAAGAAATTTAGATCATTCTTAGAAAGTCAGTGCAACGGAGGCGCTCATGAAAAACGGTGTTTTGTTGGGGATTCTTGCCCTCTTACTTGTCTTTTGCGTATCTGTCTCCGCCGAGCAGAGTGCAGCGGAGAGACTCAAAGCTATCGTGAAGATCAGATCGCTGATTCCTGAGAATGCGTTCACGGCCCGCTCACTCGGAACAGAACGGGAAGGCAATGGAATCGTCATTGACTCAGACGGTCATATTCTTACGATCGGGTATCTCATCCTCGAAGCCGAAACCATTGAAGTCGCTGGGCCGGAAGGTCAACCGATCGAGGCAGATTTTGTCGGTTATGACCATGAGACCGGTTTTGGCCTTTTACGGACATCCAAGCCTCTCCCGGTGGCACCCATGAAACTCGGGCGATCATCAGACCTGAGTGAGGGCGACCCGATTCTCGTCGCGGGCCATGGAGGACCAGACGCTGTTCACGGTGCTCAAGTTATCTCCCGGCGCGAGTTTGCAGGCTACTGGGAATATCTTCTCGAGGATGCCATATTTACGACGCCCCCTTATCGCAATTTTGGCGGAGCAGCCCTGATCGGGCCCGATGGCCAGCTTCTCGGCGTCGGGTCTCTCTTCACGCAAATCACGATACCTGGAGTTGGCCTGGTCCCCTGTAATATGTTTGTCCCGATCGATCCTCTCAAGCCGATTCTCGGCAATCTGATCGCCACAGGCCGATCTCAACATCCGTCCCGCCCCTGGCTGGGTCTATACGCAGAAGAAGCAAGGGGACGCATTTTCGTCCTTCGGGTCACATCCGAGGGTCCTTCTGAGCAGGCGGGCATCCAATCCGGCGACATCATCCTTACCGTGAACAAAAGCGCAGTCAAGGGTCTTGCCGATTTTTACCGGAAGGTGTGGGCCCTTGGTAACGCAGGTGTTGATGTGCCGCTTACCATCCTCCAGGGAACTGAGATCCGCAGCATGACCCTTCACTCAGCGGATCGATCTCGATTTCTGAAGCTGAAACCGAAGCAAAGAAAGGATCAAGTCTCTTTTTGAGGCGAGGTTAGACGGCTATTTCCCCGATTTCTTCCTTCTTGCCCGAGGCTCTTACCGGACGTAGGGTTTTCCCAAAGCCTCGGGTGTCCCAATCCTTCTTTTGATCTTATCGCTTGATACCACAGAGAGGACGAAAATCGTGCTCGCGTAGGGAATCATCATCAGAAGATACGGAGAAACGCCGAGGCCTACCCCCTGGAGCTTGAACTGCAGAATCCAAAGGGATCCGAAAACAATCGCTCCAAGTAATGCAAAAGTGGGCTTTCTCATCGAGAAAAATACAAGGGATAGCGCTATCCAGCCTCTTCCGGCGGTCATTCCTTCCCTCCACATGGGAGAATATGCCA
>CAYFYO010000088.1:0-15493 GCA_964347335.1 uncultured Thermodesulfobacteriota bacterium
CCAAAAAACGGTCACAGATCTCTCGAAGCGCCTCTTCCCAAGAGATCCTCTGCCAGGAATCGTCCTTCCTACGGAGTGGATGGAGTAGCCGCTTTGGGCTGTAAGCGATTGTATGGGCCTGCTTTCCCTTGATGCACAGCCAGCCGCGGTTGATCGGACAATCCGGATCGCCCTTGATTTCCTTCACCACATCGTCCTCAACCGTAACCAGAACGCCACACCCACCATGACAACCTCGACAACAGCTCCTGACGATACGCCTCGCCATCGTGCGCTCCTATGAAGAATTTGGCTGGTTTTTCTGTTGCCTTCAGTTCCCGTCCCGGGATAACCCTTACTGATAAAGGGGGGTTACCCTTATGGCGTATTCGCTTGTGTGCGACGGAGATCTGGGTTTCTTCGCCGCAAGTCGATCCAAATCTTTCCGACTAATTGCAATGGCAAAGATACCTTCAAAAGGCGTAAAACGGATATAATAGTGATATATTAGGCTGTACCTGTCAAGAAAATACTCGGTAAAACTTGCTCACGCGACACCGCATAAATACCAGAGCGCCCTGAGAATCTGTTTCTCTAAGGGGAACCGATAGCACAGGCAGCATCGTGACTCACAGGGAGGGTACATGTTGGAGAGTAGAAAAATAGGAGGGTTCGAGGGTGGCCAATACCGTCCGCTCCACGAGTCCGATATCAAGCAAATCCATGATACGGTGATGCGGATTCTCCAGGAAATTGGCATCCAGGTCTCCGCGAAAAAGGGATTTAAGCTTTTCAAAGAAAAAGGAGCAAGAGTCTCCGAGGAAAAGCAGATTGTCTATATCTCTCCGAGCATGTTCGAGGATCTCATTGCACTCGCTCCATCGGAGATCGTTTTATACGGACGGGAAGAGAGGAACAACATTGTCTTGGGTGGGAAGCGTGTTCATTTCGGGAGCGGGGGCACGGCCCTCAATATCCTGGATCTCGAAACAGGCCAGAAGCGTCCCTCAACTCTCGCTGATGTTCAGAACGTCTCTCGGCTTCTTGACAAGCTTGAGAACGTCCATTTTGAAGTGATTCCCGTCTATCCAAATGATCTCCCCCCGGAGAAGGTTGATGTCAACCGATTCTTTGCAGCCCTTCAAAATACAACGAAACACGTCATGGGAGGGACCTACACCCTCGAGGGAACAAAGAATGTGATCCGCATGGGAGAGATCCTCGCAGGTGGCGCCGAAAAGCTGCGTCGAGAACCCTTTATCTCTCTCATCACCTGTGTCATGAGCCCCCTCAAGATCGATGATACCTATGGGGAATTTCTCATGACGGTGGCCGAGGCCGGCATTCCTCTGGCCATTCCTGCTGAACCAATCGCCGGAGCTACGTCTCCGGTTACCATTGCAGGAACTCTGGCGAACCTGTGCTGCGAGACCATGGCCGGGATTCTTTTGGCCCAACTGGTCAATCCGGGGACACCCTGTTTGTTTGGATCTGTGGGCACGGGGGCCGATCCCCGGACTATGGGCTACGTTTCCGGATCGGTAGAAGAGGGATTGATCAATGCTGCAGCTGCCCAGATGGCTCAGTTCTATGGAATTCCCTTCTATGCCACGGCGGGCCAGTCAGATGCCAAGTGCATTGACGCCCAGGCGGGCTGGGAGGGGGCCATCACCAACCTATTGGTCGCTATGGCAGGTGCCAACTTCATCCACGACGCAGTGGGACTGCTCGAGTTCTGTATGACGGCTTGCTATGAAAAGTATGTGATTGACAACGAGATAGTTGGAGAGGTTATCCGAGTGCTCAGAGGCATTGAGGTCAGCCCAGAAACGCTTGCCTTCGAGGTGACCCGAAGGGTTGGCCCGGGTGAAAACTACTTGAGTGAGGATCATACATGTGATTACATCAGACAGGAGCACTTCATTCCCGCCGTGGCAGATCGCAATGATCGAGAAACCTGGATGAATTCAGGACGGAAGGACACCTTCCAGAGGGCCCATGAAATGGTGCTAGAAATTCTCAAGACCCATCACCCGCAAGCCATTGATTCTGAAAAGATGGCAGTTATAAAGGGTAGATTTCCGGAGATAATGCAGTAAATCGATCGAACGGTGTTGGACCACGCTGGAATCTAGATAATAAATCACAGGATTCGCAGCCAAAAGAATGCCAATTGAAATAACACATCACATCGTAAGAAAGGATCGAGTTGGATCCGTTGCGTCGAAGGGGTGAGAAATCCATGGCAAGATATGGCAAGGAAACCAAACTCGAGACCGGAGACGTTCTCCGACGGGCCGAAGCGTTTTTTGGTACTGGGGGACTCGGGTTGAAGCTCATTGAGCGAACGGATTGCTGCTTGAGCTTTGAGGGCTCGGGGGGTCACGTAACCATATCAGCAGCCCGTTGTGAGCCCGACAAGACCAAGGTCGACCTCGAAACCAGAGAGTGGGACTATCAGGTTAAACGCTTCATGGGAGAACTCTAGCATGCCAGAGATCGGTTGTGACTCGTCGGTTCTTCGGAGATATTCATTGAGCAGTTTGGTTTGACTTTTGAAGTAATTATGGTAGCATCATTTTTGCATGTGCAGCATAAGAAGGCCTTGGAAAAAGCTGCTCTTCGCCACTCAAAAGCTTTTTTCAACGGTTCGAGAGCTGGCCCTGTGGAATAAGTGTCACGTGAATTAGAGGACATTCGGCCGTTATGAGAAGACTTAGAAACCATAGCCGACAACCGGGGTACTATTCAACAGGGCGAGGTTTCACTGCAAATCCAGAACTCGCCCTTTGGGCTCAAATCCCGCGGACGGCGGGACTTCGCTGAGGACCGTTGCCGAAAGAATCATGATTCGCGCTCAGAGCGACCTTTTCCAGGCTCAGATTTGTTGCACGGACTCAGGTGGGTCTTTGTAGCTATTAAGAGCATGGCGAAGATTCGTTCATTTCTGGCCATTGAACTTCCCTCACACACGCGTTCGGAAATTGGTAGAATACAGGAGCGTCTCAAGGTTTCTCGTGCTCATGTCCGGTGGGTAAAGATAGAACACATCCATCTCACGCTAAAATTCTTCGGGAATATCGAAGAAGAACAGGTTGCCAGTATTTCATCCATCATGGAAGAGGTCACACGAAACAAAAGGGCCTTTCCAATCTCGGTCAATGAACTTGGGGCCTTCCCATCCATAAGGAATCCGCGAGTCATTTGGCTGGGCCTCCATGGTTGGGAGGAGAATCTGTCGTCTATGCAAGGAGAAATCGAAAAGAGATTGGAAGAGGTGGGATTTCTCCCCGAGGAGCGTCCCTTCCGCCCACATTTGACACTCGGAAGGGTCAAATCGCTAAAGGGAAGGGGAGATTTGGTCGATCTTATGGAGAGAGATCGAGATGTCGACCTCGGGTCTTTTGTTGTTGACAAACTCGTCCTTTTCAAGAGCGATCTGAGACCCACTGGCCCCATCTACACTCCCCTGGCTGTCAGGGAATTTGCTGGAGGCTAGGAATGGAAGAAGCGAAAAGGGAGAAGGCTGTTGATTTGGCCATGTCTCAGATCGAGAGGCAGTATGGAAAAGGGGCGATCATGAGGCTGGGTGGCGAGGCCACTTTGCCGGATGTCCAGACGATCTCAACTGGATCTCTGGCACTGAACCTTGCCCTCGGTGTGGGTGGACTGCCCCGGGGAAGGATCGTCGAAATCTACGGTCCTGAGGCTTCGGGAAAAACGACCCTCGCCCTGCATGCTGTTGCAGAGGCACAAAAACAAGGGGGCATTTCTGCTTTTATCGATGCGGAACATGCCCTCGATGTTCATTACGCCAAAAAAATGGGGATCAATACGGACGATCTTCTCATCTCGCAGCCCGACACAGGAGAGCAAGCCCTCGAAATCGCGGACATTCTCGTTCGAAGTGGAGCCATTGATATGATCGTGATCGATTCGGTGGCGGCATTGGTCCCTCGAGCGGAAATCGAAGGGGAGATGGGAGACAGCCACATGGGGCTTCAGGCCAGGCTCATGTCCCAGGCCCTCCGGAAGCTCACTGCCACAATCAGTAAGTCCCGAACCATTCTCATCTTTATCAACCAGATCCGCATGAAAATCGGCGTCATGTTTGGGAATCCGGAAACGACAACTGGGGGACATGCGTTGAAGTTCTACGCATCGGTGCGACTCGACATCCGACGGATAGCCTCGATCAAGCACGGACAGGACATGATCGGAAGCCGAACCCGAGTGCGGGTCGTGAAGAATAAGGTGGCACCCCCTTTCAAGGAAGTCGAATTCGACCTCATCTATGGAGAGGGGATTTCACGGGAGGGTGACGTGCTCGACCTCGCCGTGGACACAGGGATCGTCGAGAAGACCGGCACGTGGTACTCCTTTAGGGACCAGAGAATCGGCCAGGGTCGCGAAAATGCGAAAGTCTTTCTCAAGGAAAACCCTGACATCTTAAAGGAAATGGAAGCAGAGGTTCTCCAACGATTCGGAGAAGAGAAACCGAGCAAGACAGAGGAGTCGTGAAATGGATCTGAATCAAATCCTGCTCGAAGCCCTTCACGTCAACGCATCTGACGTTCATATTAAAGTCGGTCTTCCACCGATTTTTCGGGTGAATGGGGCGTTGCGTTTCATGAAGGATGTCAAACCGTTTGACCAGAATGAAGTCAGTAAAATGGCACTCGGCATCATGAATGAGTGGCAGAAAGACCGTTTTATCAAATCTAAAGAAGTCGACATGGGCTATGAGATTTACGGGATGGGTCGCTTTCGGATCAACATATTTCAGCAGCGGGGAAAGATCCGGATCGCGCTCCGAATCGTTCCTTACAAGATCAAAAGTCTTGGAGAACTCAACCTGCCAAACATCATCGGGAAGATCGCTCTGGAAAATCGTGGATTGGTGCTCGTTACAGGCACCACTGGAAGTGGAAAATCGACCACCCTCGCGACGATGATCGATATGATCAATATGAAGAGAACGTGTCACATTCTCACCATTGAGGATCCCATTGAGTTCGTCCATGAGGATCGGAAGGCAGTCATTGACCAAAGGGAAGTGGGTTCGGACACGGTTACTTTTGCGGATGCCCTACGAAGTGCTCTCCGCCAGGACCCCGACGTTATTCTGGTCGGGGAGATGCGAGACTTTGAGACCATTGAAACTGCACTGACTGCTGCAGAGACTGGTCACCTCGTCATGAGCACACTTCACACTGTGGATGCGGGAGAGACCATTAACCGGATTATCTCTGCCTTTCCTCCTTACCACCAGCAGCAGGTACGACTGCAGCTGGCTGCGATTATCAAGGGAATTATCGCCCAGAGACTGGTTCCGAAGGCCGATGGCTTGGGACGGGTCCCGGCAGTCGAAGTCATGGTCTCAACGGCCAGAACTCGGGAGTGTATCATCGAGAAGGAAAAAACCAACGAAATCAAAGACGCCATCACAAAAGGCTATACAACTTACGGAATGCAATCTTTCGACCAGTCCTTGATGTCGTTACTCAAACGGGGGCTGATCACTTATGATGAGGCTCTCCGTCAAAGTAGCAATCCGGACGATTTTGCCCTAAGAGTAAAAGGGATCATGTCTGGCGGGGATACTTCCTGGGACGATTTCGAAAAGGTCGCCAAGACCAAGGACGAGGGCGACAGAGATCGGCTGGCATCTCAGGGTGTTCAGAAATACTAGGGCAAATCGAATCTGTTCCTTCAGTTCCGCTACGAGAAGGCGGCTTTGCCCCTCGCTGAATTCAGCGAAAAAGTTGCTGTACTTGTTCGCAATAAGGTGTGAGGGCTGACGTCTGTTTCCCCACCTACGGACCCTGCCGGCTTTGATGATCCGGAAACACAGATCATCTAACCTTTGTATGTCCCCCCCGGTTATTGTACAATAAGGAGATGTTTTCCTAGGAGGGAGAGGGCCTCCCAAAAACTGTTTGATAGATTGCTCCAATGACTAGCCGTGATATTCGAAATGCCTTTCTGAAGTACTTTGAGGAACGAGGCCATCAGATCGTGGCCAGCTCTCCGCTGGTTCCCTACGACGATCCAACACTCCTCTTTACGAATGCGGGGATGGTGCAATTCAAACGAGCCTTTCTCCAGGAGGAGAAACGGCCTTACACGCGGGCCGTGTCGTCTCAAAAATGTGTCCGGGCGGGTGGGAAACACAATGATCTAGAAAACGTCGGTTATACCGCAAGGCATCATACTTTCTTTGAAATGCTCGGAAATTTCTCTTTCGGCGAATACTTCAAGGAAGGTGCCATCGAGATGGGATGGGATTTTCTCACCCGTGTCCTCGGTCTTCCGAAAGATCGTCTCTGGATCACCATTCATCAGGGCGACCCGGAAATGAACCTCGGGCCTGATGAGGAGGCTCGAGATCTCTGGAAGAACTATGTGTCTGAAGATCGAATCAAGGCATTCTCTACCAAAGATAATTTCTGGAGTATGGGTGACACCGGTCCCTGCGGTCCATGTTCAGAGATCGTCATTGATCAGGGACCAAGTGTCGGGTGCGGGCAACTGGACTGCAGTCTGGATTGTGAGTGCGACCGGTTCCTTGAACTATGGAACCTCGTCTTCATGCAATACAACCGGGATGCCGACGGCACCATGACTCCTCTGCCAAAACCCAGTATCGACACAGGTTTGGGTCTTGAGCGGATCGTTGCTGTTGCCCAAGGGGTGACCAGCAACTATGATACCGATCTCTTTCAACCCATAATCAATCATATCGAGACGGTGACCGACAAGAAATACGGTGAAAATGAGAAAGACGATATTTCGATTCGGGTTATCGCCGATCACGCCCGGGCATCTGCATTTCTCATTGGCGACGGAGTGCTCCCGGAAAAAGAAGGAAGGGGATATGTTCTTCGGAGGATTATGAGGCGAGCGCTGCGCCATGGTCGAAAACTGGGGATCGAGAGGGCATTCTTCTCGAACGTTGTGGACGTCGTCATCGATGTGATGGGAGATGCCTATCCGGACCTGACAGAACACAGGGCCTTCATTCGGCGGGTGGTTGGTGCGGAAGAGGAGAGTTTCTCTGATATTCTGACACGAGGGTTAGACCTACTGCGGGATGAAGTCACTGTGGTGAAGAAAAGGGGAGGCGAATCCCTACCGGGCTTCGTTGTTTTCAAGCTTTACGATACCTATGGATTCCCTGTGGACCTGATTGAGGACATTGTTAAAGACGATGGAATCGGAATCGACTTGAAAGGGTTTGAAGAATCGATGGAGGTCCAGAGACAAAAAGCCAGGGAGGCATGGAAAGGATCAGGAGAAGAGGAACTCAGGGACGAATTCAAGAAGCTCTTGGCTGAAGAAGTGGAGACGGCCTTTGTAGGCTATCACGACATTGAACACGAGTCTGAAGTCATCAGAATCATCAAGAATGGGACTCTCGTGGATCAGGCCTCTGAAGGAGACCGTCTTGAAATCATGACACAGGAGACGCCGTTTTATGGCGAGACGGGCGGCCAGGTGGGTGATACTGGCAAAATAACCGCATCTGATGGCCTCGAAATCGAGATCTCCGATACGATCCGCCCCATTCCCCAGCTCATCATCCACGTGGGTCAGGTGAAGCACGGAGCCGTGAAGGTTGGCAAGCGCGTGCTTCTATCTGTGAATCGAAAGGTACGGGAAGCGATCGTTTTGAACCACACGGGAACCCATCTGCTCCACGCGGCACTCAGAGAGGTCCTCGGTGACCACGTAAAGCAGGCTGGGTCGCTGGTTGCCCCTCATCGGCTTCGTTTCGATTTCACACACTTCTCTGCGCTCACCAAGGAGGAGCTCAACCGCGTCGAAGACTACACCAACCAGCGGATTCGTGAGAATACTCCTCTCCAGACTGAAATCATGGCAACGGAGGAGGCGAAGAAGACCGGGGCCATGGCCCTTTTTGGAGAGAAATACGGGGATAAGGCCCGGGTAGTGACCATCGCAGACTTTAGCAAAGAACTCTGCGGCGGCACCCACAGCGAGAGAACTGGTGATGTGGGCCTACTCAAGATCGTTTCGGAGACTGGAATAGCCGCCGGTGTGCGGCGCATTGAGGCTTTGACGGGAGTCGATGCAATACACTACGTTCGTAAGCAGGAAGAGACCCTCCAACGAGTTGCCGCCATGGTGAAGAGTTCTCCGCAAGAAGTTGAGGAGAAGCTCGAGAGAATCATGGCCCAGGTCAAGAAACTGGAGCGGGAAATCGAATCCCTCAAAACGAGATGGGCCACTGGAAGCTCGGATCTCATGGAACAGGTTCGAGAGATCGGTGGCATTCGGGTATTGGCCACAAAACCCGGAGTGGGCGAGCCCAGAAGCCTTCGAGAAATCGGTGACCGTTTCAAGGAAAGGATCGGGAAGGGGATCGTTTTCCTCGCCGGTGAACACCGGGACAGGGTGGGTATGGTCTTGATGGTCACGAAGGATCTCACAGATAAATTGGACGCCAGCAAGATCATGAAGGAGCTGGCCGCCAAGGTCGGTGGGACCGGAGGCGGACGCCCGGACATGGCGCAAGGGGGAGGCCCTCACCCCGAAAAAATCGACGAGGCGATGAAAAGCCTTTATGCCATGGTCGAGAAGTTAGGAGGTAGAAAGCAGAAGTCAGAAGACAGGAGACAATCGAAGAAGTCAGGAGTCAGAAGTCGGAAGTCAGAATGAAAAGGCGGCAAGAAACTTTCAAGACGTGTGACTGTGTTCCATAAACCTCGTCAATTCATTCTTAATGTTTAGAGACTCAGATTTGACGTGACAATTTGCCAGGCGGACCTTAGATCTACGCAGAAAGCGGCATCCATTTGGGATGCCATTTCTTTTACTTTCTGATGGGTAGTCGAAATTGAATATATGAAAGCCATATGTTGGATATTCAAGCAGAATCAAGATGCAAGATATATTGCAGAGATCTTAACCTTAAAGGGATTCGCTTAACGCACTATGTATCGCTACGACTTAAATATACCGAATAGGGCGAACCCGTCAGGCTAAGTATCGGAAAATTCATCGACTTGTTTCTTCTCTTTTCAAGCAATTGGCGAGTTCTCAAAGAAAGTGGAAGACCCACGAGAGTCAGGGCGAGACACAAGGAAGTTAGCAGGACAAGATGAAAAGTTCCCTCACCTTCAATGACAAGGCTATGAACCTGAGCTTCCCTGTACAGGTCCTGCGGGCAAGACTACTGTGAAAGTAGACCCGCACCCCTCTTGGCTTTCAACGGATATCGTGCCCAGGTGCGCTTCAACGATATGCTTCACGATGCAAAGGCCCAAGCCGGTTCCAATGATCTGTCTCGTTTTTTCCGATTTGACGCGACAGAACCGGTCGAAGATCCTCGGAAGATCCTTTTTAGATATGCCGATACCCGTGTCGGAGACCTCTACCCTGACGTTTTTCTTATCCTGTTTCAAATGGATCGTGATTTCTCCACCCTCTGGGGTATATTTGATGGCATTGTTGACTAAGTTGGTAAATGCCCCTTCCAGATTGCTTCTGTCTCCATTGACGGGGGGGAGGGGACACTTAACATGGAGCTTCAGCTTCAATCCCTTTGTTTTGGCCTCGGGCAGCATTTGTTCGTAGACCCTTGCGAGAAGTTCCTCCAATTTCAAGGGCTCCTTGTACTGGACAGCCATCCCAGCTTCGATTTTTGACAGATCCAACAGGTCGTTAATCAGATCCAGAAGCCCACCAGCTCTCTGCTTCGCCCGTGTTAACATCCTCATCTGCCTCTCAGTTAAGTCCCCTGAAAGGCCTTCGAGCATGACTGAAAACTGCTGCTGGATCGAAGTCACCGGTGATCTCAGCTCGTGGGATACCATGGCCACGAAATCCGACTTCATCCTGTCCAATTCCTTCAAGCCCGTAATATCCTGCAACACAGTCACTGCTCCCAAGGTTTCCCCCAAATCGTTCTTTACCGGAGCAGTGTGAGCCCTCAGGTAGGTAAGGGGCGAGTCAGTAGGGCATAGTTCTTGGGAAACCGTGACGAAAGCAGTGTCGGTGGATCTCAAGCTCTCCGTTATGGTTTCAGTTAATGTCCCGTCGATGTTGCATTTGGACAATGACCTCCCGATCAATGAGGATTCCTGTATGCCCAACATGCGCCCGGCCGCCGGATTGGTCAAAACTACACAGCTATCACGGTCACATACCAAAACCCCATCTCCCATGCAGTTGATGATCGTTCCAATCCTGCTTTTTTCTGTGGCGACATCCCGTAAGCTCTTATCCCTCTCGAACTTCAGGACCTCCATCTCCCTCTGCAGGGCCCTCTTTTCCAAGGCCCTTTGGACCACGATTCGAAGTTGGTCCGGGGTGAAGGGCTTGGGGATGAAATCATAGGCCCCTTTCTTCATGGCCTCGACGGCCAATTCAACCGTGGCATAACCCGTAATGACAATGACCAGGAGATTTGCATCGATCCGTTGCACAGCCTCCAATACATCCATCCCGCTGATGCCGGGCATCATGACATCCAAGAGCACAAGATCGAAACCATCGCCCTCTTTGATGGCCTCAAGACCTGCCCCACCGTCCTCCGCCGTCACCACCTCCCAGTCCTCTTTGCAGAGGATTCGGGTGCAACCGTCCCGCATGATCTGTTCATCGTCGACCACCAAAATTCGTGCACTAGTGGCCATTTCTCTCCCCTAGCGAGGCAACTCTCTTTAGGCGCCTCGGCTCAACAGAACCTCGATCCGCTTCACCAACTCAGCTGGCTCGACGGGCTTATCGATGTAGTCTTCTGCCTCCGTTTCCAGACCCATCTGATGCGTCCAGCGGGACGACTTGGGAATTTGAGAGACCACTGCAGTAAGGAGCAGAATAGGGATCTCTCTGTATTTCGGATCGGCCTTCAACTCCTTACAAACGGCATATCCGTCCTTATCAGGCATCATAACGTCCAGGACAATCAGGTCCGGCTTCTCGGTCTTCGCCTTCTCAAGCCCCTCGAATCCGCCGTAAGCGGCGACGACGTCGTAGTCCTTACTTTCCAGTATCATCGTAACAGCCTCGACCAAATCGGGATCATCGTCAACGATTAAGATCTTTGACATGTCCACTTCCTCCCTTCTCTGTTTAGCTCTCTGACGAGTGAAATGGCGCCATGATCCACGAAGACCAGGCACGCTCTCTAAGCCGATGGCCTCGGATGGAGATTCGCCCGTTTGACGATTTCCGGAACCTTCTCTTCCCATTCGATGGCCATGATGTGGACCCCGTGGACACCCTCAACGTTCTTCAGCGTCTGAATGGACTCCACACAGATTTTAATCCCCTCCTCAGCCTGGTTCTCCTTGTCCACCCCCTTCAGCCTTTCGATCAACTCATCGGGGACATCCATACCGGGAACCATATTCTTCATGTACCTGGCCATCCCGACGGATTTGAAGGGTGTAACTCCGGCCAGGATGTGTACCCTTTCGTGGAGCCCCCGATCCCTCACCATCGCCATCCACTGTTCGAATTTATCTAGGTTATAAATGCACTGGGTCTGGATGAATTGAACTCCAGCGTTCACCTTCTTGGCCAACCTGGGCACGCGAATTTCGAAGGGGTCCGCAAAGGGATTTGCCGCCGCACCTATAAAGAGTTTTGGGACGCCCTTTAACTCCTCTCCACTCAGGAACTTCCCTTCATCGCACATCCATTTGATTGTCTGGATCAATTGGATTGAGTCTATGTCGAAGACGTTCTTGGCACGTGAATGGTCGCCGAATCTCTGATGGTCGCCGGAGAGGCATAGGATATTATTAATCCCCAGGGCCGCCGCACCCAGGATATCGCTCTGGAGCGCGATGCGGTTTCGATCCCGACAGACCATCTGGAGGATGGGTTCAAAACCCATCTCCTTCAAGAGGATACACGAGGCGACACTGGACATCCGAACTACTGAAGTCTGATTATCCGTGACGTTCACCGCATCCACGTAGCCCTTCAAAAGTTCCCCCTTCCTTCTGATAACGTTGGGATCGGCTCCCCTGGGAGGACCGCACTCAGACGTAACGGCGAACTCCCCTTTTCCCAGAATCCTCTCCAAACGGCTGTCGCTCGTCACAACTTCAGATCCTCCCTGACCCGCTTCCGTGGTCCACCATCTCGGCTCGTTGACCAATCCTTTACGGGGGTGATCTCCTCATATCTATCCAGCTGATTCAGCTCTTTAAGCCGATCGATAATGAGCTGCCAGCCACAGTCTATCTCCTTATCGATCTCGCACTTTCCATTGGTGGAGCCGCCGCACGGTCCATTAAGCAGGCTCTTGGAACACCGGGCGATGGGACAGATGCCTCCCGTTTGATCCAAGACACAATTGCCGCACCCCTGACACCTCTCGGTCCAGACGCCCTGCTCTTCCGTTACACCCAAAAAGGTCGTATTCACAAGGGGAAGAACTGGCTTTCCCCGATACTTCTCGGCTACAAATTGGATTCCTGCTCCACAAGCCATGGACAAGATGGCATCGTATTCGTCCACAAAGGGCCGAAGTTGTTCGATATATTCGTGGTCGCACTGCCTCTCTAAAACCACCTCTTTGATCTCGATTTCGTTGCCATCTTTCTTCCGAGAGAGCCTCAGCTCCGAAGCGAGGATCCCCACCTCCTTCTCTCCGCCAACAGCACAGACGGTGACACATTCGTTGCACCCAACGAGGATGATCTTATGATAGTCCTTAATCATCTCTTCGATTTCATTCAGTGGCTTCCGATTGGCAACGATCATCACTCACGCCTCTTTCCCGAGGGAGAGAATGGGGCATCGAGGGCGGAAACCGGATTTCCCTTATCCCCCTTGCGCCTTACTTTCCTCCTCTCCTTCATCCCCTTCTTTCAACTCCCTTCCCTGCTTTGTCCTGATGGGGGAAGGACCAAGGTTTCTGATACGCTCCGTCATTTCCCTCGCGATTTGAGCAAACCGTCCTCCCTCAGCGGCGGAAAGATTATACATCTCAACCCTCTCCCCCCGGATTCCTACCTCCTCAAGGAGTTCTCTGGCATACATTACCCTCTTTTTTGCCCTGAGGTTTCCTGTCAGGAAGTGACACTCTCCCTCCAAACATCCCGCCATGTAGACGCCGTCCACACCGCTTTCAAAGGCCTTCAAGATATGCAAGAGATCCACTTTCCCTGTGCAAGGGACCTTAACCACTTTGATGTTAGTGGGATAGTCTAAACGCATCGAACCTGCCAGGTCCGCCGCTGAATATGCTCAGTGTTCGCAACAAAAGGCCAGGATACTCGGCTCAAACCCATTCATCGCAGCACCTCTTCAAATGCGAAAGCCTCGCATTTGGCCAGGATCTGATCATCGCGGTAGTGTTCCAACTGTATGGCCTTGGCCGGACATTCCGCAGCACAACAACCGCATCCATGACACTTGGCCACCTCGATTTCAGCCTCTCCTTTGGCGTTGATTATCGGAACCTCGTAGGGACAAATCCGAACACACGTTAGACAAGCTGCACACTTCTCTCCTTCGACTCGGGCCACGACGCCGCTTACCGTAATCATCTCCTTGGAGAGCAACGTTGAGGCCCTTGCAGCCGCTGCATTTGCCTGCGAAATGGTTTCGCTAATGAGCTTCGGGGCGTGGGCAGACCCGCAGACGTACATTCCTTCAGAAGCCAAATCTACAGGCCTGAGTTTCATGTGGGCTTCCAGGAAGAAATCCTCCGCTGTCCTCTGGATCTTGAGTAATTTGGCCAATTCCTCGTTCTCCCTCGGAACAGCAGCCGAGCTTAATACGACGAAATCTGGACTGATCTCCATCTTGTCCTTGAGAATTGGATCCACGAAGCAGACCACGAGTGAATCTCTATCGATTCGAACCTCGGGCTTATTCTCCGGCTCATAGTGGAAGAATCGAATTCCATTTGACCTTGCCCTAGCATAATGTTCCTCCAAGAGGCCGTAAGTTCGCATATCCCGATAGACTATGGAGAGTTCAGCCTGGGGATTGATCTCCTTCAATTTAAGTCCATTTTTGATGGCTGTGCTGCAGCAGGTTCGGCTACAATAGGGCCGTTCCTCATCTCTCGAGCCCACGCACTGAATCATCACCACCTGCCTCTTTTCAGCGAGCTCTTCGGGCCTCTTAACCATCAGTTCTTCAAATTCCATTTGAGTCATGACCCTTGGATCTTGCCCGTACAAATACTCCCGGGGCTTGGCTTCCTCGGCTCCTGTGGCGACGATGACGGCGCCGTGCTCGATCTTCCGGTATGTCATACCCGGAGCGATTATCAAGCCCGTGGAGAAATTCCCCTGGGATCCGCTGAAGTCCACCACTAGGGAATTGGTGATCACGTGGATCAATGGATTCTCACGAACCCGTGAAATAGTTTCCCTCAAAAACGCCTGCACATCTTCTCCTTCAAGGGTAAAGAAGATATTCCTCAGATTTCCCCCCAGCTCGGCCTCCCTTTCAACCAAGTATACCTCGAAGCTCTGTTCGGCCAGCTTAAGGGCGGCCGTCATTCCCGCTATCCCTCCACCGATGACCAACCCCTTCTGGATAACCTCCAGGGATTGCTCGGCCAAGGGTTCTATGAATCGAGCTCTGGCCACCGCCATGCGAACCAGGTCCTTAGCTTTCTCTGTAGCAGCCGTTTTGTCGCGCATGTGGACCCAGGAGCATTGGTCCCGAATATTGGCCATCTCGAAGAGGAATTTGTTCAATTGGGCTTCCCGTATGGTCTCTTGAAACAACGGCTCATGGGTCCGCGGCGAACAGGAGGCAACGACGACCCGGTTTAGTCTATGCTCCTCGATGGCTCCCTTAATTGTCTCCTGGGTATCCTGAGAACACGTATACAGGTTCTGGTCGGCAAACACCACGTTCGGAAGGGAACGCGCATACTCCATCACTTCGAGGACATTTACGAAGCCGCCGATGTTGATCCCACAATGACAGACGAAGACGCCGATACGGGGCTCCCCATCTCGGACGTCCAACTCCTCCGGGTACTCCTTCTTAATCGTTAGGGTACCCCTAGCCTCCGATATATGCCCCGAAGCGCAGGCCACAGCCCCACTGGCCTGGGCTACCGTCTCCGGAATATCCTTTGGACCCTGAAAGGCACCGCAGGCATAAATCCCTGGCTTGGAAGTGGAGAGAGGGGCGAGGGCATTCGTCGCACAAAACCCGTATCGATCAACCTCCACCCCTATCCTTTGGGCTAATTCGACCACGTTTCTGGATGGAACCATGCCCACGGACAACACCACCAGATTGAACTCTTCCTCCCTGATCTCTCCCCCCTCGTCGATGTAGGTGATGGCCAAATCCTTCGACCTGAAGCGCTCCCTTATCCGGGAGACCATGCAACGGATAAACCGAACGCCGTACTCATCCTTCGCCCTTTCGTAATAGACGTCGAAGCCCTTCCCATAAGCCCTCACGTCCATATAGAAGATGGTGGGTTTTATAAAACCCGCGTGTTCCTTGGCGATGATGGCTTCCTTGGTGGCATACATGCAGCAAATGGAAGAAC
>CAYFYO010000089.1:0-14818 GCA_964347335.1 uncultured Thermodesulfobacteriota bacterium
ATTGCGGTCTTTGTATACAAGGTCTTAGCCGCCCTGTACAATAGACTCAACATCAACCTTTTTAAGTCAGATATAGGGCTTCGCCTCTGCCTGATTGGTGCCGGAGCGTACGGTGCTTATGCACTTGGGGCAAACAATGTAGCGAATGTCACCGCCGTCTTTGTCGGCGCTGGAATGTTGACGGTATTTTCCGCGGTTCTCATTGGGGGGTTGAGCATCGGCTTTGGAATCATGACTTTCAGCCGGCGGGTCATGGAAACGGTGGGCAAGAAGTTGGTCAAGCTCGACCCGTTCTCAGCTCTGGTTGTCGTTCTGGCCGAAGCATTCACCGTGCACATTTATACGTTTTTGGGTGTTCCGGTCTCTACCTCTCAGGCTGTGGTTGGAGCTGTGCTGGGTGTTGGAATTATCAAAGGGATTAATACGATTCGTCGGCAGACTTTGCGGAATATCTTTCTCGGATGGTTTCTGACCCCAGTCATTGCTTGTTTTTTGGCCCTTGCTATCGATTTCTCACTCCATCTGCAATACGTACCCTAGCAGTCCTCGATGCAAAGCGTCCATCCAAGTTTCGGAGAGGTTGTGAAGTTTGGAGTGCGGTTTTCGGTTCATTCCGGGATCTGACACGAAAAGAGATCCAAACGACCGTGGCCGGAAGGACTTAAGGTTGCCGATGTGGTTCGTGTGCTCCATAATATGCAGAATGTCGGGCTTGTTTCGAAATTCGTGCTTTGTATTTCGAGCTCAGAGTTTCTCTGAGAAGATGATGTAACTCCAGATTAACCCTCTTCTAAGGGAGGTATTTCAGAATGGGCAAGATTAGCATGGTCATGTTTGATCTGTCGGGAACCACGGTGCATGATGACACAGGCGTGAGGGACTGTCTTTACAAGGCAGCCCAGGAATTTAACCTCAAGACGACTCCAGAAGAGATCCTGCTGAATATGGGGACGAACAAGATTCATCTCTATCAGTATCTTATTGCCCGAGAAAGAGGCAAAGCAATTGATATCAGGGATTTTGAAAAGATCAAGGATCCAGAGACCTTTGAAACGGCGAAGAAGGTTTTCGATCGTTATCAAAAGATCATGATCGATCATTACAAAAACGAGGTAAGGGAAGTGCCTGGGGCGTCAGACACTTTCCGATGGTGCCATGAGCGCGGGATCAAGGTGGCGACCGATACGGGATTTCATCGGGCCGTCACAGAGGCAATCATGGAGGGGTTGGGGTGGATCAGGGATGGCTCGGTCGACATCTCAGTCGATGTTGAGCACATCCCCGGCGAGATTGGGCGGCCAGCGCCGTTTATGATTTTCTATGCCATGACCCAGCTCGATGTCCAGAGCGTCCACGAGGTGATCAAGATCGGAGACACACCGGCAGACATGCTGGAAGGTCGTAATGCGGGATGTCGGGGTGTGGTGGGAGTCATGAGCGGTCCCCGCCCTGTGACGGCGTGGGGAAAATACTGGCACACCCATGTTATTCCGAGTGTGAAAGAGCTTCCGGAGTTGATCGAATCTGAGTTCCTGTGAGCTGCTCCGTGGGAGAATACAGAAAAAGCCGCTCTTCGCCCCTCTAGTGCTTTCCCGGGGCTAAAGGCACGCCGCGCCGCTCAAAAGCCATATATGCCTCGAGTGCGACCATATCCGGATCATCCGCGGCAAGGGGTTCTCCTTCCAGCGGATTTTGGATGCACCAATTAACCATTTCGGACAGCTTAACGACTCTGCCAAGCTGTTTCTGAAACTTCGGATAGGTTTCTGGATGAGTGTTTGCCGCATTGGGATGGCATTGGTCACAGGAGACCTGGTTTGTTCCCAACTGGTTACTGTGAAATAGATTCTCACCCTTTTCGACCACAGCCATAAACTGCTGCTCCCACCTTTTGAGGTCTTCGTCGGTGAATTCATCTGCTTCTGCTGGCAGTGATAGCGTCAAAAATGCCAGGACCGAAAGCATAAGGCCAACCAATCTTACCGGGTTTCCCATGGTCACCTCCCCTGAACCCTTAGTAATGAGTTTGTGGTGGTATCCGGTTTTCCGAACGCTGATAGCTTCTATCTTCTGGTCGACTCCCCTTGGGGTTAAAGGCAACGGTGCGATCCTTGTTATTTGGAAGCTGGTAATGCATGTCGACATTGCCCGTGTGCACGTTGATGAACTGCCACCCCGTAGCGTCTCTTTCGAAGAAGGGATCGGCACGATTCATGGGCACCGTGAGTTCCGGCAGATGATTGGGCGCCTGTGCGTAACTGCCGGGATAGGGCCATGGCCAAGCGGTGGCCATGACGGCGTGGAAGCTGATGTTTCCGATCTGATTGTACTGGATCTGATGAACGTGGCCATACACCACCGTGACCTTCCTGAATGGTTTCAACAGGGCCAACACGTCCTCAGCATCGTCCGTCCAGAAGTTCCATCCCTTGAAGATCTTCTGAAGGGGTGAGTGCGAACACACCACGATGGGGGTATCCTTCTTGACCCCTTTCAGGTCTTTTTTGAGCCACGCGCGCTGTTTTTCACCCACGAGA
This sequence comes from uncultured Thermodesulfobacteriota bacterium, assembly GCA_964347335.1. Taxonomy (GTDB): domain Bacteria; phylum Desulfobacterota; class BSN033; order WVXP01; family WVXP01; genus WVXP01. Next base: position 2,538 of record CAYFYO010000089.1, read on the forward strand.
AAGGGCGAACCCTCAGGATTGTCCAACCGCGCCATAGCCCCCATCCGCTCTTTGGGTGTAGCCCAGCGGGTAAAGGTCCAGTCATCGTAGGTAAGGATGCTGTTGAGAACGACGAAGTGTACCCCTTTGTGGTCAAAACTGTACCACTGGGGTCCGAGCTTCGACTCCCAATACTCTCCGAGGTCGAGGTAGTAGTCGTGCTCTCCCATGACGTAGTAAACCTTGCCGCGTAGCTTGGACATGAGATCCAGGCCGTGATCGATCTCTTCCCTCGTTCCAAGCTGGGCCAGGTCACCGCCAAAGAGGAAAAAGTCAGGCTTCGGCGCAAGCAAGTTGGCTTCCCGGATCGCCCGGATCAGACCGCGATCCCAGTTGCGCACGAACTTACTGCCGCCGAGGTGCTGAATGTGGGAATCAGAGATATAGGCAAATGTGAAGTCCTCCATGGAGCCCTTGGCACCAAATGCCACTCTCACCAGACTGACCGGCAGGGTCGTCGCCGCAATAGCGGCGGCACCAGTTTTGAGAAACTCACGACGATTCAAGCGAGTCATCATTCCTCCTTTGTCTTTTAAAGGGTAAGTTTCATTTTTGGGCGAACTGGGGGCTCGTCAGAGACTTCATAAACTCGACCAGGTCCGCCTGCTGCGCTTCACTGAGGTTGAGTGGACGCATACCGCCATCCAGCAGTTCGGGCACAGGGTCGGTCTCCTCCAAACGCCCGCCGTTATTGTAGAACTGCACCACCTTTTCCAGGGTTTCGAGGCTTCCGTCGTGCATGTAGGGGGCCGTGAGCTCGATGTTTCGCAGCGTCGATGTCTTGAAAGCGCCCAGGTCTGATAGCTCGCGGGTCACGGCGAAACGCCCCAGCGACTCGGTTTTCGGGTTGCTGAGAACCGCAATGTCGGTTCCCATTTCCTTAACCTCCCTGACCGCAGTGGCGAGCTCATCCAGATTCGTGGGCATCCGATGGGCGGCAACCCCGATGTTGTGGAACCTGTTGTCCGTGAAGAGCGCGTGGGTCTCCTCAATCACGTGGCATGACACACATCGCCCCTGACCCTGGAACACCTCGAGACCCCGAATCGCGGCCGGGCTCATCGCCGTTCTCTCTCCACCGTAGAAATAGCGGTCGAAGGGAGAGTCGCCGGCGATGAGGGTGCGCTCGAAGCTGGCGAGAGCCTTCTGCACCTCTTCCATGGTGATCTGCTCGGCCGACTTGCCGAAGGCCCTTCGGAACAACTCAATGTAATCCGGATCAGTTCGGACGATCTGCAGGATAGGGTCATGGCTCTTGAGGCCCATCTCCACCGGGTTGAGGAAGGGCTGCCCAGATTGGGCTTCCAGGGTTGGCTCGCGCCCGTCCCAGAACTGACTCTGGAGATACACCGCATTTACGACGGTCGGCGCGTTTCGCGTACCCGTGAGTTGGTTGATACCCTCTGAAACGGGCAGACCATCGGTAAAGACCATTTCCTTCTTATGACACTTGGCGCAACTCACGTCGCCCGTGCTGCTAAAGCGGTTGTCATTAAAGAGTTTTTCCCCTAGCTCGACTTTTTCAGGGGTGACGGGGTTGTCCCCTGGAATGGGGACGGGTGGCAAGCCAAGCGGTGCCTCTCCGGCAATGGCCCAGGTGACCAAGAGGCCCACCAAACAGAGACCATACACGATTCTCATCATTGCGATTCCTCCGCCTTCATGTTCTCAAATCCTTTTTCGACCCGCCGCCGAAGGGTGAGCCGATTCTATACACGGTCCTCTTCTCCTGAACATGAACATGGACATGGCCCTACGAAGAAGACTACCCGGAGTTCAGCAGAAAAACAATCGCATTTTATCAATTTTTGAAATCGGGTCAATCTTCTTCTCCTATCGGCAATCCCACACTCTGTGCCGCGGTGAGATGGCTAACCATTGATGGTTTTTTCCAATCTCCTTGTTCATACTAGCCGGAGGGGCTAGGGGATCGACCGGGATCGGTCCCCGTCTACAGGTGATGTGTCCTCCTCGGCATCGCAAGTACCCAGGGTGATTTTTGCAGCAGTTCCCTTTCCCTCCTGGCTCTTCACCGTGAAGGAACCACCCGGGTGATCCTCGATAATCCGCTTCGATATAGAGAGGCCGAGGCCGGTGCCCTCTTTTTTGGTCGTGAAGAAAGGTTCGAGTATCTTCGGCTGGAGCTTTTTGGGAATTCCGGGGCCGTCATCGGTGATCGTTATCTCAACGGCGTCTCTGGATAGTCTCGACTGAATCGAAATGTTCCCTCCGCTCTCCAAGGCTTCCATCCCGTTTTTCACCAGATTCAAAAGAACCTGTTTCAACCGGGTCCGATCGCCCTCAACATAAGCGGTGTCCTTGTGTGTGTCTAGGTTTAACGTTATATTCCTGGCTTGACAATCCTCCTGTGTCAGGTCACGGATTTCCTCCAGGAGGGCTTTGATCTCGACCTTTTCTGTGGCTAGCTCTTTCGAGCCATAGAGATCGCTCAGATCGGCCAGGAGTCTTTCCAATCTCCGCACCTCTTCGGCGATGATGTTCAGTTTGAGGCGCAGTTTGTCGCCTCGGGCCGTCCGCAACAACTGCCGGGCAAAGCCTCCAATCATCATGAGGGGGTTCTTTATCTCATGGGTGATCTCCGCAACCAGCTGGCCGAGAGCTGCCAGGCGTTCCGATCTGAGAATTCGCCTTTGAAGGGCATTTGTCTCGGTCATATCCCTGACAATCCCCGTAAAATAGAGCCTGCCCCCCACTTCAGCGACCGAGAACGAGATAGAGGCAGGAAAGGTCTCTCCATTCTTCCGGGCAGTGACAAACTCTGTCTCGTGGCCGATGAGGGTCGGATTTCTGGTTCTCATGTAGCGGGCGACGGCCTGACGGTGCTCTTTTCTGCAGATAGGTCCCAGAATGATGTCTAGATCACGGCCGATCAACTCATTCCGGCTGTAACCAAAGATCTCCTCGGCAGCCCGATTGAAGAATATGACCCTGTGGTTCTGGTCGATCGTGACGAAGGCCTCATTTGCGTTTTCGACTGCTCCCTTGAGGATAGCGAGTTCGTCCGTCTCTTGAGTGCTGGTGGGAAGGGCCCTCACCAATAGCGTCGCCCCGGCGTCGTGATCATTCATTTCAAGTCCTTCTCTTCGTGCAAGACCGGAGTCTCCATCTAGGTCAACCAGTCTCTCTTCTTTTACCGTTTGAAAGGTCTGAAAACTGAATTCCTCAGGAGGGAACCTACCGTTTATTTTCCCAAGACATACTACGGAAAGTCAAGGAGTCCTCAGCCAGGTGTTGCCGCCCCCTATCGGCTACCGGGCAGCTTGTTCTCTCTCCTGAGTACCTGGGAGAGCTCCTGAATCATTTTGAAAGCCTGCTCCACCGTCCTCTCGCCATCTGGATTGACAAGGCAGCATGTGGCTGGAGATAGCATACTTCGCGACCGCAGATATTCGAGATCGATCCCGTTTTTGCCGAGAATCACCCATGTGTCATCAAGGAGTTTTTCCATGGAACTGAGGTCCTCCTTTTCGAAGGTCTCATAGTTCGTCGGGACGATGCCCCAGACAATCACGCCTCCGCGATCCAGGAAGAGGCGGATCGACCGGGCATAGGCAACGAAAACTTCGCGATTTGCGTAGGCGTCCAAGGACAGCACATCAAGATCGAGTCCAAGCAAGAAATCCCAATCTGGGTTACCGCACAGATGGACGCCTCGGGGTCTATCGACCATAGAGAAGAAAGTCTCCATATCCGTGTGGGCAGCCAAATCTCCGTAGCCCGACATCCCACTGAATACGAACTGGAGGCCCGGCTCATCGATGAACATAAAGGCGTTACTGTTCCTCTCCTTGAGCCGGGTGAGCTGGACATTGACCCGTCGCGCGAGAAATTCGAGCATAAATGGGCGTATCGTGTCATCGAAAAGGATGGGCCGGTCATCCTCATCCAAGACGTTGAATCCAAAACTGACCGGGCCCTCCAGTTGTCCCCGTATGGCAGGCCGATCCGATAGGTCCAGGCCTAAGAACCGATGATAAACGGTCGAATAGGTCCGACTGATGTCGAGGTATTCCGGTTCATCCAGATGCGCTGCCGTTTCCTCAAATTCCCTGATGAACTTTTCCTTGGAAAATCTGAGGGTCCGTTTTTCCACGTCGAGGACAATTCCAGGAAAGTGTTCAGAAGCTTGAACATACATATCCTCATAGTAGCTGACGTGAGGGAGTTGAGGCCAAAAAGGAACGTCCAGGGAGAGGGCCATCTCCATGGCTCGGTTCACATTTCTATGGGGCATGACCGCCATCGCGGTGGTGAGCAGATTTCCGGGAATCGGCATGACTATTCCCGCGCTTCCAGGTTCGGGGCATCAAGCCTGCTCCCCGCCATTGCAATCTACACTGACGAATTCGAAATTCGAAGCACGAAATCCGAAACAAATCCGAATAACAAATGAGAGAAATTCAAGACGTTGTAATCCAAACACTGTTTTGGACATTAGGAATTGGGAATTCTTCTGTGCTTCACTTGATCCACCTGGGACGCTTCGCCCGTGCTTGGAGTCTTGAACCTTATTCTCCCCAGACCCAGAGGCCCCGATTGGAAAGGGCGTAAAGTTGGTCGTTCAAAATCTTCTGATGGACTTCCTCTTCCGCAGCGAATTTCTTGAACATGTCTCTTCCAGTTGGATCAACCGTCTTTTCTGCCATCTCCCGATACAGGGCACCGGCCTCTTCCTCTTTCTTGATGGCCATGTTTAGGGCATCGATATCATCCTGCTTTGTATCTTTCTTCCCCTCGAGCTCCCTAATGAGTGGACTGGGCTTTAATTCCTCTTGTCCTGAGTACGGCACCCATTTGCCACTCCGCTGCAGCGAGTGGCAGAGATGCACCATTTTCTTGTAGTGGTTCATCTCGAAGGCGGCCAGTTGGTTGAACATGTCCTTGCCTTTCTCGCTGGAGGTTTTCTGGGCAGCACGCTGGTAGAAAAGATGGGCCTCCTTCTCTCTTGTCAAAGCGATGGATACCGCTTTCAGGAAGTCGTCCGGCTGCTCGGGTAAGGCAACATCTTCCGCTGAGCTGCAGTGCCTGCAGTTCATGGAGCCGATTTTCATGACATCCTTGACGGTGTCAAAACCCTCAATCACCAGTTCAGCTTCCCCGCCGCAGACCTCACAGGTATACCCCGTATCCCTTTGCTCACTCATGTTTCCATTCCCCTTCCCGGCTTATCGATCAAACTCCGGCGACCACACGGATTTATGGCTTCTGGCTTGTTGAAACTTGTCGCCGGTCGGATAACTCCTCGCTCAGAGTCGCAATATGCCTCATCTCCTCCCTGATGATGTGGTCGATTTTGTCTTTTCCCAGTTGATCCGGAACCATTTCCTTCATGCCGAGGTAAAAGACAATCGAATCTTTCTCAATGCCAATCGCCTCTCGGAGAATATCCTCGATGGTTCGATGGTGGCGGAAGAAACCCGCGGGGTCCGTTCTCAAATCGAAAACCCGCCCGTCTGCCATTGCTCGCAGATAAGCAGCCGCCTCACCCTGTGGATCGAATGTTGTCGCCTGCCTGTCCGAGGCCGAGAGATCTTCCTTCATGGAAAGAAAAACCCTCTGGTGCTCATCTTCCTTCGCGGCCAGCTCAACCAGCATTTTGCGAACTGCCGGATCCAGTGTGCCCTCGGCGGCGAGCCGATAGAATCTCTCTCCATTCTTTTCGATCTGTATTGCCATCTCGAAAATCTCATCCGCGTTGAAATCGATGGACATTGAATTTCCTCACGAATTATGGGCAAGTCGACAAAAAATCTTATCATATTTCCGACTAGAATTATCAGGTGTTGGAAGTGTGATACTGCAAAAAGGACATCAACTCATGTACAATGAAATTCGATCAGAGGACTTGGTGAGGCTTGCTCTGATTGGGGGAGGGTGAAAATTGCATGGTTAAGGAGAAGTTCCCAGTGACCCCCGCAATTCGGGCCCTGCGAGAAGATGGGATCAATTTCACGGGACATATCCATAGATACCACGGAAAAGGGGCAGCCGCAGGGGCTTCAAGAGAACTCGGCATTGAAGAACATCGGGTCATCAAGACGCTTGTGATGAAAGACGAGCGGGGTCTCCCGTTTATCATGCTCATGCATGGTGACAAGCAGGTATCGACCAAGGCACTGGCGAGAGTCGTTGGAGCCAAATCGGTAAAGGCATGTGCCTCCGGGGTCGCGCAAAGGCATACTGGCTATATGGTCGGTGGTATTTCACCCTTTGGTCTCAAGAAGTCTCTCCCCATTTATGCCGAGGCTTCGATCCTTCGCCTTTCCCGAGTATTTATCAACGGTGGCAAAAGGGGGTTTACAATCGAAATCTCTTCAATAGACCTCGCGAGGATCCTGAGTCCCGTGCCCGTCAATGTTGCGAGATGATTTTGATAGCCCAGCGATTTCGAACCGTGTTGATCCGAAGAACCAGATTTTCATAAGATCCTGAGTGAACAGAGAGGGTATTTCGTCTGCATAACGTCCGGTCTTGGGTGGATCCTGAAGGAACTTTGGGAAAATGGGCTTTGGGCGTGTAGCAGGAGGAAGGAGGAAGAGGTGAATGCCCACCAAATCTCCATCCCAAAGATGAGCATGCTTGTGTTTTTGGGGGTTGCCATTGTTGGTCTTTTGATCGCCTGTCAGGCCGCTTCGGTCCGTGACTCTTACCCTCGGGATATCGATGAACTCGATAGGCTCATCGTGGAGAAGGAGGGGGAGCTCGAACTTCTCCAGCGCGATCGGGAAAAAGAGCTTCAGGAGGGAGGTGAAGCGAATCCAGTCACTGAGGATAGGATCCGAGAACTTCAGGAAGAAATCAGTAAGATGGTTCGTCTGAGGCGTCGCCTGATAAATCTGGAACGGTCTGGCAGGATTTCCGGTCCAGTCTGAAGTCATCCCATGGCTGGAAGTCTTATTATGCCGTATCCGAGGAGGAAGAAGATGGGAAAACTCATCCACACATCAAGAATCAACATTACGCGCGTCGAAGGACCGATCCGAAAAGCCTTTATCGAGGGCTTCAAGGAGCCGGTGTTCTATGGGGTCCATGGTGGTATTAAGCGATTCTATCAGACCGAGCCAAAGCAGGAGCACCCAGCGACACTGGACCACATCATCGGCGGTGTCGGAGGTTGAATGATGGGAACCCTGGCCGGTTTCCTGGCCAGAAAGCAGATTCGCACTGACGCGGATCGTTATCGGGCTCTGGTGGAAGGGGATATTGAAGATATCAATGGCATCCTGAAGATCACGCAGATCCGTGTCCATTACGATATCAAAGTCCCGCAGGGCAAGGCAGGGGACGCTCGCGAGGCTTTGGAGCAGTACCTCCCTCAATGCCCTGGTGCCCAAAGCGTGATGGGTTGTATTCGCATCCATCACGACGCGAAGATAGAAGAAGGCGGCGGGCCATAGGATATCCGTGTTCCAAGAATCTCTGAGTTGGCGTATTCTGATTGTTGGAGAGCACCTTCGGCTGGGAGCGACTTCCGAGGAGTCGTGGGTGATCCTTCGAGGGCTCATGGCCGAAGACCGCCTTGAGCCGCAAAAAGGGGCATTTCTCACCTGCGAACTTCGACTGTAACAAATTCCGGAAGGAGACAGACATGAAGCGCTACATCGCGTCTATCCTGTTTTTGATCGTCTGCCCACTCCTTTTTCTGCCCAATACGACATTCGCTCAAAACGGCGAACAACGGGTTGAGAGGAGTTTTGATGTCAAAAAGGGTGGAACACTCCACCTCCATTCAGACCAGGGTTCGGTCGACGTTCGAACGCACGAGTCCGAACGAGTGGACGTCGTCGTTTTTCTCGAAGCGAGAACCAGTAAGAAAGAGCAGGCTGAAGAGCTGTTTGAGAGATTTGAACTGACCTTTGATCATGGGAACGGGGATGTTCACATAGGCGGAGAATGGCGGGGTGGCTGGGCAAGAAGAAGAAAGAGGCTGCGGGTTCATTTTGACTGTCGCGTGCCAAAACATTATTACTTGGGCATTAACACAGCCGGGGGTCGTATTGGAGTGGACGATTTGACAGGCCAAGTGAGACTCAGGACATCAGGGGGGAGTATTTCCATCGGCGAAATCGATGGTCCGGTCGATGCCGAAACATCTGGGGGGAGCATTACGGTGGATCGCTGCCGAGGACCAGCCTTTCTGCATACTTCCGGCGGCGACATTGACCTGGGCGAAATCGAGGGGCCCGTAAAGGCGAGAACGTCAGGTGGGGGCATTTACGTTGATGGCGTCGATGGCGATCTAGAGGCATACACCTCGGGTGGCAGTCTGCGCCTGAGAAGCATTCGTGGCAACCTGAGAGCGAGAACCTCCGGGGGATCAATACGGGCGGAGTTGTTGAATCAGATTGATTCCCCGGTGACCTTGCGAACCTCTGGAGGGAGTATCACTCTGGAAATCCCGCCTGACCTGCGAGCAGAAATCAACGCATCAACGTCAGGAGGCGGCGTATTTACAGACGTGCCGGTTACGGTGAAGGGAACCGCGAGGAAATCGTCTCTTCGTGGCGAGATCAATGGCGGAGGCCCTTTGATTACACTGAAGACTTCCGGGGGAAATATCGAAATCCGGGAGAGGTAATATCCATTCATTCCTTACGATGGGGAACGGCCGTCTGCTCCCACGGGCCCGATTAAGGTCAGGGAAGGCTCATGGATGACGGTTTTTGCGCTGACTTGACATCCCAATCTGGTCTTTGCAGGTTCGCGATCAAGAGTGGACTCTGACGAATGAGCTCTTGCCAGATCTCTTGAGGTGCTCGGTCGAAGAGCGTTTCTGTATCGGCCTGTAGGAGGTGCCAATCGCCCCTCGAGAGTTCTCGGTCCAGTTGCCCAGGCGCCCACCCGGCATAACCCATGTAAATGCGAAATCGCTCCTCTGGGCGAACAGCGTCGATCATCCGCTGGATAACCGTCCCGCTTGAGCTCACATAGACGTCCTCAAAGATGTGGAGGGAGCCATCAGGCGGATCAACGGATCGTATGAGTAACATCATCTGCATCCGAGCGACCGGCCCACCGATGTAGACTGTATCGTTGCGTTTCTTCAATCCCTCTATCTCCGGCAACACCGTGGATAGTTTCATCTGAGTCGGGCGGTTGATCACCAACCCCATGGCACCCTGCGGGTTGTAGTCGATCAGAAGCACCACGGTTTCCGAGAAGTTTGGATCCCGCAGGTCTTGACTGGCGACAAGGAACATCCCCTTTGTTGGATCGGTCCCGGCCTGGCTGAGCGGTGACCACGGAATGCTTACGAGTGCCGGGAGACGCAGCAATGCCGCGTCCTGGCCAGAAAAAGCGATTCCGATGGCAGACATGCCAGACAATGTCAGGACAAGCAGAAAAGACATCGCCAGTGAGAGAGGAACGATTCCTTTTCGGGCTCGGCAGGTTGTGTGGTCCATCTGATCACTCTTGCATTCAGGACGAGTTGAACGACCGCGGTTTATGTTCAGTATTACATCTTCCGCTCGTATCATGCAAGATGGCCGAGAGGATAGCGAGAGAGAGGTGACTACATAAGATTTCGAATGGAGACGTGTTAATGGACCTTCTGGTGTTCTCTGAACGGTATTCCTCGGTGTGAGAATTGAATGAGAACCGTTTGACAAAATCCTCGATTTTGTTAAGATAGGGATGTCCGCCTGAAACGGTCTGCGTTGTTCTGAAATAGGCTAGGACAGAGATATCCGGGCTGATCTGAAGGCTTACCTCGGAAGGTGGGTCTTTTTCCTTTTTTTCGATTACTGAATTCTCGTTTCTCTCGAGGGGTTTAACCGTGAGTCCGCAGCAGACACTGAAGGAAGTGAAAAGGCTTTTGAGAGCGCTTATGCAAGCGATACGAGGCGGCATGAAGGAGCACAAGCGGGGTCTCTACGGACTTTTGATCATCGTCGCGGGAGCGTTAGCGATGCTGACCGTTTTGACTTATGAATTCACGGAAAGCCCCACTTTCTGTGGGGTTTGCCACGACATGAAACCCTACATCGAATCATGGAAATCCTCCTCCCACCGTGACGTGGCTTGTATTCAGTGCCATTATGAGCCGGGTTTCCTAAACCATCTCAGGGGGAAATGGAGAGACGGCCAATTGTCTTTGGCTTATTTCGTAACGGGTAAACATCCGAGTAAACCTCACGCCGTCATTAGCGATAAGAGCTGTCTCCAAGGGGGGTGCCATAAAAGAGAGAATCTAAAGAACAGCATTCATTTCAAAAATGTGATCTTCAACCATGCCCTGCATCTGGAAGAATTGAGGCGAGGAAAGAGGCTTCGATGTACGACCTGCCACGCTCAGATCGTTCAGGGGACCCATTTAACCGTGACCGAAACGGATTGCTTTATCTGTCACTTCTACGGAAAAAGTGAAGGGGAGGCATTGGAGAGTTGTCTCTCATGCGCGGTAGGACACTGCACATCGTGCCACTCCGAGCCCAAGGGGGACATAAACATCAGTGGGTATGCCTTTAATCACAAAAGATATATCGAAAAGGGTGTGTCCTGCGGGGAGTGTCATCTCAATGTGATTCAGGGTGATGGGCACGTCCCCCCGAACCGTTGCGTGGAGTGCCATGATGAACCTGAGATAATCGGAATAAAATATCCTTCTGAATTTATTCATAAGAATCATGTGACAGATTACAAGCTCGAATGTTACCGGTGTCACACGGAGATCATCCATCATAAGGGGGAGATTCCGACTGTTGCACACTTCGATTCGAATTGCAGTAAATGCCATGTTGAAGAGGTCCATTTAGGTCCGCGGGAAATGTATAAGGGAGTGGGAGGGATAGGACTTCCATCTTCTCCAAGCAGGATGTATCTCGCTAAGTTGGACTGTACGGCCTGTCATAGCAGTATGGAAAGAGGTGAAAAGGCTCTGTACTTGGCTTCTTATGATCAGAGCGCCTTTGAGGCAAGGTGTGTCAACTGTCATGGGGAAGGCTATGACGGAATGTTGAGGAACTGGCAAGACTTAATTGCCAAGGCCGAGTTTGAGACGAATAAAGCAATTTACACTGTCCAGAGCAAACTGTATGGGCTCGACAAAGAGAAAATTGGAATGGTTACGCTAAGGAAGGCCCAGCATTTGCTGAATGAGGCGAGACGGAACTACAGCTTTGTCCTTCTAGGAAAGGCCGCTCACAACATTGAATACGCGCTGAAGCTATTGAACGTTTCAAGAAACAAGGCTCAAGAGGCCATGGCGATGATCTCCAAGGACTACGTGCCGAGTGCCTACGATTTGAAACTGTCATGCTCAACCCTGTGCCATAATGAAATAGGCAAGTGGCTTGTGCCTTTCGGAGAGGTAACGTTTCCCCATGACAGGCATGGGGAAGACAACGGGATGGATTGCGAAGCCTGTCACTCCCCCCGGGAAGATCATGGAAAGACATTCTTTAAGAATTGCTCGGACTGTCACCATGTCGGATCCCTGGGCCGGGTAAAGTGTGAAGATTGCCACATGACGGCGTCAAACCTCTTTTACGGGAAAGGAGGTTCGGGAGTGAAGGAGATCCCTGGGTTGAAGGCCGGGGTCATTGACTGCGCGGATTGCCACTGGGACACGGCACAGGGAAAGAGATCAAAACCAGAAAACATCCGTGCCAGTTGCGTCCGGTGCCATGAGCAGGGTTATGGCAAGATTCTGGACGGTTGGTTAGCCGCCGGGGAGGACCTCTTGTCCCAAACTGCTGCCAAGATCGAGAGGGTCACGCGGCTTATGGAGAGCAAGAGGCGAAAGGGGAAGAAGATATACGTATCCTATAAGAACATATTCGAGGAAGCAAAACGGAACTTCAATCTGGTCAAGGAGGGGAAAGCCATTCACAACATCGATTATTCAGAGGTCCTGATTTCAAGGGCTAACGATAAATTGGACGAAGTGATAAGACTCATAGAGGAAGAGAGCAGAAGGCAATGGACTGCAGATTCGTTCTTTTCTTCTTGACCTGCCCCCCTCTGCCCAACATAAGAGTCGGCCGCTGACGGCAAAGCCTCAGCGTCGAAAACTTCTTTGTCTCGGAAATCTCATACGAACGCATTAAATGTCTTCACACTTGCTTTTCAGGATAAGGCCTACCCCTCTCTCTCGCCCGCTCCCCTTCGACTTTACTCAGGGCAGGCTCTTCGGCCCTGCTCAGGGCCGCTTGAGTCCACAGAGTCCCCAAGAGATGATTTTGACTCTGGCCTGATTCTTTGAGAGGAAAAATCAGGCC
>CAYFYO010000090.1:0-14670 GCA_964347335.1 uncultured Thermodesulfobacteriota bacterium
TACAAGATGTACTACGCAGATTCGCACTAATACCGATCATGCAATATTTCAAAGGCAAATCGAAAGGCTGAGGGTCCAAGCCTCACACCTTCCACGCCCTCAGCATAGACCTTCCATCTGACTAGACAAAAAGCCCAAACCCCAGTGTCAAAAAGTGACAACATGGGGTTACTTGGGCTTGCATGGGCTTGTTTAACTGGCCGAAATCATTGACTTGCCTACCTATGCCGTTTTCAGGATGGAACACGATGGTGTTTTCGATCCAAAAGGGGTGATGCCGCTGTTTTGCGAACACGTTTGAGGGTTCTCTGTGAGACGATCTCAGCGTTTTACCATACAGAAGTCTTCCGTCCGGATTTCCAACACCCCATCGCGTTCGAGGAGTTCATCCACCTCATGAGAGCGGCAAGGCGCCGGATGGAGCACGCTGAGATGACACGAATGCTGACCGGAGAAAATCCAAACCCTTCCTAGTGGACCCCCTTGTCATACCCCTTCCGGTATCGGTCTCGGATCCCTTTTTTATGAATCTTTCCCGATCCGGTTCTCGGCAGGGAATCGACGAAATCGACCGATTTTGGGCTCTTGTAATGCGCCAAATCGGCCTTGCAGAAATCGATGATTTCCCGTTCCGTCAGATCCTTCCCCGGTTTTAAGACGACCACCGCTTTCACCGCTTCTCCCCATTTCTCGTCAGGGACTCCGATGACGGCTACTTCTAAAACCGCCGGATGCTTATAAATGATATGCTCTACCTCGGTGGAGTAGACGTTTTCTCCGCCAGTGAGAATCACGTCCTTTTTTCGATCAACGATACTGATATAGCCCTCCTGATCGATGACAGCCATATCTCCCGTATACAGCCAGCCATCACGGATCGCCTTTCGAGTCTCTTCGGGAAGCTTCCAATACCCTCGGGTGACGCTCTCTCCCCTGGCGATGATCTCCCCCACTTCTTGATCATCCGGATTCACCTCTGTGCCATCTTCCCGGATCACCTTCAATTCCACCCCAACAAACTCACGTCCTGTCTTTGCCTTGTACTTGAGCTGCTCCTCATCGGGCAGTCTTTTCAGGTGTTCCTTCAGAATAGAGAGTGTCAGATAAGGGCTCGTTTCGGTCATTCCGTAAGTCTGGATGTAGTCACACCTGAAGGTCTCGATAATCTTTCGAACCACGTCCGGGGCAATCGGTGCACCCCCACTCAACAGGACTCTGAGACTGCTAAAGTCATACCGTTCCACCCCGGGTTCATTGACCATCAGATTGAGCATCGTGGGAATCATGTTGGTAAGGGTGATTCGCTCTCGTTCAAAGGTCTCAAGAACCTTTTTCGGCTCAAAATGAGGTATCATCACGTGCCTTCCCCCCACCCACGTAATCGCCCATGTCGCCCATGCATCGGCCAGGTGAAACATGGGCGCCACATGAACCCAGACGTCGCTATCGGTGAGGTGGAGCTCCGCTATCGTTCCGAGGGCATGACTCGTCACATTATTGTGACTGAGCATTACACCTTTCGGTCGTCCCGTCGTTCCACTCGTATAGTAAATCTGGGCGAGATCTGCTCCTTCCAACGGAACCACGGGCGGCGCTTCTTCAGAAGATCCTGAAAGGAACGCTTCATAAGATCCGCCCTTCCCACTGAAAAGGACGTTCGATACCCCCTCGGCCCGCTTTTGGACATTCTCGAGTATCGGCCGAAAGTCCGGTGAGGCGATGAGAAGCTGGCTTTCCGAATCTTCAAGGATATAAGTAATCTCCCGTGGAGAAAGCCGGTAGTTGATGGGGACGAGGGCCGCCCCGATTAAAGCCGCACTGTAGTACGCCTCCATGAAAACATGGCAGTTTGGGTGAAGAATGGCGAATCTTCCATCCTTGCCGATGCCCAAGCGGTGGAGACCATTGGCCAATCGAAAAACCCGGTCTGTAAACTGGCCGTAGGTGAATCGATCGCCCCCACAAACAACGGCCTCCTTTTGAGAAAAGAACCTCGCCGCTTTCGACAGAGGTTCTCTTAAGAGCATAAACCGCCTCCCATAGCTGATTTTTCAGAAAGGCCCGAGAACCGGTTCAGCCAATTTCTCCCCCATGTCATTGACCCAGCATTATTTCCACCGCAGAGACGCTCGGGACGCCGAGACGCTTTCTTTTGGCCAATCGGAAGAAAACGATTGACCAAAACCGTCAGGCCTACGGCCCACACATCGTCCCGAAGGGGGTGAAACAAATTCCTTGTTTGTCGCCGTCTCCCGACAAACAAAGAATTCTCCCTCTTGGCGCACTCTCCGCCTCCGTCGTGAACACTTCCCCTCTCTGAAGTCAATGAGATTGAATTTCTCCCAGTGACTCATCCAGGATAGCAAGTCCCTTCTCGAGTTGAGAATCCGTGATCACGAGGGGCATGAGAATACGCATCACGTTCCCATAGGTGCCTGCAGAAATCGTGATGAGCCCCTTTTCATAACATTTCTTGACCAGTAGACCGGTTTCGTCCTTGGCCGGCTCCTTGGTCGCCCGATCCTTCACGAGCTCCATGGCGACCATGGCTCCCACACCACGAACATCTCCGATAATCTCGTGCTCCTCCTGCATCTTCCTGAAACGGTCCATGACCTTCCGCCCAATTGCCTCGGCACGGTCGAGGAGGTTCTCCCTCTCAAAGGTCTCAATCACGGCCAGTGCTGCTCGGCAAGCCAAGGGGTTGCCTCCATAGGTTCCGCCAAGACCCCCCACATGGGGGGCGTCCATGATCTCTGCCTTCCCGGTGACTCCAGCCAGGGGGAGCCCTCCGGCAAGGGATTTGGCCGTAAGGATGATGTCCGGCTCCACCCCAAAATGTTCGATGGCAAACATCTTTCCCGTCCGACCGAATCCGGCCTGAACCTCATCATCAATATAGAGGATACCATTGGCCTCACAGATCTGCTTGATCTTTCGATGCCACCCCTCTGGAGGAACGACAAATCCCCCCTCTCCGAGTACCGGCTCTGTCATGACAGCGGCCACATTCTCCGCCGAAATGTGGGTATAGAAAACCTCTTTGAGATAATCGGCGCAGTGAATTTCGCATGAAGGATATTCTAGGCCAAAGGCACATCGGTAACAGTACCCATAAGGAATCCGGTAAATTTCAGGGGCATAGGGGCCGAATCCATACTTGTAGGGCTTGACTTTGCTCGTTAGGGTCAGGGCGAGAAGCGTGCGACCGTGAAAGGCGTCTTCAAAGGCGATCATGGCGGGTCGCCCTGTGGCATAGCGAGCCACCTTGACGGCGTTCTCCACGGCCTCAGCACCACTGTTGACAAACATCGTCTTCTTGGAGAATCTCCCCGGTGTTATCTGGTTCATCTTTCGGGCAAGTTCCACGTACGGTTCGTACATAACGACGTGAAAACAGGTGTGCGTGAACCGCTCGGCCTGATCTTTGATCGCCTCGACCACACCTTCGGCACAATGACCAACGTTCATCACCCCAATCCCGCCCGCAAAGTCGATGAATTCTCGGCCCTCGACATCCTTGATAACCGCCCCCTTCGCCTCAGCGGCAAAAAAAGGCGTCACATGAAAAGGCCCGCGAGGAACGCTCTCTTCTCTAGCCCGAAGCAGGTCTTCCGTCTTTGACATGGCTCTGCCCTCCCTGAACTATCAGAATCTAAAGCCTGTCTCGTCTCTGCTTTTCAGATCTGATGAAGGTTCCCGTTTCACAAATCCGAAATCCGAATATCCGCCCTCCATGAACAATTTCAAGTACTTGATTGAAATATGTCAAGGGTATTGCGGGTAGGTCGAAATCCGAAACAAATGCCAAATTCTAATGTTCAAAACCCAGTAGCGTCAAAATGCTTCGTTTCAAATCTCGAGGAATCTGAATCCCAATGACTGATCACCGTCACTGATCCCTGCGAACTGTTACCGTGGTATTCCTGTTTTATCCCAGCCTCTCAATTCGTAGTATTCTGCAAGGAGTCGATTGAAGTCCTCTCGCCGGATGATTCGGCCCCCTTCGATGGGCTCCTCAAAAAACCGCCTTGGGAGCGTATCGTCTTCCCGGGTGAGCCCCTCGCGAATATTGAATTCTCGCGTGGCATTGGAGATGTTGCAGGCGATTCCACGGAGATCGTTCTCCGTGAGCTCCATACCGGTCGTGGCTTCCACAACCTCCCTCAGGTCTTCCCATGGGTACAGATCCCGATAGAACCGACAGAAGATCATGGTGTCAAAGATGTTGAGGCGATCTTCGAAATCCACAAATATCTTGGCCTTTCCGTCGATCTCGTCTGGAGGACTGATCCCTGCGAGCTCAGGCTTGTAGAAGGTCGTCCGGAGATGGCAGGCGCCCCGGTCGGATGTGGCAAAGGCGAGTCCCATGCCTTTAAGAGACCTTGGATCGTACCCGGCCGGTTCCATCCCCTTGACATGGATGGCGATATCTTCGAGTCCCCACTCCCTGCTGGAAAATCGAATGCCCTCCGCCAAAACCGCACCCGTTCCCTCGCGGTTGACGATCTTGTGGAGGAGCTGGGCAATCCCGTCGACATCCCCGTAATCCAGTTTTTCTGAGACTTTCCCCCTCCGTGCAGCTTCGATGGTAAAAGCGGCCAGGTTTCCGGCCGTGATCGTGTCCATCCCGAGGTTGTCACAGATATCGTTGAGGTAGGCAATCTCCTCGATACGATCGATCATGCAGAGTCCACCAAAAGCATAGATCGTCTCGTATTCCGGTCCTTCGAGCTTAAGCCCCTTATGGCGGCCCTCCTGAACGACCGATAACTTACCGCAGGCCATGAAGCATTTGTTGCACGCCCGGGGCTGTGTACCGAGCCTCTGATTCATCGTCTCAGCCGTCAGCTTCTCCCAGTGTTCATACGTTCCCTGAGCCCAGTATCGGGTCGGGAAGGAGGCGACATCCGTGAGCAGAGCCACCATCATCGGTGTGCCGAGTTTCTTGTAGGCTGCCACGCCCGGGTTGTCTTTGGACTTCGCGAGGGTCTTTCTTTGGAACGCTGCCACGCGGCCTTCATCCGCAGGCGGTCTTTTTGCCTCGCCATGAAAGGTGATGGCCTTGACTCTCTTGGATCCCATGACAGCACCAACGCCTGTTCGCCCGGCCGACCGCCAATAGTCGTTTTCGATCAGCGCGAAACGAACGAGATTCTCCCCTGCGGGTCCAATAACGATAGCCTGGGCCCCTTTGACATCTACCCGCTCGAGCGCGGCTTCCTGAGTCTCATAGGTTCCTTTACCCCACAGGCCGCTGGCATCGTGAAAAGTCACGGCCTCGTCGCTGATTTCCAAAAAGACAGGATCGGGACTCTTTCCTTGGAGAATGATGGCATCGTATCCAGCTCGACTCATCGGCTCAGCGGTCTTTCCTCCGGAGTAGGATTCCGAGTAAAATCCAGTCAGTGGCGACTTGGTGAAGACCCCATAGCGGCTCGAACCGGGCACGGGGGTATCCGTGGCAGATCCCAGCGCGAGGATCAGACGATTATCCTCGGAAAAGGGATCGACCCCCGGAGGATTTTCCCTGAGAAGAAGATGGGTTGCAAGTCCCTTCCCTCCGAGGTAACGTTGAAAAACAGCATCATCGATGGTTTCAACCGTGTGGGTCTGGTTGGAAAGGTCAATGTGGAGCGCCTTACTAAAGAATCCTTCCATCTCCCTTCTCCGTTCCTTAAAGAAAATGGGGGGCCGGGGCCAAGGAAGATACAATCTATCATAGGGTACGCCGATTTTCTAGATATCGATTCATGGGCAATCAAATTGAAATTCTCGAGGGAAGTATGGATTCGAGAGAAAGAGTATTCCTCGCCATTCGACATCGGGAGCCTGACCGAATCCCGACGGGTGAAATCACCATAGCCGATGAGATTGTTCAGGGGTTTCTCGAAGTTGACCAGGTGGCATTCCCAGAGCGTCTGGCTTTAACAAGCCGGCTCGGAATCGATGCGGTGTGTGAATCACCAGAGTGGCCGACTCCCCTTTCATCCCTACCAAAGGCGAGGAATGCCCGTTGGGGGGACCTCCGTTCATGGGCCACCCGTTCAGACCGGTTTGTCTTCGTCATCGTCGACGGGGTATTTGGATGGGGGATAAGGCTCATGGGGTTCGAGACGTTCCTCAGCGCTTTCGTCACAGGGACCCAGCAGATTATCGACTTGATCGATGGGGTCGAGAGGCTCAACATCGGCCTCGCTGAACAGGCAGCAGCCCACGGGGCAAACGGCGTCTTGATTGCCGATGATATCGCATACCGACAGGGCACGATCACGGATCCTGATCTTTTGAGAGAGATCCTCTTCCCATCCTTAGCGAGGCAGATCAGGGGCATGGCCTCGACAAAAATGCCCGTATTCTTCCACTCTGATGGGAATCTCAAGGCTGTTTTTGATGATATTGTGAAACTTGGTTTCCACGGGGTCCATTGCCTAGAGCCAGCGGCTGGGATGGATTTGGCCCACCTCAAGGCCAAATATGGGGAACGAACCTGCTTGTGGGGAAATCTAGATCCCAAATATCTATTTCTAAGCCGAGACAGGGAGGATCTCGCAGAGGTCGTCGGTCATATCATCCAGGTGGCGGCGACTGGTGGGGGGTTTATATTTGGGACGAGTTCCGGCCTGGTGGGAGGGATGAGGCGGCAGAATATCGAGGTGGCATACCAGGCCGCCCTCACCCACAGACGCGCTGTCCAGGAGAGACGAAAAAGAAAACATAGGGGGAAGGAATATTCCCTCAGGCGGCATCCGAATGCGCAACACCCGACGGGTCGCCACAAATAGACCAATTGAAATTCAGGGACCTGCAAATTAGAATGTTTGACTCTGGTGCACGGTCCGCCGTCATGGGAATGGGGATGGGATTGGCGGAGAGATCCGAAGATTTCTGAGGAGCAACGATGAAAGCGAGAACGTTCAAACTAGAGAAAATCCATGCACAAATCGTCTCAAAGTCCACGCTGTTCAAGACCCTAGAGTATGTCGATAAAGAGAATGTTGAAACTCCGTTTCTCCTTCTCGACAAGGAGAAGGTGAGAGAAAAGACTTCCACGATTGGCCGCAATATCAGGAACGCGAAGGTTTTTTACGCAGTCAAGGCAAATCCTGACCCTGAGCTTTCGAGGTTTGTTTCAGACCAAGGGACGGGATTTGAAATCTCCTCGGAGGGAGAGTTGGCCATGCTCGCCTCAATTGGCGTCAGGGCAGAGCGAATCATATCGAGCAACCCAGTGAAGTCTATCAAGTTCCTACAAAAGGCCCATGCCTATGGTATCAATCACTTTGCCTATGATTCCCCCGACGAGGTCGAGAAAATTGCCAGATGGGCACCCGCGTCCAATGTCTACGTCAGACTCTCTGTCCCCAATGAGGGAAGCCAATGGCCTCTAAGTCGGAAATTTGGGAGAGAACTGGATGAGGCTGCTGAGCTATTGTCTGAGGCGCAAAAACGAGGCTTAAATCCCGTTGGGATTACATTCCATGTCGGATCACAGTGCACGAATCTGTATAATTGGAATATCGCCCTGGACAAGGCAAAGATCCTATGGGACATCGCTCAAAAAGAGGGGAGAAGACTTCGGATCTTAAACATTGGTGGGGGTTATCCCATAAATTATACAAAAAGCGTTTTGAATATCGACACCATAGAAAAAAACATCAATAGACTCATTTGTGACAAATTTCCAGAAGATGTGGAAATACACATCGAACCTGGCAGAGCCGTCGTCGGAGATGCCGGAATCCTCGTAACAAAGGTTATCGGGAAGGCCCGAAGACGTGACGAAGACTGGCTTTACATCGATGTTGGTGTTTTCAATGGATTAATGGAGAGCCTGGGGGGCATTCAATACACCTATCTTACGGAGAGTTCTGGAAAATCCTCTAGGCACTGGACCATCGCAGGTCCAAGTTGTGATAGCTTCGATGTCATCGACAGAAATGTTAGGCTCCCCGAACCCGATATCGGCAATTTGCTCCTCATTTTGTCCGGAGGGGCTTACACGGTATCCTATGCCTCCGAATTCAACGGGTTTTCGATACCAAATTCCATTCTCATTTAGTGGAGGGAAGTGACAAAATGATAAAGTTCTTCGAAAAAGAACCCTATGCACCGATCGAATATACCTATGAGGTCGAGAAGGTCCTCTTCTCGGCCAAGAGCAAATTCCAAGAGATCCTCGTTATAGAGAATTCGTATTTTGGAAAGATGCTCATCCTAGATGGAATCGTTCAGCTGACTGAGAGGGACGAATTCTTTTATCACGAAATGCTAACCCATGTTGTCATGCACGCCCATCCGAGCCCGAAGCGCGTCGTCGTCATCGGTGGGGGTGATGGCGGCGTGGTTCGAGAAGTTCTCAAACATGAGACAGTGGAAAAGATTTACTTCGTAGAAATAGACGAACAGGTCATTGATGTTTCGAAGAAGTATTTTCCAACCGTCTCATGTGGGGTTGCCGACCCGAGAGTCGAAATAAAGATCATGGATGGAGCCGATTTTATGAAGAAAGCCCCTCCTCAGATCGACGCTGTCATCATCGATTCCACAGATATCATCGGGTTCGCGAGGAGTCTTTTCAGAAAAGAGTTCTTTGACGATGTGTTGAGGTCATTGGGAGATGATGGCTTTTTTGTCACCCATTGCGAGTCATTACAGTTTCACAAGGATATTGTTATCGAAATTCAGAATAGCCTGAAGGGCGTATTTCCATTGGTAGACCTTTATGCAACAACGATTGCCACCTACCCGGGAAACTGGTGGGCTTTTTCCATAGGATCCTTACAGCTGGACCCCCGGGAAGTCCGTAGACCTTTCACCATACAAACACGGTACTATGACGATGAGATTCATCGACAAGCTTTCTTACCCAACCGTTTCTATCAAAAACTGTTGAATAAGGAACTCCCTTGGTGAATCTATCCGTCATTGCCGTGCTAAAAGGATTATGGTCGATCCGGGTCGAGGGAGTGGATTGACCTCAGTCG
Organism: uncultured Thermodesulfobacteriota bacterium; assembly: GCA_964347335.1. Taxonomy (GTDB): domain Bacteria; phylum Desulfobacterota; class BSN033; order WVXP01; family WVXP01; genus WVXP01. Next base: position 8,988 of record CAYFYO010000090.1, read on the forward strand.
AACAAGACATCTTATCCGAAACTTGTTCGCCTATCCTTTTGGCGCCCGTGGGAGGGAGAATCCATGGATTTGAAAAAGCTTCGAGTCAATGGCCAGCGTCTTCGAAACGCCATGGAGGAGATGGCCAAGATTGGGGCGACACCTCGAGGGGGGGTTCAGCGGCTCGCTTTGTCAGACGAAGACAAGAAAGCCAGGGATCTATTCGTTCGGTGGCTCGAGCAGATCAATCTCGAATGCACGACCGATGAGATGGGGAATATCTTCGGGAGAAGGCCTGGGAAAAACGCCGACCTATTGCCGGTTATGAGTGGATCCCACATCGATTCCCAGCCTCGAGGTGGCCGCTTCGACGGGATACTCGGTGTCATGGGAGCCCTCGAGGCGCTGCGCACGATCCATGAGCATGGGGTCGAAACGGAAAGACCGATTGTGATTGTCGACTGGACCAATGAAGAAGGATCGCGGTTTGCCCCGGCAATGGTGGGTTCTGGCGTTTGGGCCGGAAAATTGGACCGAGACTGGGTATACGGGAGAACCGATGTTCTAGGAAAGAGATTCGGTGAAGAACTCCGAAGAATCGGCTATCAAGGAAAACTCCCGGCCAGAAGATGGCCCGTCCACGCCTACTATGAATATCATATCGAACAGGGGCCCATTCTCGAAAAAGAGGGAAAAACAATCGGCGTCCCCAAGGGAATTGTCTGCCTTCATTGGTACGATGTTTACCTGGAGGGAACGGCCAACCAAGTGGGGCCGACGCCGATGGAAGGGAGAAACGATGCCCTATGCGCCGCAGCCGAGATGATTCTGAATGTGAATGCCTTGCCCGCCAAAATGGGCGGCAACATGGTTGCCACTGTCGGAGAGATTCAGAACGAGCCCAATTCGAGAAACATCATTCCAGACAGAGTCCACTTTACCGTGGATATCCGCTCCTGGAACGACGACCTGGCCCTTCGGGCCTGGGAAGACGTGAAGAGAGACTTTGAAGCGATTGCAAAGGCCAGGGGCTGCCTGATCCGGATCGAAGAGACTTGGCGGGTCGGACACGCGCCTTTTGATGAACGACTGGTGAAAAGGGTTTTGGACGTTGCTGAAGCGTTAGGTTTTCCCAGCCACCCCATGGTCAGTGGGGCTGGACACGATGCCAGCTACATGAGTCAGATTGCCCCAACGGCGATGATATTTGTGCCGAGCATCGGGGGCCGAAGCCATGTGGAAGTGGAGAATACGAATTGGGATGATTGCGAGGCAGGAGCGAATGTTCTGTTGCACTGTCTTCTCCGATCCGCCCTGGAGAGAGCGGAATCGGTTTGAGAGATTTTGGAGGCAAGCTTTCTCGTTTCAACAAGACTGGCGAACATTTCCTGTCGCCACCGGATGGGAACCCTCACAAAATTGAGAAAGGAGGACCCCCATGAACACCATCCTGGCCCTCTGGTCTGTCCCGCGCTCCATCTCGACGGGTTTTGAGCGGATGATGATGGAAAGGAATGACTTCAAGATCATTCACGAGCCATTTTCCTACTTCTTCTATGCCAAAGAAAGACGGGCCGAAGCCGTGCACATGAATGTGGACCCCACGGCTCCCCTCGATTTTCCGGACATCCTCGCTTTCATCCGTTCAGAGGCCGAAAAGAAGCCGGTTTTTTTCAAAGATATGTGTTACCACGTCATCAGCCGGGCTGATCAGGAGTTTCTCGGGAACTTCGTGAATACCTTTATCACTCGCGATCCCACCTGGACACTGCCCTCTCATTACAAGTTGAACCCTGAATTCACCATGGAAGAGACGGGCTACGAAGCCCAACACCGAATGTTTGAAATGGTGACCAAGATGACAGGCAAGACACCGGCTGTCGTCGATGCGGAAGACCTAGTCGAGGATCCACATGGGGTGGTCAAGGCCTATTGTGAGGCCGTGGACATTCCGTTTCTGCCCCAGTCTCTGACCTGGAAGGCGGAGTTCAAACCAGAATGGAAGACATGGGAGCAGTGGCACCTCGATGCCGCCGATAGCACAGGCTTTATCAAAGACATGGAAAAATTCGATCTCACGGTCCAGGACGTACCCCGCCTCCGGGAGGCCTATGAATCCTGTCAACCCTTATACGAGGCCCTTTACCAAGACCGCCTTCGGGCTCGATGAGTTGGGCCCTCCATGTCGAAGATTCCTGAGTAAGACCTCCGTTTGAGGCCACGAGACGACTCACGGGTGATGACACGGCGAGAGCCCTCATGATGAAAGGGAGAACCCATGACGAGGCAGGATATGTTGAAGCAATTGAAGAACGCTATGGTGGCATTGGACGAGGAGGCCGTCACAGCGCATACGAAAATGGCCCTGGAAAGCGGGATCGGTCCCGTCGAGGCCATCGAGCAAGCCCTGTCCCCTGGGCTCAATATCATTGGAGACAAATTTGAGAATGAAGAGATATTCCTCCCGGAACTGATGAAGGCTGCCGCGGTTTTTCAGTCGGCAATGGTCATCCTCCAACCGAAAATCCAGGAGCTCGGTGTGAAGCGCCAGAAGAAAGGAACCATCGTCATCGGTACAGTGAAGGGAGATCTTCACTACATTGGGAAGAATATTGTGAAGATTCTCCTTGAAACAGCGGGCTACGAAGTTCACGATTTAGGGGTCGATGTGGATCTCTTCAAGTTTATCGATGCTGCCGACCAATGCCATGCAGATGTCATCGCCCTCTCAGCGCTCCTCACATCGACGCTCATCGGACAAAAAGACCTGATCGATGCACTGACGGGAATGGGTAAGAGAGCAGACTACCGGGTGATCGTCGGTGGGGGGGCTGTGACACCGGAGTGGACCGATGAAATTGGTGCGGACGGATACGCAGAGACCGGATATGAGGCCGTGGCCTTGGTCAACCGGCTCGTTGGGCTGCCGAGTGAAGGCAGGAGTGCTCGCGATGGGACAGAACGAGGCGATGAAGGCTGAGGAGTTCGGAGACCTTATCGCCAAAAACTATGAAATTGGAGACCTCAGGCGGATTCAGAAGCTCGAGCGGGGTTATGTGAACATCAGTTATGAGGTCGAGACCCTCACAGACGACCAGAAGCGGAGGTATCTTTTTCGGAGATACAAGGATGGGATCAGGGAGGAGGAGGTAAGGTTTGAGCATGCAATCATCGACCATCTCATTAAGAAGGATTTCGGACTCGTTGCCCCCCTTGTCCGGACCAGAGATGGAAGAACCTACATCAAACATCTCCGGCATATCGATGGGGAAGCGCATCGGGAGGGGGTCTTTTTTTCTCTCTCTGAATTCCTCCCAGGTGAGGACAGGTATACCTGGGACCACCCGGACTGTAGCGATAAAGAAGTCCGGAAAGCGGCGGCGGTTCTCGCCCAATACCATGCCGCCGTGATTGATCTGGTGCCGGAAGGGAGGAGGTACGAACCGAGAATCATCGATCTCCTGACGGTGGTGGCCGAGCATGCAAGGGATTTCGCCAAGAGCGCCGGAAGCACAGAATTTGACTCTTATTTCCTGAAGAATCTCCATACGATCCTAAAAGTCATCGATCTCACCCGAACCGGAATTGACAAGAAGGCATACGAGGAGATGATCCATCTGGCAGTTCACGGCGACTTTCACCCAGGAAACCTGAAGTTCGAACATGGAGAGATCACGGGGCTTTTCGATTTTGATTGGACGAAAATGGACGCCCGGTGCTTCGACGTCGCCCTTGCCATCACATATTTCTGTACGACGTGGGAGGGAGAGAGAGACGGGCATCTCCAACTCAACAAAGTCACGACCTTTCTCGAGGGGTATCAAGAGACCCTCGCCCCCTCCTCTGGTCTTCCTCCGCTGAACCCGTCCGAATGGACATACCTCCCAGCCGTGATCAAAGCGAGCAATATCTATGTCTTGAACTGGGACCTAGAGGAGTTCTACACCACGGAAGTCTCTCCCCATGAATACCTGCGGTATCTCCGGCATCATGTGAGGTTCATGAAATGGCTCGAAGATGAGACCAATCTCGGCAGGCTCGAGAAGGCCATGGGGGATGCTCGCCTGGGGATGGGGAAATAGAAGGGGAGATTGGAGGAGAAATGCTCGATTTTATTGACATCTGTATGCGAACCGAAGAAGGCCAGATGATGCAGAACATGGACTTCTACATGAATCTTTTCATCCCAAAGCTCGGTGAAGCCATCAAGAAGTATGATATCAAATACGATCCCAACAACCCACTTCCCTCGGACGATACGCTCGCAGACCGAGTCTTCGAAGCTGCCCTTGAATTCTTTGTCGATGTGGGGATCTACGTCCCCACAACGAGCCGCAATGTGAAGTTCACCCGAAACGAGGTCGAACAGGCCATGAGAGCGATTCAAGGGGAAGTCTGGTTTGGCGAAGGGGCTGAAAAAAAGGCCATGAAAAATCGGCGGCCAGATGATGGCACCCTGCCCTGGTTTCACCTGAGCGGAGGGGTCTATGCTTCGAGTGAGCAGATATTCTTGAATCTGGTGGAGGCTTTTGCGCGGATTCCTGGATGTGACTCAGTCGGAGTTCCATCGCTGGTAAAGATGCGGGGAAAACCCTATCGGGTCAAATCCCCTCTCGAGCTACTCGCCTGTATCCGAACAGTTGAGCTTGCCCACCAGGGGTTGAGGCGAGCCGGAAAACCCGGGATGCCCATTCTGAACAACATCTCGACTTCTACCCACGCCGCTTCCACAATTGCCGCGTGCAACCCCGAATTCGGACTCCAACCGAGTGATGGGTTCTACGTGGATTCCTTATCCGAGTTCATTGTCGACTTTGAAGCGCTCAACAAAGCCGCCTTCTACAATCGTTGGGGCGCCAACATATGCTCTGTCTCAACCCCTCTTCTGGGCGGGTACGGGGGAGGCCCGGAAGGTACAGCGGTTGTCGGAACCGCCTACATGTTCGTCGGTCCTCTCCTATTCAAGGGGAAGTACAACCTCAACGCGGCCCTTCACTTCAAACAGAAAGTGTCGACGACCCGGGCCATGCTCTGGGTGGATGCGTTGATCAATCAAGCGACGACCAGAAATACAAAATATCCAAATCTCAATCTCGGGTATCTCGCCTCCGGTGGAGGCACCGACATGTACTACTATGAAACGGCTGCCTTCTTGCTTTCGATCGTCCCATCAGGGGGTCATGTGGAGGCAACTCACCCCTCCAAAGCGGTCATTACCGACAGCGTTCTTCCAATCGAAATGGCCTTCAATGTGGAGATGGGACGCGTCGCTGCCGAGATGACGAGAAAGGAGGCCCTCCCCTTTGTCAAGAAGCTCCTCGAAAAATATGAAAATCGGCTAAAGGAACCTCCCAAGGGTTATCTGTATCCCGAAGCCTATGACGAGGAATCTGGAAAACCAAGAGATCGGAGGTACCTCAGCATCGTGGAAAGCAGTAAGAAGGAGCTCAGGGAGATGGGATTGCCGATTGAAGACGTCGTCTCTGACTAGCCTCGCCTCTGCTCACTCATTTGCCCACTCAAGGCCCAGCTCAATCAGTTTTCCTCGACTGGGCCGGCCCGTTTCCGGATCGCAGCCAATCACCGTGTAAAGGAGTTCCACCGCCTTTTGGAACTCCGCCTCTTCGAGAATCCGCCTACCGGCATCTGGGCCATCGGGTTTCGGATCAAAAAGGCGCCCCGGCAATTTGTCATCTTTGACGGT
>CAYFYO010000091.1:0-14664 GCA_964347335.1 uncultured Thermodesulfobacteriota bacterium
TCAATCTCGATATGGGTCACAAATATATCATCACAGCCTTCGCAGTCGTGGTGATTGGGGGGCTCAGAAGTGTTCCGGGAGCTTATGTGGGATCTCTCATCTTGGGACAGCTGACGGCCTTCGGGACGTTGCACGTTCCTTTTTTTGAACGGCTTTTTATGTTTCTCTTTATGGCTTTCGTTCTCATATGGCGCCCTCAGGGCCTCTTCGGCGAAGCCAAGGTCTGAGAAATGGGGGGTCTCCGTCCCGCCCTCAGTTCTTTCCGAATTTCCTGGCTGCTTCCATGAACCACTCGACTGTCTCCGGATGGGCGATACCAGGCACCTCGCAGCCTGTCGAGAGGATATAGCCGCTCCTCTTCCCCGTGGTTTCCAGGCAGTCCCTGATGGCTTTTTCTATATTTTCCTTTTTGCCAAGGGAGAACAGATCCGTACTCACATTTCCGATGATCACCGCCTTTCCGTTGGCCATGTTCATCGCGCTGGCAAGATCCGAAGGGGCGTCGATACTCAGATTGGAGGCACCGGTCGCCACCATGTCCTCCAGAATCGGATCGACGTATCCACAGATATGGAGTCCCACAAACACCCGCCTCTCTCTGAAGTGGTCGATGATCCGCTTGTGATAGGCAAAGAGAAACTCCTTGTAAATCTTGGGAGAGATCAGGCTGCAGGAGGCAGGCGCCTCAGACAGGGATAGACCAACGCCCTGTTCTCTCACGGCCTCTCCAAAGATTATGGCCACCTCGGTGGTGAACTCCATGAGTTTCTGAACGTAATCCTTGTCCTTCCATGTATCCCGGAGGAGCTCTGTTGCTCCTCTGAGGCCGACGGCGATGGTCCAGGGTCCGGCGACGACCCCAGAGACCGAGCAGTCCGGCAGTTGCCGCTTTGCCTCTCTGCAAGCCTCGAGGTAGTCGGGCATTCGGGCGGTTTTGTGGGGGTCGGGAAGAGAGAGCCGCGCGAGTTTATTCTTCTCGGCAAGGCAGAGAGTCTCCGATACACACATTCCATTGCGGGAGAATTTGAGCGTATTCCCGAGGGCCTCAGCCTCTCTCAAGAGATCAGCTTCCATGACGATGATGTCCGGTTTAAACCGTTCATAGGAGGCAATTTGGGCCTTCACGAAGACTTTGGGATCGGTCAGGAATTCTTTAATGGTAGCCCCCACGAGCTGAGCATTGACCTGACCGGTGATGGGATAGGCAGGGATGTAATCCGCTAGCTCTCCCTTAAAAGCGGCGGCAACGCGTTGTTTGCCTGTCATCTTAAATTTAGGCTCCTTGGTCCGATTGAACCCAGAACCATCTGCCCTAGGACGGCTGTAGTATAGGGAGAAAGTCATTGGGGTGTCAAGGCAAGCCGGATCTGGAGTTTCCCCAGTTTTTTTGGTGCCGTCAGTTGTCGGTTGTCATTGGTCAGTTGTAACGATCAATTCACGTCGTTCGATTGAAAATCAAATTCCCTGGCCCCGTTGCTCGAACAGCCGTGAATGCGCAAATCTTAGTCTGTTTACAATAAACCACGGACGACGGACCACGAGCACCGACTTATGGTTCAGAGCTTCCTTTCCCACTTTAAGGACGGGCGCCAGAAGAGGCTACCCCTCTTGGGTTCATGGAGTAGTCGGCTCCGGTCATATCCAAACGTTGTCTTCGGCGGTCCTATCACCACCCGCGTCGCCCGTGTTTAGAGTACCTGCGGGGTCGACGAGCATGATCTTGCATTCATGCTCGGCGAATGGTTTGTGTTCCAGCCCTTTCGGGACGACGAACAACTCACCTGCCCTCAGGGTAACTTGTCCGTCACGGAATTGGATCCTCATCTCCCCGTCGAGAACGATGAAGACCTCGTCTGTGTCCGGGTGTCTGTGCCAAATGAAGTTGCCTCGCAATTTAACCAACTTGAAATGGTAATCGTTCATCTGAGCAATGATCTTGGGGGACCAATGTTCTGAAAATCTGGCCAATTTTTCTTCCAGGTTGATCGCGATATATTTCATGGGGTTCTCCAGAATTAGCATTCAAGAGGGATCTATCCAAAGGGCATTTTGCGCAGCCCGCCATACTCAGTCTCGGGCGGAGGATTTACCGAGTCGTTCGAGCTCATCGAGCGTTCGCGGCCAGTCACTCTTGAGCAGCCGAGAGAACGCTCGATCCGCCAGGATCTTGGTGCCTGTTTGGTATCGAGGGCAGTAATTGGTCTCATTCGTCGCATAGCGAATGCGCTGCACCGGAGCCCCACAGTCTGGACAGGGCCTGCCATACCTGCCATGGACCTTCATGCCCGCTCGAAACGCCGTTACCTTCTCCGGAAACCCTTCTCCCGTCTCGCTTCGCAGTACTTCAATCCACTGGACAAGTGTTTTGCGAGTCGCCTGATAGAGGCGCTCGATCTCCTCCCGGGCCAACTTCTGCGTCATGGCTATGGGTGAGAGTCGCGCCCGATGCAGAATTTCGTCCGAGTAGGCGTTGCCGATTCCACTGAACAGCCGCGGGTCGGTTAGGGCCCGCTTAAGAGTATGATTCTCGAGGGTGAGTGTGGCGCGAAAGGTGTCGGGGTCAGTGCTGAGCACCTCGAGGCCGCCCGGGTCATGACCGCCAAGTGCGTCTTCCCCTCGGACGAGATGGAGAGAAGCCCGCTTTTTCGATCCGGCTTCCGTAAGCGTTAGTGTCCCTGCGGGAAAATCGAACCTGGCCAGGATCCGTTTGGCGGTTCGATTTCGCCTCCCCTCTTGCCAGTGAAAGCGTCCGGCGATCATCAGGTGGAAGATCAGCCAGAGCTCGTCTTCGAGACCCATGGCGATTCGTTTCCCGAGACGGCGGAGGTTTTTCACCTCCTTGCCTTCCACGCTGGCGATGGGTGGCTTCACCGTCCGCAATAGAAAGGGATTGGTGATCTGGACCCGCTGCAAGGGTTGGCCCAAGATTCGCCTTTCGAGTGCTTCGATGTAGATGGTGATGTCAGGCAGTTCAGGCATATCCGTTTTGAGTATACCCTATCTCCGCCGGTTGCGAGGAGAAAGTCAAGGGACAATAATTTCGAGTTTCCTCAGAAAACGCATAATGGATTTTATAACCTTTGAGTATTGTTGTGATAATCTGAAGTCCCTTCGGGAGGGCGGGGAAGACCAAGAAGGCCGGTAACTCCAGACAATAATCTATTTCTTTTCTTGGATTTTGATCCAGGTTGGTTGGTGAACCCTTTCGTTCCCTTTAAAAGCCTTTTCAAATGCCTGCCCAGCATTGTATTTGCATCTCAGAAGATGCTAGTTTATTTGTAGGGCTGGCTCGGGGCGGTTATTTGAAGAGATTCAGTGGCGCAGACAGAGCGGATCCACGTCAGAGGTCCCGGGTCACAGGGGGTGACGATTTGATCAGCATCCCCTTTTCGGATTTGGATTTTGGAGGATCGCAATGGGCAGGGCGCGAAGGATAAAAGAGGTCCTCAGAGGTAAACCGACGGTCGAAGGCGCGGGTGTTCATTTGAAGAGGGCATTCGGATTTAATGAGATCCCACGGCTCGATCCCTTTTTACTCTTGGATGATTTTCACTCAGACGATCCTGATGATTATGTCAAAGGTTTTCCATGGCATCCCCATCGGGGAATCGAGACGATCACCTACATGCTTCAAGGAAGGGTGGAACATGGAGACAGCATGGGAAATGCAGGGATCATTTCCTCTGGGGACCTACAGTGGATGACTGCGGGCAGTGGCATCATCCACCAAGAAATGCCGAAAGGCGAAAAGGGCGGACTCATGTGGGGTTTTCAACTTTGGGCAAATCTTCCTGCTTCGCATAAAATGATGCATCCCCGCTATCAGGATGTAAAGCGCAGTCAAGTGCCAGAAGTCGTTCTCGATTGTGGACCAAAAGTCAGAATCATTTGTGGCGAAGTCAACGGTGCCTGGGGTCCAGTACGGGACATTATCATCGAACCGGAGTATTTGGATGTCACCGTTCCGCCGAAATCAACCTTCGGGCATCCAGTCAAAGGGAGTCACACGGTCTTTGCTTATGTGGTCGAAGGGGAAGGATATTTCGATCAGGGCGGAGATCCGCACACCAAAGAGGGGGGCCGTGCCGATGATTTCGAGGTGAAGAGAGATTCCCTTATCGGCGCCGAGAATTTGGTTCTTTTCGACAGCGGTGATCAAGTGGTCGTTTCTGCCGAGGATAAGCCCGTCAGGTTTCTTTTGATATCAGGGAAGCCGATTGTGGAGCCTGTGGCGTGGCACGGCCCGATCGTGATGAACACGCAGGAGGAGCTGAGGATAGCCTTCGAAGAATACCAAAATGGTACTTTCGTCAAACATGGAGAATAGTCGTACCGATTTCAAACCGCTATGCATCAGAATCGTCGGAACTTCTTAGAGACAATGGCGTGCCTACTGATGGGAAGTTCTCTCGCCTGTTCACGCAGGGGATCGGGGGTCTCAACCCCTGTACCAGGGTTTTCTAATACCAAAGAGCTTGTGGTCCTAAAAGCAATTCCCCCTGCCGCTGCCGAAGAAGAGGTCATCGCCGCTGTGCGAAAAGTGGCGGAAGGGGTGACGGATTTTTCTTGGCTTTCTCGAGGGGACACGGCCTTGATCAAACCGGCTGCCAATTCCCCGCGGCGATTCCCTGCGACAACTTCTCCGGTTGCAATCCGAGCGATGGTAGGTCTTTTGAAGGATAGAGGTGCCGGGAAGGTCATTCTGGCCGATAAACCCGGTGTGCAGTACGTCTACCAAGACAACAGTCACCAGCGCGGTTCAAGCCGCAGGGTCATGATGAATAACGGTTTGCACCAAGCAGCCCTGGGTGCGGGGGGAGAGGTCCATTACTTTGATGAGTCGGGCTATGATGCCTATTTCGGCGACCGGACAGTCCATGAGAGCCATTGGAAGGGGGAGCTGATCCTTCCGAACATATTGAGTCAGGCGGACCACGTCGTGCTTTTACCCAGGACGAGCCGTCACGCTCTGGCAGGGGCAACCCTCGGGCTCAAGGCAGCGGTGGGCTGGCTGCGAGACGACAGTCGGCTGGAGCTGCATCGCGACGCAGAGACCTTCTTCAAAAAGATCGCGGAGATCAGCGACACCCAGGTGCTCCAGCAAAAACTCAGGCTGGTCTTGACTGTTGCCAACAAAGTACAGAGCACCTTCGGTCCTGATCGTGGTTATGTGGCCGAGCCCAATCCGGGTCTGGTCTTCGGTTCCGAATCGCTCCTGGCCCATGACATGGTCTCTCTGGGGTGGCTATTGTGGAACCGCGAGTATACAACACCAGGCGATCGAATTACCTGGTATGGAGATCCGTATGTGACCTATCCAGGTGCGATCAACCGTCTTTTCGTTGGGCGCATCTGGGGCGTTCGTGAATTCTTCAGATCCGAGACCTATGAGACCCTCCCGGTTAGCTCCGTTCGGACCGATCCCGTCATCTCGAGGGCCGGCATGATCTGGGGCGGGGTGCCCAGACTGGAGCTGAATAATGTGGGAGGCGAGCTCGATGAACACATCGTTGCCTACCTGATAGATAAGGTAACGACATAGCTGGGGAGTCCAAATCTGATGATTCCTACGGGGTCGGCTTCTTGAAAAACACGCGGTATCCATCCGTGTCATAGTGGCCCTCAGGATCTCTCGCGATGAGGGATTCGCGCACAACCCCATTACTCCAATAGACACCGACACCGATTTCGTTCCGCTTCTCTGAAAAGAACTCCGCAATAATTGCTGTGACTGGCTCTACGCTTTCGACGATCAAGGGGTAGACGATCTTTTCCCTGATTTCTGCAATTTCTTGTGGCCCTGACGCCAGTCCGCTCCTTTTTATGGCAAATACTGGGGCGGGAAATACTTTCACGGTGTAGTGATGGACGTATTTCACCTTGGATTGTTTCAGCCTTGTGGGGTCGAGCCTGGTCTCACTCGCAAGAATTGTCTGCCCGGTGAGTAGCAAAGAAATGAGGAAAAGCCATTTGAGCCGTTGTCTTCTCATGGGATTCTCCGCTCCTGATTCCGTTTATGGTTTAATTTGAGGGACTGACCAGCGAGTCGGCTGAGTTGACCGGTCAGTGTCTCGATCGCGGATCTCAGCCGGCCCACGGGCTTGAATAGCCCCACTGCTGCACTGTGTAATACAGGCTCGACAAGCAGTGCAATCGGTTTTGCGGGCCAGTACGGCTCGGTTGTGCTCGTCCATATCCCAGACCCCCTGCGGGCAGATCTCAACACAAGCGCGGCAGCCTACACATAACTCTCGGTCACAAGTTAGTTCCCGGTACCCGTTGAGAAGCTCTGTGCGAATGGCTCCGGCAAATGAGAGTTTTCCCACCGTCCCGATACCTAACCGAGCGAGGAAGGGATCGAGGTCGGACCGTAGCGTCGAAGCCATACCGCCGAGTTCACCTCCGTAGATTGGCATTGCTACCATGGCGATAATCAAGTGCCTACGGATAGGCGAATCGCCCGGAGTGAAGAGAAATTCGGTGGCGATAAGCACACCGGCGAGAAGGATGTCAATAGAGACCGCCTTTGTCAAACCTCTTTGCCCCGGAATCCAGGGACAGAAAAAGACAAAAAACAGGAAAGCCACGGCGCCCACAAGAAGATATTCGACAAGTAAACCACGGCCGAATAGCACAAATCCAATTGCTCCCAAGAAATAGATGGGAAAAAGGCTTCCAAGACCCGTGTCGAGCCGCTCCTTCCAGTCATAAGTGACGCGTTTCATCCCCTCGTCTCTCCGGTATCCATCGGCGAGGTATCGTGGGATGTCCGAGACACGAACTGGACCCCACCTGGCTTTCCACCCGGTCTGCTTCTCGACGTCGGCTGCACGGACGCCGGGGGCTGCGAGTGGGGGTAGGATCAGGGTGCGATGGCTGACCAAATCAGCTATTCCGCTTGTTTTGACAACGGAAACCACGGATTGGGTATCGAATCCGTCGCCACCCGCTGCACACCAGACATTGACACCCTTGGAGTCTGCGACGAGAAGCCATGCATCCACACCGCCACGGCGTAGCGTCCGGGTTAACCGCCCTACAGTGAGAAAAAAGTTGCACGTCACCAGGACGGGGCTGTTGCTGGTTGGGTTTCCCACACGCCGTAAACCGACGTGGGTAGGGCAGGGAAAGAGCCGAAAGAGAAGGCTCCAAAATATCTTGAAGCGCTTCATTGGACAACCCCCTCGGCAGGTCGGTGAGCGACAAGGAGCGCAAAAGCATCGCCCTGACTCCGCTCTTCTTTTTCGACTTCAAAGCCAACATCGGCAACTTCTCCCCTCAAATCAGGGATGGGTTTCGTAGACTTCCGGGCGATCAAATAGGTCGTTGCGACCATGGGCGCACGAACGAGGGAATGCAGAATGCGGTGCCCTTTTGAGCGGGGGACAACCTCATCGGCAATAATGACCCGCCCGCCGGGCTTGAGTACCCGGTAAGCGTTCTTCAGGGCAAATCGCCTTTCATCGGCCGAAAGTTCGCTGAAGACGAGCGTTGAGACAACCGCCTCGAAATGCTGATTTTTTAACCCATCCATGCCTTCGACTCCCATCTCCCACAGATTGAGCCGACTGCTCAGCTTTTCCATCTCGATCCTCTCACGGGCGATTGCCACCATTGCGGGATTCAGATCGAAGCCATCGACCATGGCGCCGCGGCTGGATACGAGGAGGACTGCAAGGTCTCCCGTACCGCAGCCGATCTCGAGCACATGGGCTCCCCTTGGAATCTCGTCTGCGACGGCTCGCTTCACAACGCTCAGCCGCCCCGAGCTGGCTTTTTCCATCTGCCGATCATAGGATCGGGGCCAAACTTCCAGGACCTTCATGAACACGTAGCTGAACATTCCGTCAACTCCTGGACGCTTCCTTTTTTGAGAATCCAGGTGGCAAGGCCTTAAACAGCCCTCTGGTAACAAGCCGCTGGACGGCAACGCGAAGGGCCTCCTCTTCACACCTCCGTTCAGCGAAGACACCGCGGAGCACAACGCCATCAAACACCGAAACGAGAAGCTCCGCCGCTGCGACCGGATCGATGTCCGCGGTGATCTCTCCAGCAGCCTGCCCTTCTTCAAAAAGGAGTTTGATGAGGTCTTGAACCTCAGCATAGATTCTCGAGAGTGAGAAATATTCCTCCTCGCTGGCCCGCACGGCTCCGAAATAGTCTACATATACGGCACAGTGGTCTTCCCACGTAGCGATATGGTCGAGGGCAAAATCAATGAGTGCAAGGAGACGGCTACCGGATGTCGAAGCTTCGGCCATGGCATCGGTGGCTCCCGCTTTGAATGTTAAAAAGTAGTGTTCGAATTCGAACCGGAGGATGTCGGCCTTGTTCTTGAAGTACTCGTAAAGCGTTCCCTTGCCAACACCAGCAGCGAGTGCGATGTCCGCCATCCGAGCCCTGTGATATCCAATCTTCCTGAAAACCTTGATTGCAGCAGAACCAATCTCCCGAGCCTTTTTCGTTTTGTCTACAAACCGGGGCACGATCTTTCTCCAAAATTAATGACCGACGTGTCGGTCATTAATAAGAATAGACATTAAGTTCTCATTTGTCAAGAGATGAATGTTTGGCGTTTCCGGACGCTTTCGATCCACCCTAAAGGCCAGGGGCCCAAGTCCCTCTGAGCCTTCCTTCAAATATTTTCTGCTCATAAATCCGAGGTCCCGCCTGTGGCGGGAGAAGACAAGCGTTTTCAACTGTCGAATCCGCCTCAGCTGCAACGTTTTGAGAGCGCCTGGAGCGAGCCTTAGATCTATCAAAAACCTTTGGGAACCAGCGAAGTGGGGTTGAGAAACCTCGTTAATCCGAAAATATATTTAATTTCGTTTACTTGTGCACTCAAACGATTCATCTTTCAGCAAACTCCTGATGAATGCCGGGCAAGAAATCCACCTTGTAAAAACAAAATTCTCGTGAAAAATCAATAGTTTGAAGAAGAGTGATCTTGAAAACGGAGGAACTCCTCAAAAATAGGGGTCCGATTGGGGTGAGTCACTTGGAGGGCAACGTCTCTGCGAATCTTTTGGCTTTGTTAAGCCACGCCTCCAATTCTCGATCACTTTTGAATCCGTCCCGCTTGACCATTACCCATCCCTTCATGGGCCTTCCGGTGATATCAAAGGGTCTCACAAATGGTGACTCCAGAGCGTGCTGGGCATCCGACTCACCGAGCCGAAGGATCAAATAGTCCTTGTAGACCCCACAGAACATATTCCCATTGAGGAGATGGCAGACGCCGCCGAACATCTTTTTGTCCTCGGTGTTGTTCCAGTTTGAAACGAATCTCTGAACTCGGATTTCTATATCCTGATCAAAAACCATGGGCTAACCTCCGTGTCTCCAGATTCCGTCAGAGCCGTCCCCACGTTCGAATAGATTGAATGTGAACGCCATGCACGTGATTTGGTTGAATTTCTTGATGATTGCTGGCGGTAACGAGATCATTTCATCTAGCCTCCCGGGGCCCGCGTTCAGATATGTGGAGAATCTGCGAAATGGTGTCTCGAATATATCAAATAACTCTCCTCTGCTCGAATCCCGCCAACGCGGCAAGGACGAGGGGTAGACTGGGATTAAAACCGCCTTCGCCAGTTCCTGTTGCCCGTGGCAGGATTCCATTCTGCCCCACCGCATGGAGTTTGGCAAGGATGACCAGGAAGAGAATACCGCCTAGGCGGGCTCCGATCACGGGGGGGGTATACCAGAATATCCTATTTGATGCGGTCTCTTCCAAACCGCTCAGGCCAACGACTCAGCTCCTCCCTTTCTTGACGCCTATTAAAAGATTCGAGAATCCTAAAGTCAAGCAAGAAAGTTCAACAGGGCCGGTTGTCTATATCACCGGGTTTGAAAAATCTACTCACGCTTTTTCTCGGGTCGTGCCCCTGACCATGAGATGAACCCCTCCAAGAGATCCCATTGATGGGGTCCAATGAGAAACCCCGCCATCATCAGCCATCGAATGGCACGAGAGGTAAAGTCCCTTCGAACCTTCAGTCTGTGCGTCCATTTTTCCAATTGGGTAAAATCGCATTCACATATGGACTTTGTGGCTGATGGTTCCCTCCGGGATTTTGCTCTGAAATATCTGTTCCGGATTTGGTGGGACAGCCCTCCGACTCCACTGCGATCACCTCACAGAAAAAGTGGTTCTCAATTCGGTTGTAAACCAGAGCGACACGTTCTGAGGCCTCAAGTGGTTGCGATCACCAAGGAGGGCATGAAAGCCAAGGAGGACTTGACATATACAGACAAAATATGTATAATATATGATAGAAACACAAAAAAGGCGGAATGCAATGAGAGCGGATGGGCCCGACGAGGAGGACGCTGGGCGGATAGATCAGCATTTGCCGGGCAGTTCAGAAAGCCAGAAGAATAATAAGGTCCGTATCACCATCCATCTCGACAGGGATGTGATTGGTTACTTCAAGAGCAAATCGACTGAGACGGCAAAGCGTTATCAAACACTGATCAACGAGGCTCTGAGAGAATACACCGGATTGGCAAGTAAACCAGGTGTGATCACAGATCTCATCAGACGCGTGAAGCGTCTCGAGGAGGAACTGCTGAGGAGACCTTCCTGAGCACTGTTTCTTGATTGCCACGCGATACGCTATCCTCCCGCAACGTCCTCTGAATCTACTATATTGAATACAGTATTCTTTGTCGCCGCAGGCGGTCGGGCTCAAGTATCAGCCTCGATAGGGGAGGAAGACCATTTATGCCTGAAGATCTAGAAATAAACGCCGAATGGGAAGCCCATATCTGGAGGGATTCTTCGAGGAACGAATCTTCGGAGAAGGGGGAGGTGCGTCCTGGGGAAAGACAAAACCCTCTATGGACCTATTTTAGGGAAATCGGCCGGCATCCTCTCCTCACGGCGGAGGAGGAGGAAGAGTTGGGCAGAGAAATCCTCGAGTGCCAGGAGAACCTTGTCGGCCTCTTCTTGGAATTCCCTTTGCCGCTCCATCGGGGAGAAGAACTGAAAGAAAGGATTAGAAAGGCTAGATCCCGAAAAGGGGAGTCACTCGTTTCTGATGCTTGCTTGATCGAACAGATTCTCTTGCAACTACGAGAGATCAACAGGGAGTTCGCAGAGGACGATCCACGGGCAGGACCTCTGAATCGATTGCAGCAAACGGAGAGGCGACTTCGTGAGGTTTCGGACAGGATGGTTCGGTCGAATCTGAGGCTTGTGGTTAGCATCGCAAAGAAGTATCTCAACAGGGGATTGCCATTGGCGGATCTGATTCAAGAAGGGAATTTGGGACTGATGAAGGCTGTCGGTCGGTTTGACCCGACCAGGGGGGTCCGATTCTCTACCTATGCGACGTGGTGGATACGGCAGGCGATCCAGAGAGGCCTCGACGAGAAAGGCCGAACCATCCGGGTACCGGTCCATATATCGGAGGCGCTGAATCGTTACCGTCGGATCATGGGGAAGATGGGAGAGGAACCTGGGGTCCCAAGCCCAAAAAAGGTCATGAAAAAGGCAAAACTCTCCCGTGGTCAATGGAAAGCCCTCCGGAACTACCCTGAGGAACCTATATCCCTTGAGACCGCAATGAGGGAAGACGCGGCGACGATGATTCATCGGCTTCCCGATCGAAAAACGCCACCGCCTTTTCAGGCGGTCATGCAGAGGGAGCGGTCTGAAAAGTTGAGCCAGGAACTGAGCATTCTGCCACCGAGGGAGCAGAGGATTATCACAAAACGGTTTGGCCTGAATAACGAGCGGCCTCAGACCCTGGAGGAGATTTCAAGAGAGCTAGGTGTCAGCCGAGAACGAGTGAGACAGCTCGAACGAAAAGCCCTGGAGAAACTCAAAAGGGCGAGTCAGGAAGATCCGTTTAAAGACCTGAGGCTCCTGGTGAGCTCATGGGATTAGAAGGGGAAGTCGCCTTTCTCCTCAGATTGCAATGAGAGCCACAGCAACTAAACACAGGAGTACCCCTCTCCATTGTGCATGGGAGACCCGTTCCTTCAAAATGAGACTTGCTAGGATGACCGTTGAGGCGGGATACATGGAAGAGAGAACCGCTGCAACATCTAACCTTGTGAACTGCTTTGCCAATAGATAGAATACATTCCCCCCCGCATCGAGTATGCCCGCAACGAGGGCGATTGGATTGCCGCCTATTCGAGGAAACCCCCAGTCTTTTGCGAACAGAATGATCAATGCGACCCCCAGAGAGACGACTTTCGCGACCACCAGGGGTGTGAATATGATGCCTGGCTCAACCTGGGCAATGAGGATAAAAAAACCACCGAAGCCAAGACCCGCGGAAAAAGCGAACAACAGACTCCCTTGTATCTCATCTCGTGATGCAAAAGGTGATTTGGTGAGAAGCCATATGCCGATGATGGCAGTAAGAAAACCAGCAAGCTGCGTCAATCGGGGAACCCCTTCGAACGCTATGCCAAACAGAATTGGTAGGATTGCGCCAATCACTGCAGCTGTCGGCGCGACGATCGCTGCATTGCCCAAAGAGAGAGCTCGATAGAGCGCAGCGATTCCCAGAGCCCCAGAGATTCCGGCAGAGGCAGCCCAACCAGAACTGCTTAAATCAGGGAGTGCTTCTCCCCTCACAACGGCAAAGAATATGAGGACAAAAAGTCCTGACACAGAAGCCAGTGCGAGGATTTGGAACTGGTTACTGCGGCGCGCTGCAAGCCCTCCACTAAAATCCCCACTGCCCCAAACGAGTGCTGACGTTAACGCGAAGAGAACACCGAGTAAATGTGATGAAGGCATGACGCCCTTCCTATGGGGTCATTATTAAAAGGTTGGACAAATCAGAAGTCAAGGGATAATCAATCGAAGTTGCCTGGCTTTTTGGATCAGGGAAATGCCCAAATCCCTCGAGACTTTTACCGAAAAATCACAGAGATCCAGGATGCTGGTGTGTAAGGGCCTTCGAAAAAGTCTGAAAACTTCAGCTTTTGTTTGTCTTGATTCGAATATCAGAGTATGCTGTTTTTCAAGATTTAAGAATCCTCTCGAAATCGGGGAACGAATTGATATGGGTGACATAAGAATTGACGAGGACGGTTTGTTGAAATTGCTCCAAGAGATGATAAGGGTCAATTCGGTTAACCCTTCACTCGTCAATAGAGGAGATGGAGAACGAAGAATCGCTCACTACATTGGTAACTACCTGAAGAAGATAGGGATTGAAGTACACTACCAAGAGATAGATTCGAAAAGAGCAAACGTCGTCGGCGTCCTAAAGGGGATTGGCGGAGGCAGAAGCATTATGCTGAATGGTCATTCAGATACGGTCAGCATAGAGAGGATGGACATTGCCCCCCTCGATCCTAAATCTGAAAATGGGAGAGTATACGGTAGGGGAGCGCTTGACATGAAGAGTGGTCTGGCCGCACAGATCACAGCAGTGAAATCAATTGTTGAATCAGGCATGAGACTCAAAGGAGACATCATTTTGGCCTGTGTTGCCGATGAGGAATATGCAAGTCTGGGAACCGAGACATTAATCATGAAATACTCGGCCGACGCCGCCATCATCTGCGAGCCGACCGATTTGAAAATAACTGTTACTCACAAAGGATTTGCCTGGGCGAAAGTCGAAGTCTTCGGGAAGGCGGCACATGGGAGTTTTCCAGATGAGGGAATTGATGCAATCGTCAAGGCCGCAAAGTTTTTGGTGGAGGTTGAGAACCTTGGAAAACACGATCTGAGTCAAAGAAATCATCCCCTCCTCGGTTCTCCCTCGGTTCATGCCTCTCTCATCAGTGGAGGCATCGAGTTGAGCACGTATCCCGATTACTGCAAAATAGAGCTGGAAAGAAGAACCTTACCCGGGGAGAATCGTGAAACTGTTGCAGCAGAAATAGCGGGTATAATTGAGAGGATGAACTCATCAGACAAACAGTTTAAGGCAAATTATGACGTGTTCTTCTATCGGCCAGCTCTTGAAATTTCCAAGGAACAGCCGATCGTTCGAACCCTTCAGAAAGCGTGTCAGGGTGTACTGACAAAGGAGCCGGAATTTGTTGGAATGAGCGGATGGTTAGATTCGGCGGTTTTGGCCGAGGCCGGAATCCCGACGGTTATTTTCGGCCCCCGGGGCGAGGGCGCACATGGCTCGGTCGAATATGTGGACTTTGACTCCGTAATAGCGACAACCCGGGTATTGATAAATAGCATTATTGATTTTTGTGGAGCTTGAAATCGAGGGGCCACGGGTGTGATAGCCGGGTATGGTCTCAAAGTGATCGGATGCCCGTTTTGACAGGACGAGTTCACACGGTGTGTGGACAAAAGAGACCTGCGCCGGTGGAATACGATTCCCACCTACCTGAAATGCGCTGTGATACGTGATGCCAAAATCCCCTTACCGTCAGGTGTTTTCACGTAGCTCTTTTCATTCAACCCCGGAGACTGGAGATCGTCTCTGGTGTTGGCGAAAAGAGCCGATTAAATGGCTTTGGCTCGCTGATCATCCTGAGCCGCCTTTCGTTCGAAGATAGAGTAAACCGTCGGAACGAAAACCAGTGTGATGAGAGTCGAACTGAGAAGACCCCCTATCACCGCTCGCGCCATGGGCGCCTGCGCCTCGCCTCCTTCACCGAGACCTATGGCTAATGGAATCAAACCAAAAATGGTTGTCATGGCCGTCATCAAGATCGGCCGAAGCC
>CAYFYO010000092.1:0-14537 GCA_964347335.1 uncultured Thermodesulfobacteriota bacterium
TGAACCTCGGGGCCGATCAACCCGCTTTCCTCGAGCCCTTCCCTCAGCTCCGATACCCCGATATGGGATGGAACCTTCACCTGGATCAAGGTCCCCCCTCTGAAATCGACCCCGAGATTGGGTCCGCCATGCAGGATGAGGGAGAGGATGCTGATGAGGATGAGGGCCCCCGAAAAAATGATTGCATAACCCCGAAACCCAACGAAATTAATCCGTATACCAGGCCTGATAACTTCCATAAAATCCCCCAAGTGCCAGAAAACACGCTAAATGGAACTTCTTCCAGTATCACCTCCAAAAACGAATCTATGAAATTCACACCGAAACTGATCGCCCGATATTCGAATTTCGGATGTAAGATGTCGGTTCTGAGGAGACCGTGTGATCAACTAAATTATGCAAGTTATTACTCAGACAACACACTGGGATCTCCAAAAAACTGAAAAACTCGGTTCTGAGAAAACCCTGCCCGTGGTCGGCCGCCGGTCCCGAATTGGGACAAGCAAACCCTGAGGACATTCAACTGATGTCATATGCTGATTTTCTTCATCCCCACCTTTAGCAGGAGAAAATCGAAAATCAATCTCGAGACAAAGAGGGCCGTGAAAAGGCTCGCAATAATGCCAACTGTGAGCGTCACGGCGAACCCTCTTACGGGTCCTGTTCCAAATTGGAACAGCACAACAGCCGCAATCACAGTGGTGATATTGGCATCCAGGATGGTCAGAAGGGCCTTGGAGAATCCACCATCCACGGCGGCTCGGGGCGTTTTTCCGGTTCTGACTTCCTCGCGGATACGCTCGAAAATCAGGACGTTAGCATCCACCGCCATACCGATAGTCAAAACGATCCCTGCGATACCGGGCAGGGTCAACGTGGCATGGAAGCCGGCCAGGACAGCCAAAATCAAGACCATGTTTAGCGCCAAAACCAAATCGGCAATCACCCCTGAAAGCCTGTAGTAGAAAGCCATGAAGAGCACCACCAGTATTCCGCCGATCATTACAGACTTTACCCCCCTCCGAATTGAGTCACTTCCCAGAGAGGGTCCAACGATGCTCTGGTAGCGGAACTCGACTGGGGCCGGCATGGCGCCTGATTTCAAGACGATCTGGAGTTCTCTTGCCTCTTCAGGGGTAAAGTTTCCAGTGATCTGCCCCCGGTCTGTGATTTTCGATCTGATCACCGGAGCCGACTGCACCCGGCCTTCCAGAACGATGGCGAGACGTTTTCCAATATTCTTTCCCGTCAACACCCCAAAACGTCTCGCCGCCTTAGACTCGAGTTGAAAATCGACGGCAATCTGCCCATTCTCGTCATAACCCAGGCGTGCGTCCTTCAGATCAGCCCCTGTGACCTTGGCTTCCCTCTCCAGGAGGTAGGCCACGGTCCTACCATTCTCCTTACCCATGAGAATAACCGTTCCCTCTGGGACTTTCCCTCCATGTCCGTCGAGGATGTCTTGTCCGGTTAAAGCGGTTTCGAGAACCATTTGAAAACTCAACTGGCCTGTTCTCTCGATGATCCTCCGTGCCGCCTCGATATCCATGATTCCCGGGAGTTCGATAACAATGCGATTTCGTCCCATGGTTTGAATGGTCGGCTCCCGGACCCCTTCTGGGTTGATCCGTCTCTCGATGATCTCTCTCGCCTGTCTCATCGCCAAATCGCCGATCTCCTCCTGGATTTCGGCCTTAAGCGTCAGGGTCAAAACCCTCTCGTCCTCGGTTTCTCTCGAGTCAACGCTCCAATCCCGGTACTGCCTTTCAATGAGCTCCTTGCCCTGATCTCTGAATTCAGGGGACAAAAAGGTGATAACGATGTCATTGTTTTCGGTTTTCTCAACCGATCGGGCCCAGATCCTCCTTTTCTTGAGAACTTGGCTGATTTCGTCTTTGATGAGAATGGCTTCGTTTTCCACGGCCTTTTCAGTCCTCACTTCCATATCGAGGTGCATCCCACCCTGAAGATCAAGGCCGAGGGAGATCTTCTTGGAGAACGTCTTGGGCCACCAGTCTGGAACCTCTGCAACGAGAGTCGGGACAAGATAAAGCAGCGCCACCGCCGTCACGATCAAGATCAGCAAGCCCCTCCATCTCAGACTTTTTTCCATCGTTGCGAACCTCTTCACCTCTGAATGGTTTTGAGAGCAAACAAAAAGAATCCAAGATTCCGGTGCTCATCGAACCAGAACCTTGGCATGCGGTTGAGATCGTTCGCGAGAATCAATCTCAGGCTGACCAAAAAGGGAAGTTATCCTATATGCCCTGAAATGGCAAGAGAAAAACGGACTGGGGTATCCCCATTTTGGAAAGAACCTGCTGTCTCTGAGCGACGTTGCGGAAGCGGTGGGAGGGGGTTCCCGGAAAGATTAGAGACCGGAGATTAGAGGCCAGAGACAGAGACTCGAGACGAGAGACCAGAGACGAGAGACTGAGGGTTAAGTGCCAAATGACCAATAACAAGTAACAGAAGAGACGGACGAACAAGCCAGCACCCCTTGACATCCTTTCCGATAGCCTTATATTACCTAAAGGGAGGTACTACTGTCTGTTTTTCACGGTGAAAACAATTTCGAGGAGAAGGGAGAGATACTATGCCTTGGAATGATGATAACCGAAGAGGTTGGCAAGAGGGCCCTCCGGATCTCGGAGAGGTAATTAAGAAGGCCAAAGAATCGATGGGTCTTGGGAAGGGAGGTAAGTCGCTCTGGCCCATCGTCGGTGTGATTATTCTCGCCATTATTCTGGTTTACACGACGGTCTACACGATTCAACCCGGCCACCGGGGGGTCATTCTCCGGTTTGGTCGGTATGCGGGTATCGTCATGCCAGGACTCCATTTCAAGATACCCTTTGGGGTAGAAACGGTTTACAAGGTCCACACGGAACAGGTGGATACGGAGACCTTCGGTTTCAGGACCGTTCGACCCGGTATACGGACCCAGTATGAAAAGGGCGCTGTAAGGGAACGGGAATCCCTGATGCTCACGGGCGATCTGAATGTGATCGACGTCGAATGGATTGTTCAGTTCCGGAGAGAGGATCCTCGAAAATACCTCTTCAACGTCCGTGACCCGGCCAAGGCGCTGCGGGATATCAGCGAATCCGTGAATCGGCGGATTGTGGGGAACTGGAGCTTCGACTACGTCCTCCAGAACCGAGAAGAGGTGAACAAAATGGCTCAGGAGGAGCTTCAGAAAATCCTCGACGAGTACGACACCGGGATTCAAGTTGTCAACGTGAGGCTCCAAAATGTCGTCCCGCCTGACCCTGTCAAGGGAGCCTTTAACGAGGTCAACGAGGCTCAGCAGGAGAAGGAACGGCTCATCAACCAGGCCCAGGAGACTTACAATCGGGAGATTCCGAAGGCAAAGGGCGAGGCGGAGAGAACCATCAATGCCGCGCGTGGGTTTGCTCTGGAGAGGGTCAACCGAGCAAAGGGCGATGTCGCCAGGTTTTCCGCAGTTCTCAAGGAATACCGAAATGCCAAGGAAGTCACAAAACGGCGCCTCTATCTCGAGGCCTTTCAGACGATTCTTCCCAACGCGAACCAGATCTATATTATCGACAGCGACCAGCAGGGTGTTCTACCGCTCCTCCAACTCAATGAGCGGGCGATGAAAGGGGGTGAGACTCAATGAAGCGGATCGGAGCTTTCGCAAGCGTCGTCATCATTCTCTTCTTCATCCTCTTGATCTCTGGGGCCTTCTATACGGTTCGAGAATGGGAGCAGGTGGTGATCACCCAGTTTGGAAAACCGATCGGCGAGCCGAGGACCGAGGCCGGCCTCCATTTTAAGATCCCTTTGGTTCAGAAACTCCATCGTTATGAAAAGCGAATCCTGAGATGGGATGGGGACCCCAAGGAAATCCCAACGCGAGACAAACGGTTCATCTATGTGGACACCACGGCCCGGTGGCGAATCGTGAATGCCCGGAGATTCCTCGAAGTTCTCGGGAGTTACACCCAGGCCTATGCCAAGCTCGACGACATCATCGACGCTGTCGTCCGCGATTATGTCTCGGCCAATCCTCTTGTCGAACTCGTTCGGACTACGGACCAAATGCCCACAGTGGACGAGGTTGAAGGTAAGGTCGTCTCTCCACTCCCCGAAGCGACCGTCCGAGAAACCGTGATCCTGGGGAGAGAGAAAATCACCCGGGCGATTCTGACCGAAGCATCGAAGGCCATGCCCGCTTTCGGCATTGCACTGGTCGATGTTCGGATCAAACGGATTAACTACGTCGAACGGGTTCGGAAGAAGGTTTACGAGCGGATGGTATCAGAAAGGAAACGCATCGCCGCCCAGTTTCGGTCAGAGGGTGAAGGCAAGAAAGCGGAGGTCATCGGGCGCATGGAAAAGGATCTCAAGTCGATCATCTCTGGCGCTTATCGGACGGCAGAGGAGATCCGGGGAAAGGCAGACGCCGAGGCCACCCGAATATATGGAGGAGCGTATAATCAGGATCCCGAGTTCTACGCCTTTTTCAAGACCCTGGATACGTACAAAGAAGCGGCCTTCAAGAATGCTTTTGTCATCCTCGGAACCGATTCAGACTACTATCGGTTCCTGAAGGATATTCCGAAGTGACCCTCGGTCTCTCGCAAAACACGAAGGTAGCGGTGTCAGAATCTCGTCCTTTTGCTGTTACTGTTCGCTCCATTTACCATATCTCTCCCTGAGAACCCGATGGAGTGTCTTCCCCGTTCCCGTACGCGGCATCTCGTCTTCTTTGATAAAATCGACGGACTTGGGGATTTTGTAACCGGCGATCTTACCTCGACAGGACTGGATCAACTCCTTTGCCAGGTCCTCAGAGGGTTTGTATTTCTCATGGAGAATCACAACGGCCTTGACAGCTTCGCCCCACTTCTTGTCCGGAACCCCGATGACGGCCACGTCCTTGACCGCCGGATGGGGTCCGAGAACGTTTTCGACCTCTGAGGGATAGACGTTTTCTCCACCGGTAATAATCATATTGGCCTTCCGGTCAACAAGATAGTAGTAGCCATCTGCGTCTCTCTTAGCCATGTCGCCGGCACTGAACCACTCTCCCTCGAAGACCGCTGTGGTCTTCTCTCGATCCTTCCAGTATTCCCTGAAGATCATCGGAGTTCGTGAAAAGAGTTCTCCAACCTCTCCATCTGGGACCTCTCGACGATCCTCATCAAGAATCCGAATCCGATCTGTGCCAAAGATCTCTCTGCCGATCGAGCCAAGCTTTTTCATCTGCTCGTCAGGACGGAGAAGGGTCACGAGCCCAGCTTCTGTGGAGCCGTAGGCCTCCCAGAGTTCGGCGTTCTGAAAGTACTTCATGATTTCAATCTTCGTATCCTTTCTCGCAGGAGCTGAGGATATGAGGAGTTGACGGATCGAGCTCACATCGTATCTGTTTTTCACCTTCTCGGGCAGCGCAAGCATCATAATGTAATGGGTGGGAACAAGGGAGGTGAATGTGATCTTTTCTTTGTCAATGGTTCTGAGGAGATCCTCTGGGTCAAAAGCCACCATGTTGTAAACGAAACAGGAGGCTCCCACATAGGTGTATGCAAAAGAATAGAAAATCGAATTCACGTGACACATAGGCATGACGAGCATGACGCGGTCTTCAGGTCTTACGCCGACGTTGATGTCGTTCAACACATACTGTCCGATATAGCTCTCATGCGTTCGCACGACCCCCTTCGGTCGCCCCGTCGTTCCCGAGGTGTACATGAAGGTCCAAACATCCTCTCCGTCGACCATGATGTCAGGCTTTTGCGGGGCTCCTCTAGCCATCAATTCCTCGTAAGGGACACCATCTCGACGGGGCTCATCATCCCCCAGGTAGACATAGTTTCCCTTGGGAATCGGGAGTCTCTCCTTCATGCCTTGTGCGAAATCGAAAAATTCTTTGGCAACGATCAAGGCCTTTGACTCGGAATGGTTGATGATGTATTCAATCTCCGGGGGCGCCAGTCGAAACATGATGGGTACGGCAATCTGCCCTCCCTTGGCTGCTGCTGCATAGATTTCCATCCATTCGACACAGTTGTAAGCGATAATGGCGAAACGATCACCATGGCCAACCCCCATATCAGCCAACGCGTTGGCTAAGCGGTTCGAGCGCTCATCCCACTGTTTGAAGGTATACCGCTTGAATTTGTCAGCAATAGCCTCCCTGCCCGGATTGTTGATTGCCTGAACACTGAGAATGTCACCGACGGGCAACCATTTGCTGATCGTCATGGTTCTCGCTCCCCTTTTCCCTCTGAACTGCGGGCATTCTAGCCAACCTCATTCGCTTTGTCAAACCTGCGGCCCCTTCTCTGCGACCCCGGGTCTCATAGGTCTTCTCGGTTTGCGTAACATATTGATCTCATCGGCGGTCAGATGCCTGTACTGTCCCGGCCTGAGACCACCGAGTCCCAGCGACCCATACTTGACACGCTGGAGCCTCAATACGGGGTGGTCTATTTTTTGGAACATCCTCCTCACGAGTCGGTTTCGCCCTTCTCGAACGACGACCCGCCACCAAGAGTTTGCCTTCAATGTTTTGATGAGCCCCACCTTCGCAGGCTGGGTCCGGCCGTCGGGCAATTTCATCCCCTCTCTCAGCAGTTGGATCTTCCTGGAATCGGGGACTCCCTTGACTTTGACGCGATAGGTCCGCGGGTTTTGATACCTCGGATGAGCCATATTTTGGAAGAACTCTCCGTCATTCGTCAGGATCACCAGGCCCTCCGAGTCGGCGTCGAGTCGTCCCACAGGGTAGAGGCGAAATCTCACACTTTTCAGAAGGTCAGTCACAACAGGACGGCCCAAGGGATCTTTCCGTGTGCATAGTACCCCCCTGGGTTTGTTCAGAATGATGTAAGTCCTCGGTTCGAGCTTCTTGATGAGTCTTCCATCCACCCGAATGTGATCCTTCACGGTGTCAGCCTTGAAATCAAGCCGCGTCACCACATGGCCATCGACCTGGACCCTACCCTCTCGAACAAGCCTCTCCGCCTCACGCCGAGAGGCAATGCCCGCTTTCGACAATATCTTCTGGAGTCTCTCTTTTGGCAATTGAATACCCCCAGGGGCCTATGGGACTGTCCAAGAGTTGATGGGCAAGAGCATGGCGAGTGGGTTCGAAGTCGGAAATAAGAAATTCGAAATCCGAACATCGAAATCAGAAACCCGAAACACAATGCTGAATGTTCGGATTTAGAATTTTGAAATGGCTCCGTATTTCGGATTGGTCCCTCTCGGGACACTTCGCCAGTGCTTCGGATTTATAAACCATTTTCAGGTTCTCGCCGAACCTTAAAGCCTTATCCTCTGGCGGTATTAGCTACTTTTGGGGACTAGCAGAGGGAGGCTCCTCCCTGTGGAACTCGTCGATCTCTCTGAGTGTGGGAAGGTCCGAAATACTCTTGAGGCCGAAATACTGGAGAAATTCTCTCGTCGTCCCGTATACCATGGGGCGGCCAGGCACATTCTTGCGGCCGAGGATCCGAATTAACTTCCGTTCGAGAAGCGTCTTGATCACCGATACGGAATCGACTCCCCGGATTGTTTCCACCTCGGCCCTCATGACCGGTTGCTTATAGGCCATAATGGCGAGGACTTCCATGGAGGAACGGCTGAGTCGAGGAGCCCGACTCTTACGGAGCTTCCGAATCCATTCCGCGTATTTGGATTTCGTGCGAAACTGGTAGCCTTCAGCCACGTGGACGAGTTCAAATCCATGGTCCGGATGCTCATACTCCTCGCGAAGTTCCTCTAAGACTTTCTCGATTTTCCCCTTGTCCGGTTCTTCCAGTATTTCACGGAGGCTTTCGATCCTCAAAGGGATTTCCGTGCTAAAAATGAGGCTTTCGATAGCGGGTCTCAAGACCGAAAGATCCATTCTCGAATATGTCTCTCTGGGAATCGATCAGATCCCGGGTTTTTCATCGAAGGTCTGGAATTTTCCAGATTTGTCATAGGGAGAGATGCATGAAATTGCGTGCTTGTAGATGAGTTGGTCTGTGCTGCTCTTCAAGATAAGACTGAAATTGTCGAAACTCGTGATGTAGCCCTCGAGTTCTTTCCCCGTGGTGAGCTGGATGTTTACCCAGATTCGTTCCTTTCGGACTTTGTTCAAAAACTGGTCCTGCACATTGATCTGAGTTTTTGCCATAAAAACACTCCGCAAATTGATTCATAAAACGATGCGTTTTATATTACGAATACACTGGATGGTCTAAACTTTCAAGAATTTTTTCACCCTTTGGCGCGTCTCAGCCCACAGGTTCTTCCACGGCAGCCACTGGACCTCTGAATCGCCTCGAAACCATGTTAATTGCCGTTTTGCATAGCGCCGGCTGTCTCTCTTGATCAGCCCAATGGCCTGATCCAGGGACAGATCACCATTCAAATAAGACCCGATCTGCCGGTACCCAATGGATCGCATGGGTCTGAGGTCCGGCCCATAGCTCAAACCAAAAAGCCGCTCCACTTCGGCAACCAGTCCGAAATCAATCATCCGATCGACTCTCATTTCGATGCGGCGGTAGAGCTCGGCCCGCTCGACGTCGATGGCAATCTTCAGAACCCGGTATTGATCTTGAGAGAATCCATGGTTGTGCCGGAGCTCACTGATCGGCTTTCCGAAGCCTCGCCACACCTCAAGGGCACGAACGATCCGGTAGGTGTCGTTTGGATGGATCTGACTGGCCGACCCAGCATCAACTCGCTTTAATTCTTCATAGAGGTGGGCCGTCCCGCTCTGCCTCGTTTCCTTCTGCAGTCCTCGCCGAATCTCATGAGGAACCGTAGGACACGGAAACAGGCCGTGGACAAGCGCCTTGATGTAGAGGCCGGTTCCCCCAACCACAAAAACGCTCTTACCAGAACTGAGGACTGCCTGGACAGCCCGAGACGCCCCCTCCGCATATTGGGCCGCATCGAACGGCTGATCAGGATACACCAAATCGATCATGTGATGGTTGATCCGCCTTCTCACCTCGACCGGGGGCTTATCTGTACCGACGTCCATATGGATGTATACCTGCATGGAGTCGGCACTGACGATTTCCCCCTCCAGGGCCTCGGCGAGTTCAAGACCTAATGAGGACTTGCCAGAAGCTGTGGGACCGCAGATGATGACGATGGAAGGTCTGCTCACAATGGCAGCAGTCGATTCTAGAATATTGTCAAGTGTTGTGTGCCGGTGATGCGAACGACGCCGGCAGCGGAATATAGAGACTCAGTCGAGTGAGCTAAATGGGCGTGCTTCACAGCGATCAATCTCACCTCTCGATCGCCTTCTTGATTTTTTCGAGGAACTCCTCGACATTGTAGGATTTGTAGATAAAGTCCTTCGCTCCCAGGGACAGTGCCTGCTGTGGTTCCTCGGAGGTGAATCCGGTGATCATGATGACGTCGATTTTGGGATCGATCATCTTGGCCGCCGTGAGCACGTCAATGCCGCTTTTTCCGGGCATCTTGATGTCTGTTATCACCACATCGAATCTGTCCACGGAGAGTTTGTCGATCGCCACGTTTCCGTTCTCAGCCTCCACCACTTCATAGCCCTCTTCCGTGAGGAGACCTCCAAGGGCATCTCGAATGATCTCCTCGTCGTCAACAAGCAGTATCTTTTTCCCTTTCCCCACCGCTATATACTCAAGCCCTTCGAACCTCGCCAAACGGTGAGCTGCTTTCTCGTTTGATAGAGTGGACAGCTCTGGCAGTTTGGAACCGGCATGTCAGATCTCTTACGCTCTTCGCTTCCGAGGATCTCCCAGCAGCGATGTCCTTGTCCTCTTTTGAAGACGGGGCAGTCCTCTTTCTTCATTTCCATCAGGCAGGCTTCGCAGCCAACCTCTTTCCAGCAGGGGTCTGCCCTCACCGACGGAAGAATGATTCTAAAAATGGTTCCGCCCCCTTCATTTCTGTGGACATCGAGCATCCCAGAGTGGTTCTTGATAATCTCATGGCTCAGGGAGAGGCCGAGGCCCACGCCTTTCCCATCCTCTTTGGTCGTAAAGAAAGGGTTAAAGATCTTTTTGATATGCTCTGCGGGAATCCCCACCCCCGTGTCGATGAAATCGACTTCCACAAAGGCATCATCCAGGAGTCCGAGGGACTGAATCGTCAGTTCTCCATGGCCGATGGGGTCCATGGCATCCCTGGCATTGGTAATCATATTGAGAAAAACCTGGTGAAGCTGGTTTTTGTCGGCCACGACCTTGGGAAGATCTTTGCGAAGATCCTTTGTCAGCTTGATATTATGGTTTTCGAGTTGCTTCTGAACCATCATTAGCGCGTCTTCAATCGGTTCGTTGACATTGATTTCCTCTTTCTCGGCTTTGGATTCTCGAGAAAACATCCGAATGTTGTTTGTGATCTTCGTCATACGATCGACCTGGGTAATGATCTTCTGAACGTTCTGGTACTCTTTGCTATCCGGGTCGAGCCCCTTGAGACATCGTTCTGCGAAAATGCCGATGGCGAGCAGAGGCTGATTCAGTTCGTGAGCGATACTCGCCCCCAACTGCCCCATCCCGACCATCTTCGCCGCCTGGATCAGTTCAGCTTGGGTTTTCTTCAGTTCCAGGTTGGCCGCCTCTAGCTCGTAGGAGAATTCTTGAGCCCGCTTCTTCTCGGAATTGATCTTCTGAATATCATCCTGGACCTGTTGGGCCATCATGTTGAAGGCAGACGACAGCTGTCCAATTTCATCTTGGGAAGTGATCTCAACCCGCTTAGAAAGGTCGCCGTTGGCAAAGGTCTGAGTGGCACCAACGAGATTGTGGATCGGCCTGATCAGAAGTACCGTCACAACAATATAGCCAAAGATAAAATAAATGGCGATACCGATAATCCAGAGTGTCAAGATGGTCAGCGTGATCTTTTTCTGGGCTTGTGTGACTCTCTCAATCGAGCTGGAAACCACGAAAGAGGCGACAGGCCGGCCATCCACGACGTAGGGATAGAAAACCGCCTTTTGAGATGCACCGCCCATTCTCAGGTCTTTGATCACTGGAACCGGGTTCGGACCCGCCAGAGTCTGAGGCACCATGGCAGTCAGTGTAGCGAGAAGTTCTCCGTCCTGGCCTTCAAGCGTGGAAGACAGGATCTCGCCCTTTTGGTCGAATACCACAACCTCCATATCAGGCATCTTCTCCTTAATTCTCCGGAGAGACCTTCGAATGGAGGGGAGATGCCGCTCGGGAATGTGGGGATAAGGCACTCTCCCTGTCATCTCGTAAAGGAACATAAATGTGGCATGACCCAGAGAGAGTATTCGCGCGTTCGCCTTCTCCTCTAACATTCGGGTGGATATATTGACACTATAGGGGAGAGTCAAGAGTAGACCGACGAACCCGATTATCAGGAATGGGAATGAGAGTTTGTAGAACAGCCTTGTTTTCAACAATCTTAGCAGAAAAATGGTACCTTCCTCCCTTCCTCGATCCAAGGTTATCCGGTCTGCATGGCTGGGCGAATGACAGTTTCCTTTTCCAGGACGGGTAGAATCGAAATTGAATCAAGGACCCCTCCAGACGTGCCCGGGAACAGCGCCTGAAAAGAATGCAAGCTCCACGGGTGCTTATGACGACGCATCGATCATCATCTCCCGCTTGTGGAGGAGAACCTTGATCCGGTGACAAAGAATCTCGCTCTTGAAAGGCTTGAGAATAAAGTCGTCTGCCTTCGATAATAATAAGGCTCGGGCATGACTCTTCGGGTCAGTAAACGCACCTGTAATAATGATAACAAGGGTTTGGGCTATTGCTTCCTCTTCATTTGTCTTGATTTCACGGCAAACCTTAAATCCGTCCTTCTTAGGTATCTGGGCATCGAGGACAACAAGATCCGGCCGCTCAGCCTCGACCTGTTTGATGGCCTCATCCCCATCTACTGCGGTAACCACGTTATAGCCCTCGTCCAGCAAAAGCCCCTCTAACGCGTCAACAACGACTTCTTCGTCATCAACAATCAGTATCTTGTCCGTTTTCATTGACACCTCCTGTTTCCAATACGGCAGGCCCCTTTTAGTTAGGCAGGACAGAGGACACCTTACTCCTGGGTTTCCCTCATTCTCTTGAGTCTCTTAAGCCGGAAGAGATCTTCTCTCTCTCTTTCCTCTAAAGTTCGCTCGATGAACCGGCTTTGCTCTTGCAAAGCGGGTATAACAACCTGCTCTAGCGCATTGACGCGTCGTGTCGTCTTGCGGATTTCGTCACCCAAACGTTTGACTCTAACCTCATTGCTGGCCATGGCAATGATCAGATTGAGAATGCCTTCAAAAGAGGTGGCCGTCTCGTCAATTCGAGACGAAACCGTATGAATTCCATAGCCTCTGGCCATCACCGAGCGAATGACACTTCTCTTCTCAAGTTCCGGCACCCGAATCCCCCAAATGTTGCGCCGCTCTATCCCTAGCGAGACCTCTCTCTTTGTTGACATCCCAACGGATCTCACCACATGAGATCCATCGATTCCGAGGGCCAGGTTGAGAACATTGGCCGCATTTCGAACACGCTCGTCCAATTCGTCTCGGAAAGAGAACATCTCCTTAACCATAGTAAAAAACTCTTTGACGAGGGCATCCCTCTTGTTTTTGAGCAAACTCACCCCGTCGATGGCAAGGCTTGTGTGAACCTTATTCTGAAGCAGGTTCATTCGGGTCGGGTTGATTTTCTCCAAGCTTCCTTGCCTCCTTACGGCTAAGCAGGTGAGTTTCCAGGCCTCAATACTTGACGATGAGCAAAATCAGAGAAATCAAGGTAGATGTGCGCTCTCTCTTTTAGAACCCGCTCGCTGACAGTTGCGATCTGACCGCTCAGCCAATGACGGCCGGCGCTGCTTTTCTTTCCTCCTGATAGTACAGCGTGATATGTTCCTTCTTGATTCTCCTCAGTTCGGTCTGGGGTAGTTGAGAAAGCTGACTCCAGCCAATTTCAAAAGTCTGTTCGATCGGTCGATCTTCTAATCCCTGATTTATGAAGGTTCTCTCAAAATCCTCTGCAAACTTCAGGTATCCCTGGTCCAGTTCGGTCAGGGCTTCCTCGCCGACGATTGCCACAAGCCTTCTGAGCTCTCGTCCCTTGGCGTAAAAAGCGTACAGTTGGTCGGCAAACCCCCGATGGTCCTCTCTCGTCTGCCCCTCCCCAATACCCTGGTTCATCAGCCGGGAAAGGCATGGAAGGGCATCGATGGGTGGATAGATCCCTTTACGATGAAGCTCCCGGCTTAATACGATTTGTCCCTCTGTGATATAGCCGGTTAAGTCCGCGATGGGATGGGTGATGTCGTCATCGGGCATAGTCAGAATCGGAATCTGGGTGATGGAACCTTTCTTCCCCTTGATACGTCCAGCCCTTTCATAGATCGTCGCCAGGTCCGTATACATGTATCCGGGATAACCCCTTCTTCCCGGCACCTCTTCTCGGGCGGAACCGATTTCCCGAAGCGCCTCACAGTAATTCGTAATATCCGTCAGAATGACGAGAACGTGCATGTCACACTCGAAGGCGAGATACTCCGCAGCGGTGAGCGCACACCGCGGGGTCAGAAGCCTCTCAATCGTTGGCTCATCGGCCAGATTCAGAAAGATGACGGCCCGGCTCAGGGCACCCGTCCTCTCAAAATCTCGCATGAAAAAGGAGGCCTCTCTCTCGGTGATCCCCATCGCCGCGAAAACGACCGCAAAGTGTTCCCCTTCGCCTCTTACCTTGGATTGCCGGACCAGTTGGCTGGCGATATCGTTGGCAGGCAGGCCAGCGCCAGAGAAGATAGGGAGCTTCTGCCCCCGGACCAGCGTGTTCAATCCATCTATAGTAGAAAGCCCGGTCTGGATGAATTCGGCCGGCCTCTCGCGGGAAATGGGGTTAATGGGAGAACCCATAATTTCAAGTCTCTTGTCAGGAAGCAACTGAGGCAAGCCATCAATTGGTCTTCCTGAACCATTGAAAACCCGCCCGAGCATGTCGATAGAGACGCCGATCTTAGCAACCTCATCCTTGAAAATCACCCCGGTCGAGGCGATGTCCAGGCCTGTGGTGGCCTCCAAGACTTGGATCACCACATGTTCGTCTGACGTCTCCAGAACCTGGCCAGTTCGCTCCTCGCCCGTTGGAAGCAGAATCCTGACCATGGCCCCGTACACAGCCTCAGGAACACTCCGAGTAAATATCAGGGGTCCGGAGATGTAGTTGACAGCCTGGTATTGTCTTGTCACAAGATCCATCATAGCTCTCCCAATTCTTTTTCGATGCGAGAGATCAGGTCATTCACCCGCTCTTTGAACTCCTCACTGGGAATCTCCTTCATGCGAGCGAGCTCCTCTCTGAGAGGATGTCCGATCAGGGTTTCCAGTGGAATGCCTCGCTCGAGCGCCTTATCACTCTCTTTGTAGAAGGTCATGAGTGCCTTAATCATGTCATGCTGCTTATCAAAGGGACAGAAACAGTCCACCTCATGAAATGCACTCTGGCGGAGGTAGTCCTCTCTCACCGATCGGGCCATCTCCATGATGAGCCGCTCCGCATCGGGTAGAGCATCTAAACCCACAA
>CAYFYO010000093.1:0-14355 GCA_964347335.1 uncultured Thermodesulfobacteriota bacterium
ACGAAATAAATCACATTGATCTGAATCGCAGCAAAATAAGCAAACGTAACAATGGCGCAGATCCGGTGAATCAGACCCGCATTCGAGACACCCCCGAAGAGGTTGACGAGCCCTCTGGCCCAATCGGCATGGGAAAACTTCAGAGGAAGACCTGTCAAGACGAGCAGCATGAAGCTGATCATCATGACAAAATGGATGACGATATCAAAAGCATCAAATCTCTGGTAGATCTCACCTGATTTCTCCACATAATGCGGCAGGTATTCTCCGGCAGCCCACATCTTTCTCGTCTCTCGATACGCCTTTTGCCACCAGAGAAAACACTCCAACCAAAAAACACCGAATACCCCAACCAAAAGAGCCGTCATGAATACAAAGGTCCAGTAAAGAACCGGGTAGTTCTCCTTGTCATAATGATCCGCGTGGGCAAACCACTGGACGAAATTTGTGTTGGCCCTGGTATGACACTTCCCACAAGTCTCCACAAGCCTCTCATTTGAGATAGTCGACCGCGGGTTCTCCGGGTGGAGGATGCTATGGAATCCGTGACAATCCGCACAGCCCGCCACCAAAGTGGGATATCCAAGGTATTCGACCTTTCCGTGGTAGCTTTCTTCGTACGTTTCGCTCGCAATGAGAACCACGTCGTTGCGTTTCATCATCTCCTTGTTGGCGTGACATTTTTGGCAAACCTCGGTGTGAAAGAGGCGGCGAAACTCGACCCTCTCAGGCTCCTCGCCTGACAGAATCGGCGTCTTGTGGAGTTCATGGCAATCCGAGCAAACCGCTGAGTCCTTGTTCCCCGCAAGCACGGCCTTTCCGTGAATACTCTCGGAATAGCCGTCGTCCTCATGGCAGAGCGTGCATTTCTGAATGACGCGAACCTTGTCTCCCTTCCAGGGGGTAATACCGTGGATCTCAATATGACAATCCTGGCACTTGACGTCGTTGATAAAATGGGCACTGGCATAATGTTCGGTACCCTCGACCTTATGACAGCGGTGACAGGTCACCGGCTCTGCCTGAATTCTGGCTCCCTCGACGGTATGCTCTTTGACATCCGTGATATCCCAGTGGCAGCTATTGCAGGAATTGGCACCATGAACCGACCGCGCAAACTCACTTTCATCCACGTCCTCATGGCATTCGAGACATTTTGAATTGTCAATACACTCCAGACAGTACTCCCGATCACGAATCTTAAACCTCTTCTTGGCCTCTTCCAGCTCTTCTCCGAGTCTCAAAGTTTGGCCAAATGAAACATTATTCACAAACAGAACAAAAAACAAAGAAACGAAAAATGCCCGAATGAAATATTCTAGCTTTTTCTGTCTCATCGCTGAATCGACTGCCTCCGATCTGACGGAAACAAATCCCAGGCAGACCCTTTGAAGGGCCTGCCTGAAAAAAACTTCACTGGAGTTGGTCGAGAAATACTCGGCCCTATTAGAACTTACCGAGAATCAAGAAAGCAATGATCAGGGTATAAATCACCAGCGATTCGATCATGGCCAGTCCGATGATCATAGGCGTCACCATCTGTCCCGCGGCGCTGGGATTTCTGGCAATCCCATCAAGGGCCGACGTGAGCCCTCTCTGCTGGCTTATGGCGCCCGCCGCGGTTGCAATCGCCATTCCGAATCCAGCACTCAGGACGATCCACATTCGCGCCTCCCCGCCCCCTCCCTCTCCCCCTGCACCGGCCTCGGCGGCCAGAGCTGAAACCACAAAGACGAGAGAAGAAAGGGCCCCGGCAAAGAGAACCGAAAACGCCTTCCTCAGCATCAACATCCCTCCTTTCACTCCTGGATTTTAGGTCTTCTAGTGTTCTGTGTGCTCGATCGCTCCTGAAAAATAAGCCATAGACAAAAGCACAAAAACGAGGGTCTGGACAATGGCAACGAACATTCCCAGAGCCATCGCCACAATAGGGATCAGAAATGGCATGAGGCCAAAGAACATCAGTAAAACGGTGTGGTCACCCATGATATTACCAAAAAGCCTTAGAGAAAGAGACAGGGGGCGAGCCAAATGGCCGATCATCTCTATGGGAACCATGAGCGGGGCAAGCCACCAGAAGGGTCCTGTAAAGTGCTTCAGGTACTTCATGCCATGCTCTCTCATGCCATAATAGTGAGTAAGAAAAAAAACGGTAAGGGCACACGCGGCCGTGGTATTGAGGCTATCGGTGGGTGGATCGAATCCGGGGACAACCCCGGAAAGATTCGAGAAAAGGATGAAAACGACAAGGCCACCGATAATGAAAATGAAGTCTTTTCCCCTTTTACCCATGTTGGCTTCGAGGAGTTTCAACACACCCTCGACAATCAATTCGAGAATATTCCGAAGGGTCAATCGATCATCAGGAATGATAGCGTCCTTGCTTTTACCGAGTTGGCGGTTTCCAAGAAAGGCCAGTAGAATGACCAATGCCATAACCAAAAGGCCATTGGCCACATAGGGAGGCATGTATTCTGGCATTTCCCCCAGAAAGGGGAGCGTCCCGAGATTGGGAAGTCTAATTCTGTCAAGTCCGATCAGATGGATCCAGCTGAATCCACCATGTTCCATAATCGGCTACCCCGCCTTCTTGAGAACCCCTCTCAGGCCTTCCACACAGATGGCGATAAAAACCGTTGAGAGCCCAACGACAAAAGCGAATGGGTTGAGGTCGAATAGCAGTTCTCTAAAATAGATCACACCACACGGAACGGCAAGGAACAAAAGCAACTTGAGAAAATACTCCCCGTAAATGGCCTTCTTCACACCCCCTCCTTCTGCCATGGCCCGTTCGACAAGGCGCTTCAACCAATGAAAGTTAACGATGACAATGAATCCACCAGCGCCAACGCCTATGGTCACAGGGAGAGAGACAAAAAGGAGGCTCCCAACACAAAGGGCTACCGCGACATAGAAGCTTGTCCTCTCAATAGAATCGACTCTCGAAATCGTCCAGACCACACTCACTTCTCTCCCTCATCCCGGAAGTCCTGCTTCATCTTGATCTCTTTCAGAAGCTGAAACAGCGCCCGAAAGCCTGCAATTACGCCGAGGATAAGGAATATCAGGGCCATCCAGGGTGCCGTACCGAGATATCTGTCCAGGGCAAGACCGATCACCAGTCCGATAGCCACCGACAGACCCATCTGAAGGCCGATGGCCCCATAGTGACCCATTAAAGAGACCAACCGATTTACACTCTCGCCCTTCAAAATCTCTCAGCATGCTCGATATGTAAGTGTAACCCCTTCCCCCATTTAGGGGGATTCCAGGAGCATGTGATTTAATTAACATAGTCCCGATACCCTGTCAACACATAATTCTTACAGGAGTTCCTTGATCTCTGGAGAGGGGTTTATTGAGGCCTTCCATCCCCAGACCGGGCCCTGATGACGTCTTCTCTCCTTCTCTGGGAGTCCCATGGCTCTATGAAGCCACTGTTCACCGAGTGAGGGAGACAATTCCCGATGACATTCAATGCACACTTCGCCTTCAGGGGATCCCCATGGCGTGGAGGACACAATTCTCGAAGAGGTTTTAGTGAGAGCGTTTTATCGCTGCTCAGAGGGACCTGGCCGTAGCAGCATCCGGAGACAACCGATTTAGAGGGACTGTCCACTTTTTGATTGACATCAGAGACTAAAGTGAGCTATATAGGTATTGTTACGATTTTCACAAGACCAAGATGAATTCATGTCAGCTTCATCTGGGCAACCGAGTCTAACCAAAACGTCGTCTACCGTAAGGTTGGTCTCCGCTTTTTCTTCTTGACAAAATGTTGAGAAATCCGTAATCATGTAAGCTTCGGCAAATCTTCGTCACCTTGTGTAAATCCAATACGTTGCATCTTGGCATTCATCCCTTCCAGCGGTTTCGTAGACGATTTTCTGCTGTGCAAGCAAACCGGTCCGAGGCATGACCCTAAACAGGGTGGAATAAGATCCCTCATCAGGGATGCATGCAAGAGATTACTGGAGGATCGACTCCGAGGAGGAGAGGGCGAGTGAACAGGAAATGGATGTTGGTTCTCGTCGGTATTATTGGTTTCCTGCTGGCAAGTTGGGCCATCATGGGCGCAGCTGGGAGTGGCCCTGGAGAGCAGCCGATCGCCTTCAACCACAAACTACACAAAGAAGCTGAGGTTGAATGTGTCACTTGTCACATCTATGTCCAGACAAAACGCTACGCAGGGAAGCCAACCCTCCAGATTTGTCTGGAGTGCCATGAAGAGCCCATGACCGATAGCTCAGAAGAGGCAAAGATCCAGGAATACGCCAAGGACCAGAAGGAAATCCCGTGGAAGAAGATCTCTCGGACACCAGACCATGTGTTCTTCACTCATCAAAGGCATGTAGGAGCCATGATTCAGTGCGAGACCTGTCATGGAGAGATTGGCGAAACGACGAGCCCACCATCAAAACCATTGAAGACCCTGAGTATGAGTGAGTGTATCGACTGTCATCGAGAATACGGGGCCGACAATGACTGTTTGGCATGTCACTGGTAAACGTCCAGATCGGAGGAGAAACGCGTGTTAACACTATCTCGACGACATTTCCTTAAGCTTTTCATGGGGACAGTGGCCGGCCTTTCGGCAGGCTGTACCGACTTTGACAAGATCGTGTCCGGTCGATTGCCCCCGACTGAATGGGAAAATCCACTGGAGGAATGGATTCCCTCGATCTGCCAACAGTGCCTTGGAGGCTGTGGTCTCCTGGTTCGAGTTGTCAGTGCCAGACCCGTAGGCGTTATTGGAAATCCCCTTCATCCAATAAACAGGGGCGGGATATGTCCCAAGGGGATAGCGAGTATCCAGTCTCTCTACGACCCTGACAGGGTTCAAACGCCTCTCAAGAGGATCGGGGAACGGGGCGAGGGCAAATGGCAACCGATCAGTTGGGAAGAGACGACCGACCTCGTGGTCGAACGGCTTCGAGTTCTGAGAGAGAAAGATCTCACCCATTCTCTCGCCATTCTTGCCGGTCAGTTCACCGATTTGCGTGATCCCTTGATTCGAAGATTTGCGAACGCTTACGGCACGCCGAACTACATTCGAAATCGCTGCTTTGCGCCGGACGAGCCGGCTAAGGCGCATTTCCTGATGCAAGGGGTCACGAGTCCTCTTGGCTATGATTTGATGAACACGGGTTTGATCCTCTCATTTGGCTGCAGCCTATTGGAGGCATGGGTCTCTCCTGTGTCTCAGCTCCGAGCCTATGGCCATATTCGCCAGGAAAGGCGTGGCAACCGTGGAAGAATTTACGTGGTAGATCCTCGATATTCGGTTACGGCCAGCAAAGCGGACCAGTGGATTCCCATTCGACCGGGGACCGATGCCGCTCTGGCCCTCGGGTTGGCCAATGTCATGATCCAAGAGTGGATCTATGACTTGAAGTTTGTTGAGAGTAACACATCTGGTTTCGAGGATTGGACAGATGATGATGGAAAGCGCCACATGGGATTTAAGACCCTGGTGCTCAACGA
Organism: uncultured Thermodesulfobacteriota bacterium; assembly: GCA_964347335.1. Lineage (GTDB taxonomy): Bacteria > Desulfobacterota > BSN033 > WVXP01 > WVXP01 > WVXP01. The sequence goes on from CAYFYO010000093.1 coordinate 5,485, forward strand.
GTACGGGCCTCTAAAAGTCTCGAGTATCACAGGCGTACCGGTTAAGACGATTTTCTCTCTTGCGAGGGCTTTTGCAAACACGAAGCCGGCTCTGGCCCTCGGTGAGAAGGGCCTTTCGTACCATCCCAATGACATTTATACGAGAATGGCCATCCACAGCTTGAACGGGCTCAATGGAAGCCTCGGATCTGCTGGGAGTCTGACGGTCCAATCTGAGGTTCCCACGTCAACGTGGCCTGCCCCTGAACAGAATGAGCAGGTTCGACGTGCCAACTCCCGGCCAAGGATCGATGGGGCCGGTCAGGGTGGATATTTTCTTGCGACCGATGCAGTCGAAAACTTCCCTCAAAATGTCGTCGCTGGCCAGCCTTACCCTGTAGACACCCTTTTTCTCGTCCATACAGATCCGCTTTTTTCGCATCCCAGGCGGGAGAACTTCATCGAGGCCTTCAGGAAGATCCCCTTCATCGTCAGTTTCAGCCCTTTTATGGATGAGACATCGCTTTACGCCGATCTTATCCTGCCAGATCACACCTTCCTGGAACGGTGGCAGGGAAGTTCGGTTCGTCACATCTCCGGATCGAGCCTTTTCAGTCTGGGAAGGCCAGCGGTGAATCCGATTCATGAAACAAGAGATACAGGAGACTTCCTCATGGGCGTAGCCAAAAAGCTGGGCGGTGGCCTGGCCAGGGCCTTCCCCTGGAAGGATTGGCAAGCCTTGCTGGTCCAGACCACGAGGGGGCTCTATGACTCAGAGGAGGGATACATCGTTTCCATTCCGGAAGAGGAAGCCTTTCGGCAGTTCCTGGAAAGAAGTGGGTATCGGACCCGGAAGGAGAAGTCATTTGAGGCGTTTTGGGACGCCCTTTCCGCTAAAGGGGCATGGTGGAATCCAGGAGGTTCTTCCACAAAACTCAGTGATCTCATCAAAACCCCCCCAGGGAAGTTTGCATTCTACTCACACCTTCTTGAAGAACGAATGAAAACTGCTGCTGACAAGTCGGGGGGAATGAAGCGTCTCTTGGCAGAGCTTGGCCTTGAGGCGCGCGGAGATCTCCTGTATCTACCTCATCACGAGACCGTGGAGGGGCGAGAAAACAGTGAGTCATCTTTTACCCTGAATGCCTATCGTCTCATGTCCATGTCAGGAGTGACGGCGTCTCAGCCTTGGCTTCAGGAAACACTCGCGCCTCACATCAAAGAAACGTGGGAAAACTGGGTCGAGATCAATACCCGGAAGGCAGAAGAGATGGGAATTCACGACGGCGACCGCGTGTGGCTAGAGTCTCCTAAGGGAAAGATCCAGCTCAGAGCTGCAACCAGTCCGGCTGTGGCTCCAGATATGGTCCACATTCCTTTTGGCCAAGGACATCGCGGCTATGGACGGTGGGCGAAAGGCCGGGGGAGCAATCCCAACGACGTGATTATGAGCCTTGACGACACCCTGAAAGGATTTGGCGTTCTGGCAGGCACCCGCGTCACAATCACGAAAGCGTGAGATGGGAGGAGGATAGGAAAACATGGCACTCTGGGGAATGGTCATCGATCTGGACAAATGCACAGCCTGCCAGGCTTGTATGGTTGCCTGTAAGAGCGAAAACAACGTGCCATTTGTTGGAAAGGGGCAAGCGAGAAGAGGTCGCGTGATCAGTTGGCTGGATATGGTTACAGAGACTGAGGAAGAATACCCGGAAGCTAGGACCAAGTTCATCCCCCGGCCCTGTATGCACTGCGACAAGCCTCCATGCGTAAAGGTCTGCCCCGTCTATGCCACTTACCGGAACCCCGAAGGGATCGTGGCCCAAATCTGGGATCGTTGCATTGGGTGTCGGTTCTGCATGGCTGCCTGTCCTTACAATGTCAAGTATTTCAACTGGCATCAATACCGTATCCCAAAAACCATGGAAAGGAGTCTCAATCCCGACGTCTATGTGCGGGAATGGGGGGTCGTAGAGAAATGTACCTTTTGTTCTCACCGCCTCTTAAAGGCCCGGGATCGAGCTGCCGCCGAGAGGAGAGAAATGCGCGCAGATGAGTACATTCCAGCCTGTGTCGAAGCCTGCCCCAGCAATGCAATGTATTTTGGTGATTTGAAAGACCCAGAGAGCACGGTTTCAGCCCTTGCCCGCAGTCCTCGCGCTTTTCATGTTCTCGAAGACCTTGGAACCGAACCCAAGGTGACTTATCTCGTGGAGGGAGAACGGCATGCACTCCGCTAGCCATCGCCTGAATTTTGATGAGCACCGCACCCTGTTTGATCCGATCGCAAACCCCAAAAAAGGCGTTACGATCGCCATGGGGATCCTCGTGGCACTCAGTGCATGGGGAGCATTCTGTTATTTTCTCCAATGGCGCTATGGTCTCGGTGCCTCCGGATTGAATCAGCCAGTCTTATGGGGATTTTACATTACAAACTTCGTCTTTTTCATTGGGATTAGCCATGCTGGGACGCTGATTTCAGCCATTCTCCGCATGGCTCGAGCCGAATGGCGACGACCCGTCACTCGAATGGCCGAGGTGATCACGGTCGCTGTCCTTTTCATTGGTGCCGCGAATATCCTTTTTGACCTCGGTCGCCCCCACAAGGTTTACATGCCCCTTTTTTATGGTCGATATCAGTCGCCTCTCCTCTGGGATGCCATGAGTATTACCTCTTATCTCACGGCGAGTAGTGTCTTTCTCTACATCCCACTGATTCCGGACATCGCGATTTTGCGGGATCGATTCGCCGATAGAAAATGGCTCCACCGCTTCTACCAGGTTCTCTCCTTTGGGTGGAACGGAAACCCGAAGCAACACAAAGTCCTCAACGTCGGAATTGCCATCATGTCTGTCGTGGTGATCCCAATCGCTGTTTCGGTTCATACGGTTATTTCCTATATCTTTTCCATGACCGTCCAGCCCATGTGGCACAGCACGATTTTTGGACCCTACTTTGTCTGTGGGGCCATCTTTTCAGGGATTGCCGCCCTCATTGTCATGATGGTTACCCTCAGAAGGGTCTACCACCTTGAATCCTATTTGAAGCCGATCCATTTCAATTACCTGGGGGTCTTGCTTCTGGTGATGTCTCTGCTCTGGTTTTATTTCACCTTCAGCGAGTACCTGACCGGTTTTTTCGGGCACGAACCTTCTGAAATGCGGGTTTTCTGGTCTAAATTCACGGGCCCATACTGGCCCTTCTTCTGGTCCATGGTTCTTTGTAACTTCGTGGTTCCTGTCATCATTCTAAGTTTCAAAAAACTAAAGACGATCCCCGGGGTTTTGGTCGCTTCGATCGCCGTCCTCATTGGCATGTGGTTGGAACGCTTTACCATCATTGTACCTACCCTAGCAAACCCTCGTCTTCCGTACCCCTCAGGGATATACTTCCCTTCATGGGTCGAATGGGGAATCATGCTGGGGTCTTTTTCTTTCTTCGTGTTTCTCTACCTGCTTTTTTCAAGGTTCTTCCCAATCATCTCCATCTGGGAAGTTCATGAGGGTAAGGAGGTCGGCGTGAAAGAGGTCGAAGAACGGGTGAAGAGTTATCTGCCGGAATCAGCTGCAAAGGTCTCAACCTGAGACAAAGGGAGGGGAGCAAATGACCAGTCAGTGGAGCTGGAATGAGAGAAAGACCTTCTTCTGGCAGGTCGTCCTACTGGTGACTTTCTATACTTTCATCTTCGGCATTGTCATCTGGATACTGCGTCTGATCTGGCTTTCTTGGCAGCTCAAAGACGTGTTTTCGGCCTCTATCGCAATCTCCCTGATAGCCATGCCCCTTTTCCTATTTCTTCTGGGGGTTTATAATTACGTCTTCTGGGGGATTCTTCTCAATCGAGGCAAAAGCAAAAAAGGAGGAAAGGATTGAGTACAAAACTTTGGAATCGAATGGTCGTCTTCATATTTACGGTTATTTTTGCGCTTTTATGCATCTCGAGGATCGGCCTGGCCCAGGAAACCTGGGCAGGCGAACCCCTTCTTCCAATCCCTGAAAACCCTGCTGAAGGCTTTCAACTTTTCTATCAGAAGGGATGCATGGAGTGCCATTCCATTGCCGGGTATGGGGGAGCCGCGGCCCAAGACATGACAAAGGCTGTGACCGAACAGAGCTTTTACGCGATTGCCCAGATGATATGGAACCATGTTCCGAAGATGAGCGAGAAATATGAAGAGGAGCATATCGAGTGGCCCCCAATCACGTCCGAAGAGATGGCCACCTTGATGCCTTTTCTCTCTTATCTCAATTTTTTTGACAAGCCAGGAGACCCGGAGGAAGGAGAAAGGGTCCTTTTCCGGGAGAAGTGCGTCAATTGCCATCGGGTGGGCAAGGTCGGTGTCGTGAAGGTCAAGGCGCTCGACGAGTTTAAGCGATACAAATCTCCCGTGTTTTTTGTGACCCGTTTCTGGAACAGTGGGAAGGCGGTAAACCAGACATTGCAAAGGGAAGGGATCGATCTTTTCGAATTCGAAGAAAATGATCTTATGGATGTGATCGCGTACATCAAAAGAAGTGGCTTTGGTGAAGCTGGGGGAGAGAGTATTTACCTTCCGCCCCCGAATCCGAAAAGCGGGCAGAGAATTTTCCTGAAAAAGGGGTGCATCAATTGCCATCCTCGTGAAGGCAAGCCTCGTGAAGCCTTTGAGGGTGTTGCCGTCGGTCCGTTCTCGCACATCGCAAGACGAATGCTCAACCATACCATGTGGACCGATCCGGATCACCCGGACATGCCACTGACCGCAGAAGAGATGTCCGACCTTGTAAGCTACATCTACTTTCTGAGCTACGCAGCCAGGCCAGGAGATCCCGAGAAGGGTCGGCGCCTTTTTGTTGAGAAAAAATGCGCCGACTGCCACGGGGCGGATGTCGGGGGAGGGACTCTCGCTCCGGAATTCGGCCGCGCATCGAATCTCAAGACGCCTCTGGACGTGCTGAGCGGGATGTGGAACACGGCCCCCGAAAAGATGAAAAAAGAGATGCTCGAGGCGGGCGTTCCCTGGCCTCAGTTCGAGGCGAGAGAGATGGCCGACCTCTTTGCTTACATCCTCTCGGCACAGGTTGAATGACTTTCCGTCGGGACTTGATTCGGCACGAGCACTTTTTGAAACTACCAAACGGTGGTCGACGAAACTTGCGGACAGCCAAAAAAAGCTGATAACATTCTCTTTGGTTTGTCGAAATTCACACAACTGGGCATCGAAAAAGCAAAGGCCCCATCCAATTCAGTGAGCAATCCCAGAGGGGGTTCGGGAGACCGAAAAGAAGATGACCTCTGAAAGGTTTCGCGTAAAAATACCTGACGAGCAATGGTTTGAGGAAAACATTGGCTGCGAGAATGCTTGCCCGGTCAACACTCATGCCCCGGCATATATCGCTGCCATCATGAGAGGAAATTTTGATGAGGCCTTTGAAATCAACAGGGGGGATAATCTCTTTCCTGCCATACTCGGACGAATCTGTGTTCACCCTTGCGAGGAGAAGTGTCGGAGGGGAATTCGGTTTGACCGTCCCATATCCATCTGTTCTTTGAAACGCGCCAGTGCTGACTTCAGAGTTCAGCCAACGAAGAGGAAGGAGTTAGATGAGATCAGGAGGAAAAAGAAGAAGGACCAGAAGGTTGCCATCATAGGGGCCGGACCTTCGGGGCTTGCGGCGGCTAACGATCTGGCCAGAATGGGATATCACGTAACCGTCTACGAATCTCTCCCTGTTAAAGGGGGGATGCTCACTGCGGGGATTCCTCCCTATCGCCTTCCTCGGCAGGTAGTGGAAGAAGCTTTTGAGGAGCTGAAGTACCTGGGCGTTGAAATTCATACCCATACACCCATCGGCCAGGAAATCAAACTGGAGGACCTGAAAAAGGACTATAATGCCGTCTATATCGCCGCGGGCGCCCACAAGGCGGATAGGCTGGAAATACAGGGTGAGGATCTTAAGGGAGTTATCCACGGGGTGACCTTCATGCGCCAGGTCAACTTGGAGGAGAAAGATCTCAAAATAGGGAAACGAATCGCTGTCATCGGCGGTGGGAACACGGCCATTGATACCGCGAGATCATCCGTTCGATTGGGAGCCGAAAAGGTTTATATCTTCTATAGGAGAACCAGGGCAGAAATGCCCGTCGATGAAAGAGAGCTGGAAGAGGCCGAGCTTGAAGGGGTCGAGATCAACTACCTCACTTCTCCTATCGAATTTTTTTCCCACGACGGCAAAAGTGTAAGCGGTATTGGATGCGTCCGAAACAGGCTGGGGGAACCGGACGACTCCGGTCGAAGACGGCCCATCCCCATTGAGGGATCTGAATTTGCGGTTCCCGTTGACGTGGTCATCCCCGCTGTGAGCCAATCCCCTGATATCTCTTTTCTCCCCGAGGAGATCGGCCTTGAGATGTCCAAGTGGGCTCGGTTAGTGGTTGACCCCGACACTTTTCAGACCAACATCCCTGGGATTTTCGCGGGCGGAGATTTTGTGACGGGCCCCAGGGACGTCATCAGGGTCATCGCAGATGGGAGGAGGGCAGCCGTTTCCATTGATCTCTTCCTATCCGATAAGAAAACAGCTCAAAAGAAACAGGCCTTCTTCACTCCCGTGGAAGCAATAGACATCGAGCGAAACCTCGAGAGAATCCCCCGGCATAGAATGCTGACTCTCCCCGCAGGGAGAAGGGATTCCCTTCACGAGGAGGTCGATCTAGGATTCTCCAGAGAGGAGGCCGTTGAAGAGGCTAAACGGTGTTTCCAATGCTATATTTTCACGATCTTTGATCGGAAGAAATGTATCCTCTGTGGGGGATGTGTGGACGTCTGCCCGCGATACTGTTTCAGGATGGTCAAATTGGATGAGATAGAGGGGGATGAACATCTCGAACAACTTGTGGAGGGCTGCTTCGGGGTCTCTCTGGAAAGGATAAGGAACGAAAGGGGAGTACTACCGGAGTCGGGTACTGCCATGATCAAGGATGAATCCATGTGTATCCAGTGCGGTCTTTGTGCCAAGCGATGTCCCACAGGTGCCATTTCAATGGAGACGTTTCATCGCGGAACCACTCTATACGAGGATTAATCGAGTCGTGAATATTCTCAATGCTGTGTAGTTCTTCGGTTTCTAACAGGCCCTGGAGAGGGGGAAAAAATGATTGAGAGGTTGACGCAATCCAGGATCTTCAAGTCGATCATCAGAAGCGGACTGCCTGATACCCCGCTCAAGAAATCGATGGTCATGTTTAACAACTTCGTCCTCCACATCTTTCCGGTGAAGATCAAAAGGCATGGGATCAAATTTAGCTTTACTTACTGCTTAGGGGGTATTTCCTTTCTGCTTTTCGTCATTCTCACAATCACAGGGGTCCTCCTGATGTTTCTCTATGCACCGACCGTCGAGAGGGCTTACCACGACATGAAATTTCTATCCACAGGCGTTTACAATGGCCAGATTTTGAGGAATCTCCACCGATGGGCAGCCCATGCCATGATCGTAACGGTCTTTCTCCATATGATCCGGGTATTCTACACCCGATCTTACCGCCCTCCCAGGGAGTTTAACTGGGTAGTTGGGGTCATTCTCTTCGTCTTGACCTTGGCTCTGAGTTACACCGGCTATCTCCTCCCGTGGGACCAATTGGCCTACTGGGGGATTACCGTCGGGACAACCATTGCAGGCTATACGCCCCTCATTGGAGATGAAGTTCGCTTCTTTATGCTCGGGGCGGACGAGGTGGGGCAACCTGCCTTACTCAGGTTCTATGTCATGCATTGTATCGTTGTACCCCTTTTGGCGGCTGGTTTTATGGCGATTCATTTCTGGAGAATTCGGAAAGATGGGGGAATCTCGGACCCATTATAAGATTGCACTAGCGCTTTCTGGTTTGCACAGGAGGAATTATTGCGACCTCTTTTCCATGCTGTCTGTTTGTGTTTCACAGGCGAACACCATTGCCCTTTCGCTCCGATGCTCTCGCGGTGACCCCTCCGGGGTTCGCAGGTGGGGAATACTTGCCCCTTCCCCGCTCTAAAGGCGGGGCTTTCCCCTCCCTCCTCACCGCCGGTGGTTCCCCCCACCGCTTCCGCTAAGGTCGCTTAAGGAAAAGGTGTTCTCCAGAAAGTAAGGAAGGTCTTGTGAGATAAAGGAGTTGAAGATGGTCGAAGAAGCCCAGGACAACAAGAAAGGGGTCTTTGAAAAAGCCCCTGATAAGACTTATGGATTGATGGAACTGGTTGAGGGAACATCTCCCCTGGTGGAAAAGAAGCCCGAAGATCTCGTCGACACATGGCCTCACTATATCGTTCCCATGACGCTTTGTATTCTCGCCGTGACCTTTGTCTTATTGATTTTTTCCTGGCTTTTTAATGCTCCCCTGGAAGAGATGGCAAATCCCCTGATCACACCTAATCCGGGGAAGGCCCCGTGGTACTTTACGGGGATTCAGGAGCTAATCCATTACCCATGGGCTCCTACCTGGCTGATGGGAGTGATCATTCCAGTCCTCATCGTCATTTGGCTCTTTCTTATTCCTTATATCGATATCAAGGAGAAGAGAACCGTTCTCGTCATCCTCTTTATCCTTTTTGTCTTTGGAGCCGTCCTGTTGATCGTTATCGGCTCCTTATTCCGGGGTGAGAACTGGGGGTTCGTCGTGCCGTGGGGATAGTGGCCAGGCGCGAATGGTAAGTTTGAGGGGATTACAGAATAAAAAGAGGTAAAGAATGACCGAACAGGAAAGAAAGATTTCCAGAAGAAAGATAATCGGCTATGGGTGGATCGCAGCAACTGCCATCGTCATCGGGGAATTGATTGGAGGAACCCTCGCCTTTCTATGGCCCAAAGTCAGAGGGGAAAAGGCCGAAAAGCTCCTGATCGCCGGTAAAGTTGATGATTTCCCAGTGGGGAAG
>CAYFYO010000094.1:0-14026 GCA_964347335.1 uncultured Thermodesulfobacteriota bacterium
TAAGTGAGCCCCGCGATCTCTTTTTCCTCTCTCATGAAGTTTCCCTGGGAATCATAATGATACGTGTAGCTCCCACTGGGATCGGCCATTCCGGTCAGCCTTCCCTTCCCAAAGGAGACCGAGAGACTATCATAGGCGTAGGTAATGTCCTGGGAAGGATCCGGAAAGCGGACAGAAACGAGCCTGTTGAGAGCATCATAACCGTAGGTCACCCGGGTTCCCCGGGCATCGGTCTTTTGGGTGAGGTTTCCTGCTTCGTCATAACTGTAGGTGGTCGTTCCGGTATCTGGAGAGGTGGTCTTTATGAGTCTTCCAAAGTCGTCATAGCGATAGTCGGTCCGGTTTCCATTCGCGTCGGTCACCGAGGTGAGGTTGTCGCCCGTGTCATAGCCGTAGGTTGTCACAAGCGCTCTGGGCTGGGTCACCTGGGTGAGCCGATTGAGCGCGTCATAGCCGTAGGTAGTCAGATTCCCGTTTGGATCCTTCACAGAGATCCGGTTTCCCTCTCCATCGTGGTCATACTCGGTAAAGGTGCCATCCGGGTGGATGATCCTTTTGAGGCGGTTGTATGGATCATAGGCAAAACCGAGGTATTTTTGGAGCACCCCATCTGGGTCGCTTGTCTCCTCTCGGATTCTGTTTCCCTCAGGGCCGTATTCATAAAGGATCGTGTTTCCGAGGCTGTCTGTGATGCCTGTGAGCCTTGAGGCCGGATCATAGGCATAGGTGATCCGGTTTCCCTCCGGGAGGACCACCGCGGCGATGTTTCCACGGCCATCATAGAAGTACTCAGTCACGCCTTCTTCCGGGTTTGTGATCGTCTTTGTCCGGTTTCTCTCATCGTAGGTATAGACCGTCACCCCGCCATTGGGGTCAATGATCCTTCCCACGTTTCCATTGGCATCGTACTCAGAAAACTCGGTCCTTTGGCCCAGGGCGTTCACAATCGCTCTGATTTGGCCCCGGTTGTCTCCCGCCTCCGGGGTATTCGGATAGGACTCAAAGATCGTCCGATCTGAGACATCGGTTCTGGGGCCATCGATCCATTGGAGCTGGCCAAGGTCGGTGTAAAGGTATTCGGTCGTGTAGGTCGTGAGGGTGGGAACGCCATCAGTCATCACGTAGCCTGTCTCTTCTTTGGAGATGAGGTTTCCTGACGCGTCATAGGTCCACCGGGTCGTCTTTTCTTCCCCAGGAGAGACGACGCTCCCTGTTTTTTCCTCCTTCTCGCGTATAAGAAGCGGGTTTTCGGGATCGTAGGTGTAGGTGTAAAGGGTGGTTCGTTCGACCCCAGATCCCGAGGCCTCGGTCTTTTTTTCGACCCTCCCCTTTTGCTCCCAGGGAATTTTCGGATTGTCATAGACGAACTGGGTTGTTATCGCCTCTTGACCATCCATGGAGGTGACCCCAACCAGATCGAGCCGCTCGCTATAGTCGAACCGCTTGTTGACCGAGCCGCAACTCGTGCAGCCCTCGATTTCTTTGACCAGATAAATGCCGTCTTTGATCTGAATCGTGTATGTGGTTAAACCCGAGGTGTGGACAACCTCTGTTTTGAGAAATCCGTAGGCAAGATCGATTCGCTCCTGCTCAATGCCCTCCTTGATATGACTGTAATAGGCCGTGGCCTTGTGTTTGTCGTCATAATCCCAGTGGCCAATCAGGTTCGACTCGGTGTCATACTTATCGGTGAGATTGTGGTCCGAATAGCTGTAGCCGAGAGAGCTACCATCGGGATAGCTGACCCAAGAGAGGTCGCCTCCATCGTAGCTGTAGGAGACAGTCTGGCCTTTTGGATCCTTGATCCAGTCGATGCGCCCCTCGGAGTTGTAATGGAACGTGAGGGTCTTTCCAAAGTTGGTTAAGACCTGGCTGAGCCTGCCTGTCTCATAGGATAGGGTGAGCCGGTTTCCATTGAGATCAAGAACCTCCGTGAGTTTCCCCTCGGGACTGAACCGGTAGAAGAGATTCTCCTCCTGGCGACTGAGTAGATACTCGCCGGTGCTTTCGATCTGTTTGAGGCGGTCTTTGACCCCGGATTCGCCGGCAAAACGGATCTCATCGGGAGCGTCCGCCTCTTTCCTGATATCTGTGAAATAGAGGCCTCGACCATCCCCATCCCAGATGACGATTCTTCTTGCGGGTTCACCCTCAGGGGTGATGTCTTCGAGCCTGATATTGTAGGTGTGGGTCCAGCCGTAACCGAGGGGGCCGTCATAGGAGGATTGACTGTTGTAGGACCTCCTGAATTCCAAGGGGATTCCTGGGGTCGAAACGGCGACATCAAGGGCCTCCTCGTACTTGTTTCCCGTGGCAACGTTGATGGGGTTGGCAATGGCAAGCTCGCAGGTTCTCGGGCGCCCCAGGTTTTTCCCCGTGGCGCCGCCGGAAGGAGGAACAGCCGGCCAAGAATCGCAGGACCACCAGTTACGCCGGACCGGCGTCATATCGACATAGACACGGCAATCTTCAGCCGGGCTGTCACTATAGCAGGCAGGCTGAGCCTGACGGCCCCCGATTCCACCGCTGAAGACTGTACCCGTTCCCCTAACGATGAACCAGGTTGTCTCCCAGTACAGTGCGTTCTCCTCGAGAAGGTTCCCCTCACAATCGTAGTAATCTCCCCGGATTTGATAACGTTTGAAAGCGCTGTAATCATCAGTACAGAGAAACCCCCACCAGCAACAATACCAACCGATGTGATCAATACCGGTGAGATCATACCCATCTGAGCATAGATAGAAATCACCGAATTTCCCTATAGTGGAACCGGCATATTCGGCATGAGTCGGAACCCAAATCGCCCAGTTTTCCGGAGCTCCCCAGGCCGGGCTCGCAAGAAGGATCTCTAGGAGCAGGATGCTGATGAGATTGCCTCGCCGCACGGCGCCCCCCCTTTTTTCCAAATGACTCGATCCTCAGGAAGAATATCCCTCCATAGCACGATGGTTTGCCTCGGTCAAGGAAAAAATCGGATATTTTACCTGTTTTTACGCTAGTTTACACGATTTGACTCTTGACCAGCACCTAAGGAAACTGCCTGAGACGATGAGGGAAATTGAGAAAGAACTCTGGCCAGTTCCATGATTCGGCAAAGAAGAGGCACCTGGCATTGCCATGAGCGAAGTTGGTATCATACTTCTTGTCAATGGGATGAATCCTCAGGGGTCCTTAATGAGGGATGTAGACCCGAAAGTTGAATCTAACTTCCAGCACTCACTCGTGAGAAGCGGATAAAGGATGGTTTGGATTGTCGAGAAGAAAGTATTCTATCATTCTTTCGATATGGGCTTTGGAAGGGTGAAGATCCCCATCCGCGCAAAGTTCGAGTTTGAAGTGAGGGATGGGGCACTGGTTCCCGATTCGTTATCTAAGACTATCCTTTACAACAAGCAGGTGTTGGAAAAGCGTTACCCCAGCTTAGACCTAACTCGTCTACAAAGATCTATAGATGATACGGTGAACCATGAGATTGACAACTACTTCAGAGCATGTGGATACTTCGGGACAGAAAGTCAATGAACTGGGGGAGAGAAAAGTGAGAGGAGGAGACAATGGTAAAAGCCATCAGGATTCATGAAACAGGCGGGCCTGAGGTCTTGCGCTGGGAAGATTACGATCCGGGCCAGCCTGGGCCAGGTGAGGTGCTCGTGCGCCATGAGGCTGTCGGGATGAATTTTATTGATGTCTATCACCGGACAGGAATCTACCCCATGCCTTTACCAGGCAGTCCAGGACTGGAAGGGGCCGGCGTTGTCGAGGCGATTGGTGAGGAGGTGACTGAACTCGCAGTGGGGGACCGGGTTGCCTATGCCGCGATTCCGCCTGGCGCCTACGCTCAGGCTCGGGTCATCCCTGCACATCGGCTGGTGAAAATTCCAGACGGCATCCCAACGCGCGAAGCTGCGGGCATGATGCTTCGGGGGATGACAGCGAGTTATCTCTTGCGAACTACCTATCCTGTCAAAGCAGGTGAAACGATTTTGATCCATGCTGCGGCGGGCGGTGTTGGCCTGATTGCCTGCCAGTGGGCCAAGCACCTTGGGGCGACGGTGATCGGAACCGCGGGGTCACCGGAGAAGGCGGAACTCGCGCGGGCCAACGGTTGCGACCATCCCATACTCTACAAGGAGGAGGATTTTGTTTCCCGAGTGAAGGAAATTACCCAGGGAGGCGGCGTGGACGTGGTCTATGATTCAGTGGGCCAAACGACCTTCATGAAGTCGCTCGACTGCTTGCGGCCGATGGGGATGATGGTCGCCTTCGGTCAGAGTTCTGGAGGGGTTCCACCATTCGACCTCGGCCTTCTCGCTGCCAAGGGCTCCTTGTTTCTTACCCGGCCGAGTCTTATGACCTATACGGCCAAGCGGGAGGATCTGTTGACTCATGCCAGAAACCTCTTTGAAGTCATCGAGAAAGGCGTGGTCAAGATTGATATCCGGCAGACCTATCCGCTTTCTGAGGCTGCCAGGGCCCACCGGGATCTGGAGGGTCGAAAGACGACTGGATCGACCATCATGATTCCCTAACGGCACGCTCCATCATGCGTAAAGCGTCGTCTTTCATCCAGTTGTTGTTGAAGAGGAGGTAGGTCGGTTTTCCCTCTACCCATTGCTCGAGTCGCTGGAGATCAGCGTCGGTATACTGATAGGCGAAGCCCGTAACGCCGTGGAGGCGGAAGTACTGAAAGCGGCCGAAGAGTGGCTGATTCTTGAAGGGATCGACGCAGTGTGTCAGGTCGAGCGCTTCGCAGAGTTCCCGAACCGAGGTCTCTGGCCATGGCCCGCGGGGCTCCCAGGCAAAGCGGAATTCCTTCCGATCGATCCGACCGAAAAACTCCCGCATATTGGCGATGTTATCATCAGTCGGTCTGAAGCGAGCCGGGCACTGAAAAACCACCCATGTGGCCCCCAAGGTCTGGGCAAAAAGGGCTGTTCGATCCCAGGCCCCCAGAACCTCCGGTGTGAGCCGAAAGCGTCCGTAGCGATCAAATTTCGCGGGATCAATCCTTTCTCTGAGCCGGCGGTAGGTCGGACTTGTGGGCTCGTGGGTGATAAGCTGCCAGGCCTTGATGGTGAATTCAAACCCTGGAGGCGCTGATTCCCTCCATTTCTCTGCGGTCTTCATCTGGGGGATTTGATAGAATGTGGTTTGAATCTCGATCAATCTGAAGAGTTCGAAGTATTGCTTCTGTGAGACGATAAAGCCGCAGCATCCAATTTTGGTCTCAGCTTTCCCTCCCATGAGATACGGGTGCCCCTCCTCCATTCACGGATGAAGTCCTGAAGATCGCCTCTAGGGCAAGAGCCCGCTGCATTATAACATCTGGGTCATGGAAGGGATAGAAAATGCCGATAGAGAGCTCGCCAGGCAAATGAGATGTCCACAGGCGCGGAGAGATCAAGTCTCGAAATTCTGGTATCATATGACTTAAATCGAACATCGTATCGTTGAGGTGCGCCATTTTCGTTGTCGAAGCCTTCGTCAGGCTCTGCCGTGGAGGCGAAAGATGAGGATCCTCAGGTTCTGGATTAGCTTTTTGATTGTTATCTCTATCCTGTCTTCGGGGCCAGGTGTGATCGCTCAATCTTCAGGGGAATACACGGGTCGGAAGATTTCCCTGGACTTTCGGGACGCGGAGATCAGAAACGTCCTCGGGCTCATCGCCGACGTTGCCGGGGTGAACATCGTCATGGGAAGTGACGTGAAGGGAAAGCTAACGATTAGACTCGTCGACGTCCCATGGGACCAGGCCCTGGATGTGATCCTTCAATCGAAATCGTTAGGGATGAAAAGGATGGGTAACGTGCTCTGGATCGCCCCTCGAGAGAGGCTCAGAAAGGAAGAAGAGGCTCGGTTGGCATCGGAGAGGGCCAAGGAGAAGCTCGAGGATCTCAGAACTGAGATGATTCGTTTGAAGTACGCCGACGCGAGGGAGATGGCTTCGATTGTCCAGAACTTCCTGAGCGATCGCGGAAGTGTCAGTGTGGATGTGCGAACCAACACCTTGATTGTCAGGGACGTTCCCAAGAATATTGAAGAGATCAAGAACCTGTTTCGCTAGGTACTCCTCATGAACGGGCATTCCCTCGCCCGCTCCCCTTCGGCCCTGGTCAGGGTCGCTTTAGCCCACAGAGTTCGCAAGGGATGATTCTCGCTCTGGCCTGATTCTTTGAGAAGGAAGATCAGGCCAACCAGTCAGTCCCTTGAGGACAATCCACCATGGATGTTACGACGAATCGGGTTTCGACGCCCAATCATCGACATACGCAAAGGGTTGGCTCTATGAGAGATGAGAAGACCTTCACGGATCAGAATCCAAGCCTCGCTTCGAGGGATGGCAATTGACCCAATGCGTTTGGATTAGTTAGCGAGACCTGCGAGGGGACGGACCTCAATCCAGAAACACCAGGCCGGTCCAAAGGACGTTCTTTGAAGATGACAGATGAATGGGAAGGCCCGCATTTTGGGCCGTCCTGAAAACGTCTATTCCAACTCCCTCCATGGCAGGCCTCGCACGAAAGGGATGTCGGCAAGGATCGGAAAACCGATCCTCCACACAACGGTCACATAGGACACAGCTACCGCCCACAAGTCCTGTGGCGAAACGCATGCCCCTTTTGAACGCCTCTGCCTCTACGGTCTCGACAACCTCGAGGAGCCTCCGCCTGAAAGGCCGGTGGGTTTTGTTGTTTTGGTCGAGGACGGCGTGATCAATCCGCCCCACGCCCTTGTCGGTTGAATCGACATTTTCCGCCTCGACCTGAACCAAAAGGCACCAATCGTAGCGAGACAGGGTTTTTGAGAAGGCGTCAACGCCCATTACATGAGGCGGACAGGTGAGATATTGCCCGTATCCTGAGCACCTCGGCACCTCACACTTGAGGCGGACCCTTTCATCGATCACAACCATTTGTGATGGGATGAGTCTTGCCGCCGTTGCTCCTGCCCCGAGGGCGACCTCGACGAGCTCGTCGAGTCGCTGTTTTTCCATCCCTTTCACCACAGGACTCTCTGAGGATTGGGGGTCATCTCACACCACGCTTTTAATCGAGGAATCGAGAGCCGGAAATTTCTCCAGATGCTCTCTTCGCTCGGTCCGCAGCTCAGAAACCAACCTATCGATTTCGGGTTTCTCGTAGAATTTGGTTCGGTCGTACTTCTTGATGTCCATGTCGGGGACCTTTTTCGGTACCCACGTTTTGAACCAGGGATCTTTTTCCCACTCGATTGTGTCGGTCGCAATGCCGCGGATGATCGTCGCCATTTCAGGGATCTCCACCCGTTTCACCTTGCGGCGAAGTATCTTGGTTCCGTCTGGTTCTTCCTCTCTAATTTCACCGACGCCTCCGGTATTGAGGAGGTAGCAATGGATCTTTTCTGGAAACTCTTCATCCAGGCCCTGGATAATCTCGAGAAAGATGTTCCCCTCTACTGCCGGATCTCCGACGATAAAAGGATTGGTTCCAACCTCCCTGACCGATTCACCAGCCCGGCGCGGGTCACTCCCTGAAGTTTCAATACTCTCCCCCAGCATGAATGCGGCTGCCGCCTGAAGCGGTGTGAGTTTGGAAGCCAGAGGGACAATTGTATTTCTCCGGGTAATGAAAGCGAGGATGAGGCCGTCCAATTCCCTGAGGGGGGACAAGTTCACAGACTCGGCCAGGTGCTCACCCAGATCGGCACGCTGGATGATACATCGGCCATTTCCCGTGAGTACCTCATCCATGAAGTCGACGTCGCCGAGATAGTCGACCAGTACATTCTCGAAGATCGCGTCTGGCCTTGTGGCAGCGTGGTAGAGAATGGGCTGTTGTTCGGGATCCAGGCTGTCTGTCTTGATATAAAACCCCTTCTCAGTGCCGAGGATGGCCCCATCTTTCTTCATAAAGACCACGTCGTCCTGGAGGATTCTAATTCCCTGCCGATCGCCGATCAGTCCATGATTATGGCAGGTGTGGGTGGTCTTGCCCGTCGCGGTCAAGCCGAAAAGGAGCATGCCCAGGGTTTTCAACCTGCCCTCTTTGCCACGGACACGGATGATCTTCGCACCCGCGTGAAGGCCTAACATACCTCGCTGTTTGGCCTCCCACATGGCCATGCGGAGGAAGCCTTTTTTCGCCTCCCCGTAGTAGTCGGTTCCGAGCACAAAGGTGATGCCTTTGTGCGGAATAACGACGATCTGGCGATCCTTCTCCTGCCATTCCGGAATGTAGACGAGTTGGAAGTGGGGTGCGTTATTGGGTCCATCAAATGGGAAGAGGGTCTGGCTCACCATATGAGCCAGGCGAACCATCTCCTCCCTGTGGACCGACTGGTATAAGGTGCAGCGCGGCGAGAACTCGTCGTTCTGGCCCATTTTCCGTTCGACACATAAAAAGGGCGCCCGCTGCACATAACTCTTCAAGGTCCGGAAGGTCTTGGGTAGATTCTTAATTAGCTCTGCCTGCCGGGGCGTAATTGCGGACTGTGCCACTTTTTCCGGTCCGGCTACGACTGTGAGGCCTGCGCTTCGGTTTTTGACGGTGGAAACAAAATTGTAATTTCCGAACCTCGTACGCGACCCGAATGGCTCAGCCATCCGACGGACAAGATGGGGAGGAAGATGCTGGACATTGGGCAATTCTCGCATGGCCTCAACGGTCTTTTCCACCGTTGAATAATCCAGCTTGGGCATGACTTCTAGAGCACTTATTTTTCGGGGCGCCTCAACCTTCGCGGGCTTCTGGACATACTCTCCTCTTGTGATGACCTCCCGAATGCGACCTTGCACGTCGAGAATGGGCAGGGATGAATTGACTTTGTAGACTGCAACGAAGTCCAGAAGCTCCTTCATAAACTCGGCTTCAACAGCGATCCGCTCGGGAGTTCGGAGGATCATGTGGGGGTTGAAGAAAGGCTCTGGGTGAGATTGCATCAGTTCCAGGGCCTCCTCGGCTCCCATGCGCACGACCGCCTCTTTTGCCCCGTCCTGGGGAACGAGTACAAAGGCGACCTTGATTCGGGTGGTGTCGATCGCCTTGCTGAGTCCGCCTATCCAGAGGGGATCGAGAAGAAAGAAGTCGCCGTGCCGTCTGCATCGCTTGATCAGTTCTTTCAAACGGGGATTAATACGGGTTACATCCGAACGGATAAAAAAGGACCTCTCCGAGGCGTGGGTGGAAATGCGGCCTTTTTCCCCGCCGAGATGTTCGGCAAAGATCCACTCATGGGAGTGAATGCGGGCCCTTTCCATCTGAAGGAGCATAAAGCTGTGGGTTGTTCGGCCGGCACCCGTGCTTGAGAGGAAGGCAATCCCCTCGCCGCCCACGTCGACCAGAGCACCGCGAATGAAATGGGTTTCCTCTCTCGGCTCCACAATGTCCATGAGTATTCCCAAAGCGAGAGAACGGATCTTTCCGTAGAAATCGATGTTGATGGCAAAGGCCGTCTTTGACTCTGGATGGTAGACGCAGTGGGGCTCTGTGTGCTTCAAATCGGTGACAGCGTAAATGATGCCATGGGCTTGGAGAGCTGTGTCCCCCATCATGGCGGGGTGCCAGTTGTCTCTCCAAATGTCGAGAAGCTCCAAATTGTTTGTCCGAAGCTGGATCTTGATACCGTTAATGTTGACATCCCACACATATCGGGACTCGTATCCCAGATGCCGTTCCGCCTCTGTCCGAAGCTCCTCGATCCGATCCAAGTCATGAACAATCTCGACAGGTAGATTCATCAAATGTTCCACCCTTGGCCTCCTTTTCTCAATTTTCCCCCTCGACGGATATGTTGTCTAGGGCAGATACATACCAAAAAGCCAAGTCCAAAAAAAAGCTTTTCTGATTACAACACACGAATTCACTGTATCGGTTTGTTCGGCTGGATATCGTGAAAATGATCGCTCAATTATGCAGGAATCTTATTTCTTGTCAAGGGGGAAGGATTCCACATTGTGGTTGGGAAGGGTAATGATTTCATGGGGGGGGCCGTTTTTTACTCAGCAGGTGAGATGAAAAGCACCAGCGACCCGCTTTCCCTGGGCCTTGAGGTTATTGAATGTGGACACAGCCTCTTTGGTGGGGGCAGAGATCAATTCGATGCCTCTTTGTGAGGCAGCTTCAGAAACCTCGGCGGTCACTTTGACGTTGCCATACTCTCCGGTGCCGATAACGAGAATCTCCACGGATGCGTCAAGGATGTCTGCGATATCCTCGGTGTGGAGGATATGCCCTTGCCGCCGCCACCAGTTCCCGATGATCCGGTCACCGATGATCTTGAGGTCATCGGCGTGAGTCTCGCCATTTACGCGCATTTGACCAAAGTCGTAAGATTCAATCATTCAACTCTCCACCTATCGCCGGTCTTCACTGAAAATGCTCCTCTCACTCACTGAATGAAATTTCTGACCCCTTCTTAGGCTCAGTCCTTCGAACTGAACCCTAACGGGCCACTCCGTGTTCAAACGGTCCGCCTTCGGCGGATCAGACAGCGGAGCTTCGCCCGGCGGGTAACCCCGAAAATTTCAGAACGTTCACTCGAGGACATTTGCAACGAAGACTGACCCAATTATTGTACCACATTTAGGTGAAGGAACTCTTAACCAACGGGGAGGAACAGGAAGGTCCGGATCATATGGAAAACCGCTCCGTATGAATATGGCGGGAGCTGAAACCGACCTCCTTCAGGCTCTTGCAGACAGCATCCATCATGGGCGGCGGGCCGCAAACGAAAACAGATGCGTCCCGGCTGCATCCTGAGAGAAGATCCGACAGCATGGTCTTATCGAGGCGGCCAGAGGGACCTTTGTAGTCTTTTTGACGGGTCAGAACATGGCGCACTGTGAGGCTTTCGAGTTTCGCTTGGATGGATTCGAGTTCGTCGCGGCATAGAATGTCGGCCTCGGTCCTGTTACTCCAGATGAGGGTCACTTTTCGCCTTTCGCCTCTGTCACTCAGATGGCGGAGCATGCTCAGCATGGGCGTTATGCCGACCCCGCCAGCCACCATGACGAGCTCTCTCTTCGGATCCGGGGCATAGGCGAGATAGCTGAAGCGTCCGTAAGGGCCGTCGATATCCGCAGTGTCCCCCGGCTTCAGCTGTCCGACAAGAGCCGTGAAATCGCCGCTGTTTTTGATGGTGAATATCAGGCTCCTGGGCCTTGTTGGTGTTGAGGAGATCGTCCACGGATGTCGTTCGCGAGGCACGGCTTCAGAACGAAAGGTCACAAACGCGAATTGCCCTGGGGCATAGGCGAAGACATTGCCGTCTTCCGGGGATAGTTCGATGGTATGGGTGTCCCTTCCGGCAATCGTGACTTTTGTGACCTTGTATTTCCGACCCTTGAGAAGACGGGGCTTGATCCCTTTCGCCCACCCAAACAGCATTGCATAAAGGCTGAGGGCGACGACCGCTGCCTTCAGGGGCCAACCTTCCTTGAGGTCGTCCGTCACGTTCATGACGTGGAGGGAGAAGAGGACGACCAAGGAGAACATGCCCAGGCGATGGAAGAGAAACCACGTCTGATAGGGCAGGCCCAGGAAACCTCGCCAAAGGCCAGTGCAAACGCCTGTCCATAAACCGATGAGAAGAAACGCGCCCAGAAGGGCCGGCCAGATCTCGAGCCGAAAAGGGCCGATTTCAATGGCTTTTGGGGCGAATATGAACAAAGGGTGAAGTGAAGCCAGCACCACGGCACAAAGGCCCAAGAATCTGTGGGCAGAAAGCAAACGGTGTGTGGAGAAGATTCGGTCGAGGCGCTTGAGTTTTGCGCTCAAGGCAAACTGGACAAGAACGAGCGTACCGGCGAGAAGGGCACAGATTTTCCCCGTGATGATGAGCCGCGCCGCCTGGCCGTACTTGGCGAGGTCGTCGGAATAGGCGCGGAACGCGATGAGGGAGGCCCCGACCATGAGCGTCACAACCAGAGCTCCGAGAATGATACCTACGCCCCAGCGGACCGCGGGCGGGAGAAGGGTTGCTGTGGCATCGTTCTTTTGGCTCATTGGGCTTGTCCTCTCGGACTATCGGTCACCTCAATAGGCCTGTAGAACCTCAGGATCCTATGGGCGAGCGGCAGTTTGGCCATCAGGATGATGATGTCCGGAAGGGTCGAGTTCAGGATCAGGGTCTTCACGGTTATGGGAAGCTTCGATGGATCCCAGGTGACGATGGAGAAATAGGCCATGAGCACGGTGCCCGTAGCCACCGTTGCCCAGGTGAAGAGATATGCCCAGGCGACAGTCTTTGCGCTATTGAACAGGAAGGGCAGAAGAAAGGTGTTTAGCGCAGCAAATCCGGTCGCGATCCAATTGAACATGGAGTTCCCTGGGGGATGAATACGAACGTGCAGGAGCAGGCCGCCAAAGGAGACAAAAAAATAGACCCAGATCAGGTCACGAACTTCTCTTCGAAACATCAAGTAGGATCCACTTTTGAAGTTCTTTTCCAGCCCAGAATAGAGCCGTTCATCTCTTATAATCTACTGTTCACGTTTTGTCAAAGAGGAAGGAAGGAACGGAACGAATTCAGCCTGGACATCTGATTCGGGATGTCTGTGATTCAAATCGATACCCGCTGGGACTGAATCTCTTTGTTGCTCTGTGCCAGGAAAAAATGTTCTTCCCATAAGGCGCCTGTGATATATTGAGGGCTAGCAATCCGTCCGTTTGTTTGATTGGAGAGGGAATTATGGCAGAGGAGGATGTCAAACGGAGACTTGCCGCAATCTCGAGCGCGGATGTTAAAGAATATAGCCGTCTCATGCGAGAGGATGAGACGACAACCGTCCGGACCCTGACAGCCTACCAAGAGATCATGACCAAGCTTATCCAGCAGCACCATGGCCGGGTTGTGGATTCACCTGGAGACAACCTTTTGGCTGAATTTGCGAGTGTGGTTGATGCGGTGCAGGGTGCCGTGGCGATCCAGAAAGAGTTGAAAGCGAGGAATTCTGCATTGCCCGATAACCGGAAAATGGAGTTCCGCATCGGGATCAACCTTGGAGATATCATCGTTGAGGGAGATCGGATCTACGGCGACGGGGTCAATATCGCGGCGAGGCTCGAGGCTCTTGCCGACCCGGGGGGAATCTGCATTTCCCGAACGGCTTATGACCAGATCGAGGACAAACTGCCCTTTGGGTACGAGTACCTGGGAGAGAGACGGGTCAAGAACATTGCCAAACCCGTGCGTGCGTACAAGGTCCTGCTAGAGCCTGAGAAAGCGCCCAAAAGGGTGAGACATGAAAAGTGGGCCGACCGCCGGGAAAGAGACAAACATCTCGGGCATATATCCAGAGAGAAGCGGTCCAAGCCGAGGAAAAGGTCCAAGGCGAGGTTCCACTGGCACCTACGTACCTCTGTGGGTATAACTGGTTTTCTTCTGGGCATCGACCTGCTCAGCGGTGGGGGGTTATGGTTTTACTGGCCTGCCCTTTGTTTTGGATTTTTGCTCTTTCTGCACTGGAGCTTGACCTCTTCGTCCAGAAGGGCAGCAGAAAGGGATCGTGAAGCCCCGGTCGAGGAGACAGGGTTCCGTGGAGCGGAGGGCAAACCGAGGTATCTCCGGATCCAAGTTGACCCGAAAGGGAGCGGGAGCAGTGCAAAGGATCGTGTCAACATGCGCATCCCCCTCAAGTTACTCAGAGCAGGAGTCAAAATCAGCTCGGCCCTGCCCGAACATGAAAAAGACAAGATCAACGACGCATTGAAGGAGAAAGGCCTCGATTTTGACATCTCATCTTTGGCCGGTGAAAAGCTTGAGGAGGTGTTGGATTCTCTTGCCGATAGCAGTATCGATGTCCAAAGGGAGGGTAAAGCGATCCATATCTATTGTGAGTAACGCATACCCTCCACTGAGCTGTTCGTGACCCCGCCTTGGCAACAGAGGCGCCGTATCTCACCCTTTCACCTCGTATCATGTCTCAAAACTAGTGTAAGGGCATTAAGTCAGTTTCCATCTCTCGCAGAGCACACTGAGATCTCTGAGTTTCGACCTGAATCGCTGAGAGGGCGATTCAGGTCAAGAGCGTCAACGCTTCGCATGTATC
>CAYFYO010000095.1:0-13543 GCA_964347335.1 uncultured Thermodesulfobacteriota bacterium
CCTTTTGCAAGAAGAATCAAGCGCCACAAAAACCGCCTCCAGGGCGCTTGATTCGACCTAATCCTTAACATGCCCCCCATGCAAAGTCAACATAGCTTCACTGGAGTTCTCCCATTTTTTGCGGGAACCTGCTGTCTCTGAGCGATCTCGCCTGCGGCGGGATGGGGTTCTCAGAGAGACGAGAGATTGGAGACGAGAGACTAGAGACCAAAGATAAGAGATTGGGGACTGGAGACGAGAGAAGAAAGACGAGAGTTTGGAGACTGAAGACGAGAGAAGAGAGACGAGAGACGAGAGATTAAAGACTGGAGACCGGAGACTGGGGAATGGAGAGTAGAGAAGAGAGACGAGAGACGAGAGACCAGAGACTTGAGATTACATGCTAGAGGCTAAGGCCAAATAACCAATGACAAATGCTTGTTCGGAGTCTCTCGCCCTGAACCGTTGACCTTTTCCCTCCGTCCTGCGCGAGAAGAACTGGCGGATCACGACAGGGTCACCGCCTGAACTGGGGAGCGAAGGAATCGTAGGTTCCCATTTGAGAACTCGAAAACATTCTAAAGAAATTTGTAACTTGTGAGACATGTACTTTGGGGAATGGGGAAACGCTTCAACTTCGATCTCTACATCTGCCACCCGAACAAGGTCGCGGCCCGTCAAAAGGCGCGAAGCTTTAGGACGGACTCGCAACTTCATTTGGAGAACGAAGCAGGGTATTCCTCGGTGCGGATTCCGCTAGGATCAGATGGTGGATCAAGGGCTGATCATCGGGAGACAAGCCAAGTCGACGGCCATCGGCTTTTCCAGGGCTGGCCACGGGGGAGGAATCATGCAGGCTAGCTTTTCTTGCCAGCCTTCTCAAAGGCAATCACGGCCGCTCCCAGGGCACCCACAATCTGAGGTTCCGAATGGACCTTCAGCGGAACACCCATCTTTTCTTCCAGCGCCCTGACCACACCGATATTCTTGGCCACACCTCCAGTCATAGCCACTTGGCCTTCAACACCAACCCTCTCCAGGAGGCCGAGCGTTCTGTCAGCGACCGCATTATGGAGTGCATGAAGAATATCATCAACAGCCTTCCCCTCTGACACCAGAGAGATGACCTCAGATTCGGCAAACACCGTGCAGACACTGCTGATCTCAATGTTGTTCTGGTACTTCAGAGACCGCTCTCCCATTTGTCCGAGATCCACATTGAGGGCACTTGCCATGACCTCTAGAAACCGGCCTGTCCCCGCAGCACATTTGTCATTCATATCAAAAGACACGACATGGCCATTCTCATTGATCCGGATCACCTTCGTGTCCTGACCGCCAATGTCGATGATGGTCCGGCACTCAGGAAAGAAGAAATGCACCCCCCTCGCGATACATGTGATCTCGGTGACATTCAAATCAGCAAAATCCAAGATCTCACGTCCCGACCCCGTCGAGACGACATAGGCAATGTCTGCCTCACCCAGTTGACCCAGAGAGAGCGCTTCTTCAAAAGACCCACGAGAGGCGTTACGGCTATTTCCCCCAATGAGCCCGATGGAGTAACTCAGAATCCCTCTGCCCTCCTTATAGAGTACAGTCTCCACAGAAAGAGACCCCACATCAACTCCGGCAGTGATCATGATGCTCGGTCCTCCTTCAACACGCTAGAATCCCGCATTCTCCTCGTGGGCTTCTCTCTCCCCCTTCCCCGCCAAAGCGGGGGCAGTCGAGTTCAACGCTTATGTCAGTTGTCCGCGGCCAATTGAACGAATATTCTCATTGGTCGATAGGAGAGAAGATGCCTTGAGTCTCTTCTCAATATGCTTCTCGAAAATGGTATCTGCAAACGACAGACTACGGACAAAAAGCGACAGAGGAAGGTCCTCTCTGATTTGGCACAAAGCGTTCGAGCCTCAACGAACTCTGTGAGAGCTACCTTTCCTTCCAAAGGGGCTTCCGTTTTTCCATGAAGGCCGAGAGCCCCTCGTTGGCGTCTTCAGTCGCCATAAGCTCATTCTTGTAAATACTCTCTGATTTCTGAAGTCCTCTCTCAAAGTCGACGTCGAGGCCGTGCCGAATGGCCGTCTTTGCCCATTTCAGAACGGCCGAGCTTTTGTCTGTGAGACGCTCCAAGAACGTTTCAACGGCCCGATCCATTTCCGCATGGGGGACCACTTGGTTGATGAGGCCGATTCTCTCAGCCTCAGCGGCGTTGATCGTATCTCCCGTCAAGAGCAGTTCGTGGGCCCTCTTCGATCCGATCATCCGGGGTAGCCAGGCGACCGCCATAGAGGGATAGACGCCGACTTTGACCTCCGGCTGTCCAAATGTGGCCTTTTCAGAGGCGATCGCCATGTCACAGAAGGCGACCACCTCACACCCACCGCCCAGAGCCATTCCCTTGACGGCGGCGACTGTGGGCACATCAAGGGTCGAGAGCAACCGGAAAATCCGATGGAATACCTCGATCATCTCATCCATTTTGTCTGGCGTGTGGTCACGCACATCCACTCCGGAAGAGAAAGCCTTATCTCCTGCCGCGGCAAATACGAGGGCCTTCAGTCCCTTTGTCTTCTTTGTGTTTTCTATGGCCGCATTGATCTCCTTCATGGTTTTGATGTCCAAGACATTGTAAGGAGGCCTGTTGATGGTGATCGTGGCGACCGATTTATTCACCTCAAAAAGGATATTTTCAAAACCCATCGCCTCTCCCCTTTCTCCAGCGTTCTTCTCCTCCGCATTCATACGATTCTTCCTATCATCCTCCGCATCGCTTTTGCCCGCTGGACGATTCGCAAAGCCTACCCTCATTCTTTAATAATGTCTATCCCTTGTCAAGGGAGCAACCCTTTCGAGGAGTGTCCCCATTTTTGTGGGAACCTGCTATCTCGAGACGATCCCGCCTGTGGCGGAATGGGGTTCTCAGAGAGATGAGAGACGAGAGAGGAGAGACTAGAGACCAAAGATAAGAGATTGGGGGCTGGAGACGAGAGACACGAGAGACCAGAGACCAAAGGCTAGAGACTAAAGGCTAATGCCAAATAACCAATCACCAGTAACCAATAACCAATGACCAATAACCAGTAACCAGCAGGGGATAAGAGATAACCAATAACCAGTAACCAATAACTAATAACCAATGACAGATCCTTGTTCCTTTTGCCTTTTTCCTTGATCCTGCGAGGGCAGAATCGGCGAACCCCGAAAGGGTCACTTCGCGAGCATCGGAGCGAAGAGTCCCCAGGCGCTCCCTTCAGAAGCGAGAAAACCCAGGAGCCTTTCACCTTGACATGACGGCTCTATTTATACTAATTTGAGACGTTCGAAAAAGGGGAGGATGCCTGAACAATGGAAATCAAGAAGATCGGTGTGTTGGGTGCAGGTACGATGGGTCGTGGCATTGCCCAAATCGCAGCCCAAGCGGGTTTTCGGGTGGTCATGCGGGATATTGAAGACCGTTTCGTCCAAGGCGGCCTCGACACGATTGACCGGTTTCTCACACGGAGTGTGGAGAAACAGAAAATCACGCAAGACGAGAAGAAAGCCATCCTGAGCCGAATTAAGGGAACCGTCTCAATGGAAGAGATCGGGCCGGTGGATTTCGTGATCGAGGCTGTTCTTGAAGACCTAGAGCTTAAAAAGGGCGTCTTTGCTGAGCTCGATCGGCTCTGTCGGCCTGAGGTGATCTTCACATCAAATACCTCTTCCATGTCGATTACCGAAATCGCGGCCGCCACGGGCCGTCCGAACCAGGTGGCCGGTATGCATTTTTTCAATCCAGCTCCCCTCATGAGGCTTGTCGAGGTGATTCGTGGCTTCCAGACCGGCGATGAAACCGTCAAAGTCGTCATCGACATCGCCAAAAAGATGGGAAAGGAGCCAGTCGAGGTCAAAAAGGACAGCCCCGGGTTTATTGTCAATCGGATCCTGATGCCGCATCTCATCGAAGCCATACGGCTTGTGGAGGAAGGGGTGGCCTCGATGGAAGACGTCGACACGGCGGTCAGATTGGGCCTCAACTATCCGATGGGTCCCTTCGAGTTGATGGACCTGACAGGCGTCGACATCGTCTATCACGTGACGGAATACTTTTATAAGGAATTGAACAAAGAGAACAAATGGGTGTCTCCACAGTTGATCAAATCGATGATTCGAGCCAACCGCCTGGGCCGAAAAACAAAGGCCGGTTGGTATGAATACGAATGAAAGGGAAAGTTAATTATAGGGGCATAGATAAGGATTGCATGTATTTATGCCGGTCTCTCTCTTGAGAAGACTGGTTGAATCTTCACCACCCGCTCGCTTCGCTCGCTCGAGACACAGAGTGCGCAGAGATAATGAACTTTTCATTTGCCGGGAGACGACGGCAAATGAAAATCATCAGCTCCCGCGGGCGAGATTGCCGAAGGGCTGAGCTTTTTTCCTGATCGTCGTCTCCCGATCAGGAAAAAAAGGTTTTCTCTGCGTTCTCCGCGTCTCGAACGATCCCGCCCGGGCGGGAGAGTGGGTGGTTGACAACTCATCCTTCACGGTTCGAATGCGACCACATTACAGAAAAGTGCCCATACATGAAACCGGACAATAAATTCCCCGTCGTGATTCGGGCAAAATAGCCTAAGGAAAGCAAGAGCGAGCTCACAAGGAGGCCACCAGGATGTATTCTAAGGCATTCATCCCCTACGAAGGCTACTATAGCTCACCTTTTGCCCGTTGGCAGGGCACGCTACAGAATGAGAACTCGATCGAGCTCGGTGCGGCAACAGCCAGGCGATGGCTCGCCGAGAGGGAATTCGACCCCAAAATGTTCGAATACCTTTTCCTTGGAAAGACAATCGGCCAACTCCATACCTTCTATGCGGCGCCTTGGGCTGCCGCGCTGATTGGAGCCACGGAGATCCCTGGTTGCCACATATCTCAGGCTTGCTCCACGTCAACGACGTGCGTCAATCAGGCAGCTGCAGGGATCGAGGCCGGCCTCTATTCCACTGTTTTCACACTCATGACCGATCGAACCTCGAACGGCCCCCATACCATTTGGCCAAATCCTCTCGGACCAGGAGGCCAGGTAATCTCAGAAGACTGGGTCATGGACAACTTTGATTGTGATCCCTGGGGCGGGGTTCGGATGGTCCAAACTGCAGAAAACGTCGTTCAGAAAGTCGGCGGTATCACTCGGGAAGACTGTGATGAGGTGGCGTTCAGGCGCTACGAACAGTACATGGACGGCGTAGCCAGTGACAGGCAGTTCCAGAGACGATATATGTTTCCGGTTGAATACAGAATAGGAAGAAAGAAAACAGGCCTCCTCGAAGAAGACGAGGGGATCACCCCAACGACGAGGGAGGGGCTCGCGAGGCTGGAGCCCCTTGTAGCGGGAGGGGTCCATACCTTCGGGGCCCAGACACACCCAGCAGACGGGAATTGTGGCATCATCGTGACTACCCAGGAAAAGGCTCGCGAACTCAGCACCGATTCCAAGATCCAGATCCAGGTCCTCTCCTACGGTTTTGCCCGCGCCCCCAAGGCGCACATGGCTATGGCGGTAGCACCCGCAGCTCGGATGGCTCTGGAAAAGGCTGGAATCGAAGTGGGAGACATTAAAGCCATCAAAACCCATAACCCTTTCGCCGCGAACGACATCTATTTGGCACGAGAACTGGGCGTCGACGTGATGGGATTCAACAACTACGGGAGCCCGATCATCTATGGACATCCACAAGGGCCGACGGCCGGCCGTTGCATTATCGAGTTGGTTGAAGAGGTGGTCATGCTGGGCGGTGGGTATGGGCTCTTCAGCGGCTGTGCGGCTGGGGACACTGGAGCGGCCCTGGTCGTCAAGGTGTCTTGTTAATGCTCCGAGCATTCAGCCGTCAGCGATCAGCCTTCAGCACCCCACTTCTCGCAGATTGGAGGGTTTTCAACCTTCCATCTTGTGGTTGTTATTCCGGAGCTCAACGTTTGACGCCGTTATTGACAGCCCTCTCATTTTGCAGTATTAGAAGACATCCCTCTCGAAGAGTGATTTTCTTTACAACCGTTCAGCGATGAGCAATCAGGCTCTGGGTTTCAAGAGTGAAAGACTTCAAAGTACTTAAAGTATGGGAGAAAGCCCATCAGTTGACTCTCGAGATCTACAGGGCGACACAGACCTTTCCGCGAAATGAGTTGTATGGACTAACAAGCCAAATCAGACGCTCATGTGCTTCTATTCCCGCCAACATTGCGGAGGGATGTGGCAGAAGTGGAGATGCCGAACTTGGTCGTTTCCTTTAGATTGCGATGGGATCAGCAAGTGAACTCGAATATCGCGTCCTCCTCGCCCGTGATCTCAATTTACTCGACAGCCCGGGTTATGATCGTCTGGCAAAGGATATTACTGAGGTAAAGCGCATGCTCGTGTCATTCATCAAAAAACTGAATGCTGATCGCTGAAAGCTCATTTGCCGTACGCACAATATCATTCGAGTGCTTTATGGTTAGAATCCTCCCCAAGAGACTCTTCCGTTTTATGCTGATCCCGTGGATCGTTCCTCTGATCATGGTTGCATACGCTCACGGCGAAGCGCCCCCCCGGGTGGCCATTTTCCCCTTTCAGTTTCACAGCAAAGAAAGCCTCGACTATTTGCAGGACGCTATTTTTGTCACGATTTCGAGCTGGCTGATCGAGCAAGGTGACATCGAGGTTGTCGAGAGAAAGCAGGTCAGGGACGCGTTACCGCGGCCCGAGACCATGGAGATCACCGAAGAGCTCACCCAGCGTCTGGCCAGAGAGCTCGATGCGGACTATGTTATCACCGGTAACCTGACAAAGGTGGGAGATTTCGTCAATATTGATGCTCGACTGGTCAGTATCGAGAAACCGGGCCCGCCTTTGCGGGTTGCCTCCCAATATGAAGGCCTGGAAGCTGCCATGGAGGGTCTCGCCGAATTTGCCAAGAGTACCCGAAGGCGTATCGTTATGGCTTCCGCTGTTCCTCCGAAAGAAGAGAAACCCCCACCGGAATCGACGATTACCTCGATTTACGAGAAGGTTCTCGAGGGAGTTCGGGGGGAGAGGCCCCCCCCGCCTCAGCCTGTATACGGCCTCGAGACCTTTCACACCGTTTCCACTTTTCTGCGAGGCGTGGACTTGGGGGATGTGGATGGAGACGGAGCGAATGAAATCGTCCTCATCGACAAGCGGACGCTGTGGATTTACAAACAGACCGGAGGACGGCTGCGACTCTTCCGGAAGATCGAAGGCCACCCAAACGACCACTTTCTCACCCTCGATGTGGCCGATGTGAACCGGAATGGATTTGCCGAGATCATCGTCACAAACATGAGGCCCAGGGGATTACGTTCCTTTATCCTGGAGTTTGAGGAGAACCGGATCAAAAAGATTACCGACCGGGAGAAGTGGTTCTTCCGAGTCGTCGATAGTCCCGCAGTGGGGACCCTCCTGGTCGGACAAAAGATCGCCGTCGATCGACACCCCACGGGTGGGATCTACCCCTTTGTCTGGAAAGGGAAAACCTTTCAGCCAGAAAAGAAACCCCTCACCAAAAAAGAGATTCCGGTATTTAGTTTCAATGTCGGCGACTTAGACGGCAGGGGAGAGGCGAGCATCGTTTATGTGGACTACCATGATCGGCTACGCGTATTGAACCGAGATGGCGGGTATCGTTGGGAGAGCAGTGACGCCTATGGCGGCACGGACATCTTCTACTCGCTCGGCTCACGGGGTTCAAAACCTGATGAGAAGCGGATCTATATCCCTCCTCGGCTGCTCGTGAGGGATTTGGACGGGGACGGGGCCTCCGAGATTATCGTCAGTCGAAACAAGTTCAAGCTCGACATGGTGGAACGGCTGCGGATTTACGACCGGGCCCGTCTTGTCGATCTCGCCTGGCGGGGCATGGGCCTCTTTGAAAACTGGGGCACCCCGGAAATCTCCGGGTATATTTCGGACTTTCAGCTCAAAGACATTGATGGTGACGGAAGGGACGAGATCGTGATCACGGCAGTTTCAAAGGGGATCCTCCGAAGTGGCGCATCGAGTTCGCTCCTCGTCTATGAATTGTTTTAGTAAATCCTTAACCATTTCAAGGCCAACGGGGTCCAAATCCGACCACAATCTCTCAAACATACGTTAAACCCGAAGCACGAAGTTCGAAACAATGCCAAGATCATGAATTCATTAACGTTCTTAACTACGTTTTGATTTTCTGTCATGAGACATTGGGATTTGTTTCGGATTTCGAATTTCGGATTTATCAAATCTGGATTTCCGGCCGAAGATTGGGTTCTTTTGTTGTTTTTCAAGGGGAACGCCGTTGAGATTGCGGGGTGAGGTGATTTTTTTCCGGTTTTTATGAATTTTTTTCTTGACAAGACCGATTTCGCGGTGCTATATACCTTTAAAATTTCTTGTGACCTATTTCCCAACGATTTTCTCAGCGGTTCCTGCCTCAATTTCCTGCCGTGGGGGGAGAGGCAGTGAAGGTCGTACTGTATCCCAGAGAGAAAGGAGGTGAAATAGAAGGTTCGGCCATTGTGGCCATTGGTCTTTGGACAGAAGTCCAAAAAAGATAACCTATTTATTGAGGAGGTAAATGATGAGAAAGATATTTATTTTTGCGGCAGCAGCGCTCTTTGTGCTCGGCATGAGCACGCCGAGCTGGGCGGTTGCCGACTTTGCTATTGGTGCCAGTGTCCGGATCGATGCGGGCTGGCAGTTCTCAGACCTCGGCGATACGAACGGGATTGGAGGCGAAGATTCCCAGACCCAGTGGTTTTTGGCCAATCCCGGAAACAGCCGAATCAACTTCAAGGCTACGGTCGGGGATGTGACCGGCTTCGCGGAATTGGCCCTGGCAAGCACAGACATCGGCCTCCGTCATGCCTATGCATCCTGGGATATGGGTGGCGGAGGGAGCCTGCTCTTCGGCCATACCTGGTCGATCATGGCTTTCGGCTTTACGGATAACAGGTTGAATGCCGATAATGCGAACATCGGCTTCGGGACTCTCTACTTTAGCCGGAACCCGCAGATCCGCTACACCTATGCCGGAGAGGCCTTCACGGTGAAGGTCGCTATCGAGGATAACGACCCGACTACTGAACTTGGCCCGTTGTTCGTGGCTGAAGACCCTATCGCAGACGTCGCTGAGGATGACCCTTACCTTGCCGAGTCCTTCACCCCGATGTTCCAGGCGAGCATCTCCTTCAATCCCCTGGAAAATGTGTCGCTCACACCGAGCGCGTTTTACCAGGCGTATGAGCTGACCGGGATCACTGCGGCCACGAGTGACGTCGATATCGATGCCTTCGGTTTTGCTCTTGACGGAAGGGTCGACTTCGATATTGCCAGAATCTCATTCGAGGGCTGGATCGGGGAGAACCTCGGTGTCGTAGCCGCTGGTTTTGATTCACGTCCAGCAGGAACAATCGACGCCGGTGTTCCCGTCCCGGATGCTGCGGGCACAGACGTCGAGGACGTGACGAGCTGGGGTGGGTTCGTCCAGCTCACCTTCCGGTTTGAGCCGGCCATCCTCAACCTCGGCGCTGGCTATCAGGAATCCGACGTCGAGGTCAGCCCAGGTGTTGGTTTCGAGGACGATGTCACCTCAGCCGCGTACTTCATCAACGTCCTCTACAACCTGACCGACAACATGTACATCCAGCCTGAGCTCCTCTATCAAGACTACGGCGATGCGGCGGATCCGAACGAGTTTGGCGCCGGTCAGAACGACATCGGAAGCGACATCTTTGCAGGTGTCCACTTCCAGGCTGATTTCTAAGAATCGGAAGTCGGAGCGTATTTTGATTTCAATGGCCCGGACTCTCACGAGAGTCCGGGCTTTCTTTTCTTCCTTATTTCTGGTATCATTGGCAGTTTGCAGATGTCAGGGAACAGCCAACAGCGCAATCGACTGGGATCAGTTGTCTGGGGTCAGAAAGAACGACTGGCCGCCGATCCCCGTGAAGTGTTTTGAAAAGGAAGGACAGGGAACTGAACCCTGATCCCTGTCGACCGAAAGGACCCCTGACCCCTGTCAACCGAGAGGTAACTACGTATGGTCAGGGCGAAGAGTCAGACAACGCTCTCACTCTTTCTCTCTTTGTGTTTCCTGGGTGTCACACTTTCTTCCTGTTCGTCTTTCAAGTCCAAAAAGGGGGACGATGTTTTTGTGGAGGGAACAACGGTCTCTCTCGGCGAGCTGGACTATACGAAAGGAGTCAATGAACCGATCCCAGAAAAGGAAGAGGCCCCATCCGAGGAAACCCCGTCCGCGGCTCAGCCAATGGCCGCATTGGGCAAGAGAGAGACGCTTCGCCCCACTTCAGCACGAGATTCTGTTCGTCTTCTGAGGAAGCGCGTCTTTGTCTTACCTTTTGAAAACAGGACAGACTACCGAAATCACCCTTATGGCGAAATCGTTGCGCAAAAAATCATTCAGGCGCTCGAAGGGAGTGGCCAGGTCGTGGTTTTGGATGGTCGGCTGGTGGACCGCTTCCTTGGAGAGAACGGGGTCACCCTGGATGATCTGACAGAACCGGTCTGGATCAAGGCCCTTTATGGAGCTTACGGGGTTCACGCCGTCGTCTCCGGGGCACTGGCCCAGCTCAATGTGGCGGATACCAAGAGCTCCGTCAGCCGGGACATCGAAGTCGGACTTGCCATTGCAAGGATCGAGGCCCGTCTCGTGGATGCCTCGACGGGTCATACGATCCGAACCTACCTGGGAAGAAACCCCCTGTACAAATCGAAAGAGGTCGGAGAATTTGGCGAGGAGCGAGCTATTCTTCGGGCGATTGATATTGGTGTCGAAGAAATCGCCCCGGCGGTCCTCGATTCACTCGCCTTCTTTGATTGGTCCGCGAGGGTGATCAGAATCGAATCTGACAGAGTCTATATTGATGCAGGGCAACAGTCGGGACTCCAGGCGGGCGACATCCTCGACGTGTATGGACCGGGCGAGGAGATCATCAACCCGGTCACCGAGATCTCCATTGGTTGGGCCCCAGGAGCCTTGAAGGGGCGGATCCGGGTGACGGGTTTCTTCGGAATCGATGGGGCTTACGCAACCTCGCTCGAGGGAGATGCCTTTTGGCCAGAGGATCTGGTCAAAATCAGCCAAAACCAAGAAGAATAAGTCACAATCGACTGGAACCTTTTCATTTGCCGGCGTCTCAGCGGGAAATGAAAAAAATCAGATTTTCTCATCTTCTCCTCTGTCTCTGACGGAGCGGGCGGTGGAATTTCAGGATCTGTCGGGGCAATTATACAAAATTAAAAATGCAATCTATCTTGTTCACTGGGTCGCCATTCGGATTTCGATCTTATCAAACGAGACTCCTAACCTATGGACAAGGCTTCCTCGCCTACTCCTCGAGATAGATCATACCGATTAGAGAGCTCTGTCTGGGTTTTCTTTCCTGAGTGAATTCTCGATTTGAACCGCCGTTGCCTTCACGTGCTCGATGATTTTCTCTCGCTTCTCTTCGGTCAGGCTGGAACTGAACGCCACCAACCAAAGCGCGCTCAAAGGAAGGTCACGAACGACGATGGGAGCCGCAATGGCAGTGACACCCATGAGGTACTCTCCGTCATCCATCGCGTAGCCCCGCTCCGCCACCCTGTCCAGTTCTTCGAGGTATCGATTGATGTCTACGATCGAGTTTGGAGTGTACGGCTTCAGCCCTTTTTGACGCAGGATTTCCATCGCCTTTGGTCTTTCCATGTTGGCAAGAAAGACCTTACCCACGGCCCCCGCCCGCAGCGAGAGTCGGGTCCCCCGAGGAGCCGTCACTTTGAACTCTTTTGGAGAGTCAACGGCTTCTATGATGGTCACGTGGTCGCGGGTAAGCACCCCGAGGAAAGCGGTCTCCTCTGTCTCTTCAACGAGAAATTCCATCGGCCTCCGTGCCACCTGAATAAGCTCCAGGCCACCGAGCGATTTCCTTACCAGCTCGAGTAACGTAAACCCGACCCGGAATCTCTTCGTTCCTGGGTCCCGAATGACGACTCCGAGTTCCTCCATGGCCGCCATGATGCCATGAACGGTACTCTTTCCAATCCCGAGCTTTCTGGCCAGGAGACTAATCCCCATGCCCTCGTTCGCGTCTCCGAGGGCCTTCAGAATTTCGAAGGCCTTGACGACCGATGGTGCGACGTATCCATTCTTCCTCATTCGTTCACCATATTGAACGATTTCTTAGAACTATACACCCTCGCTTGGAGAAGTCAATCACTCCCATTGGGAAGACTCCTAAGTTTCTCGGCGAGGACCATTGCCCCCTCACTCCAATGCTCCCGAAGTGACCCTTTTGGGGGTTCGCAGAATGCACGCTTGCGGGATCTAGGAAAAAGGCGAAAGGCTCAAGGATTTGTCATTGGTTATTAGTTATTGGTTACTGGTTATTCGTTATCTGTTACTGGTTACTGCTTATTGGTCATTGGTTATTGGTTATTTGGCCTTAGCCTTTAGCATGTAATCTCTAGTCTCTGGTCTCCAGTCTCTCGTCTCTCTTCTCTCCTCTCCAGTCCCCAGTCTCCATTCTCTTATCTTTGGTCTCTCGTCTTCAGTCTTCAGTCTCCGGTCTCCAGTCAGCCTATCCGAGAACCCCATCCCGCCGCAGCCTGGATCGCTCAGAGCCAGCAGGCTCCCACAAAAATCGCGAACCTCCTCGTGCCATTCGTCAGTTTCCAGTCCTGTGCGGCGGTCTGACAATCGGGATGGCAAACTGCTGGACTTCGTTGTTGCAATCTCTTAAGATGAGGTAGAGTGACGATTCAGGAACCAGAATATGAAGATCAAGATCGAGGTCTTGGGCCTTCCGGCCCTCTCTCGGGCGATTGGAAAGCGGGAGATCGAATTGGACATCACAGGCAGGCCAGTGACTGTCCAGCGGGTCATCGATCAAATGATTCAGGCGTTCGGATCATCCGCCGAGCGAGTCCTTCATGATGACGACGGGAGGCTGGATGCGACGATCCAAATTGCGCTGAATGGGAAGGAATTCATCACCCGTGATAGACTCGACACCGTGCTACGGGCAGGCGATACGCTGACCTTTATGCTCTTGATGGCCGGAGGAGCGGGACTCAGGAGAAAGCACAGAATTCTCCTTAACGAAACGGATCTCAAGGTTTAATTCATCAAAAATCACCCAATCTCTCAGGTTTTGATAGAGGCGATCAGTTTTCTCTACGAGAAGAACGGGGGCGGGATTCCCTCTGCATCGTCGTTTCATGCTGTTTCTGAGAGTAATTCACCATTTCTGTGAAGCCAGACCGTCCTTTTTGCTTTGCGGTTTCCAGATCTACATACTTTTCAACCGTTGCAAAGCCCTGGCTAGGAGCATCGTTGCCTAAGAACTCTAGCTGTTTCGAGATGGAGGAGCCTTCCTGTTCCCCAGGGTTCTCGTAAATCCGCGGCTTACCCTGATAGTAACTCCTTGAATTTCGCGGTCAGCGCAGGCAATACCTCTTTATAATCCGCGACTATACCGAAGTGTGCGACGTTGAAGATATTCGCCTCATTATCCTTATTGATAGCCACAATGCACTCTGATC
>CAYFYO010000096.1:0-13539 GCA_964347335.1 uncultured Thermodesulfobacteriota bacterium
GGATAGAAGTCCTTTATCTCGTCTCTATCTGGCCGTGGATTGACAAAGATGAGTCCACATCCGAGGCATTTCACCAAATGGAATTCACCGCCGATGCCGTGGAGCCTGTCCCGGCCTTCTAGGAATGGAGAAAACTCGGTTTCTCCGCAGACCTCACAGCACTCGACGGTTTCCATCTTGCTCCACGCTCACTCCCTCAGACCCGTCGCATCCGGACAAAAGCGGAGATGCCAGATAAGGAGCTCCCAATTAACCACGAGCCTTTGACGGGCGCTCCTGTTGCGAAAAAAGGTGAATAGGCACAAAAGCCCGTTCAAGATAAGGCTCCCACTCAACTTTAATAGGAGTATCAACCCAAGGACTCCGGCCTGAAAGGGACTTCGGTGTTTCCTGAAGAAGAGATATCTCGATCGGTAGTACTCGACCCTGGCCTGAGCCTTAACTTTCCCTACTGTGCTCCCCTGAAGATGGACGGCCCGGGCTTGAGGGACGAAATAGACGCTCCAGCGTTTCTGCCTCATCCGATAGCACCAGTCCGTTTCCTCCATAAAGAAGAAGTAATCCTCATCCATTGGGCCCACGTCATCGACGGCCTCCTTTCGGACCATCATACAGGCACCGAGGACGGAGTCCACAGCGATTGGTGAGGAGAAAGATAGGCGTTTGCTGGGGAATCGCTTCGGAAAGCAAATCCTTAACAGGGTTTTATTGAGCCCCTCAGACAGGAGTGTTGGGAAATTATCAAAGGAGTTTTGTTTTGTGCCATCTGGGTTGAGGAGTTGAGCCCCAGCAACACCGACTCGCGGCGTCACTTCCATAAAATGCATGAGATCCCTTATGGTATTCTGCTGAAGAATCACATCCGTATTCAGGAACAGGATATAACCCCCCCTCGCATGGCCCATGGCAACATTGTTGGCCCTGGCAAATCCCAGATTCTCTCTCTTCTCGAGGAGGGTCACATGAGGAAAGGCCTTCCGGATAGCCTCAACACTCCCATCACGCGATCCGTTGTCAACAACGAAAACCTCCATGGAGAGATTCCCCGTGGCTTCATAAAGCGCTCGCAAGGAATCAAGAACGAGTTCCCGGGTATTCCAGTTCACAATGATAACGGAGAGATCCATTCCTATTCGAACTTCTCAATCACCTCGCCCTCAGAAGAAACATAAACGATTCCCCGCCTCCGGCTCTCCTCCATTACCCGCTCGATGAGCACCCGCTCGTCGATGGCCGTGGGATAGGCTCTCAAATACGCCTTCATGAACCTCAGGCGGTTACCGTAGCTAAACGACTTGGGGATGGAGCAGTTGATCTGAACCAGATTCCTGATAATCTTCTCGATTCCGACGCTCGCCTCCTGATCGACATCCTCGAGGTCTACGAGGCTGAATCTCCACCCATCGCCGATCTCCCGCACTAGGATGTTGCAGGTTTTGAGATCACGGTGGTAGATCCCCGCCCGGTGGAGGGAACCTATCCATTCGGCAAACTGTGTGATAAACCCTCTCAAGTCTCTTATGGAGGGTCCCTCAAACCTTTGGACCAGGTAGCGGTCCATTTCCAGATCATCTGCAATCGATTCAGTGATATAGAAGGCCTCTTGAAGGAGCGTTAGTTTGCGCCTCTCCAGGTAGGCCAGGGGTTTCACATGGCAGAATCCCTGATTGAACAGAGCATTACCGGCCACCCAGGAGGTCTTCCCCTTGGGTCGGCGAAGAGAATTCCTTATCCGATACCAAAGGCTTTTGTATCGATACTCCTTCACACAGACCCTGCCACCATTGGCCAGAGGACGATCGATCATGGAAACAATGGTCTTTGGTGAGTATTTCAACAGCTTCTCTCGACGAGACTGGACCACCTCTCGATGGGCCCTTAAAATCGCCATCAGGTCGTCTCTGGCGATCTCCCTCCGCCGGAAGACAATCAGGTCGGCCTGCCGATCGATGGTGAAAAGGGTACTTTCCTTCAAACATCTCTTGGCCCTGCTTTTCTGTCTCCGCTTCACCATTTTTTGGACCATCCCGTCCAGTCGGGTCAAGCAGTGCTCCAAGTTCCTGCCAAAGGGCGCCTCCCCTCGGCCGTACGCGAGTATGAACAAGCGCTTGGCCTCTGGGTCCAGCATAAAACTCAGCGAGTTGAAAATCTGCGCAATGTTCCACAGACGTTTTGCCCGTGAAACCCACGGCACGCTTCTCACGTGGTGAAGATCGATGACATGGAGCGACGGTGAGTCGCCATCAACAAGAAGAAAGTTCCCAGCATGGAGGTCCTTATGGAAAAGTCGGCTATCATGCATCTTCCGGGTCGTCTTGGCCAGCAGCCCGAGAATGCGCGCTTTTTCCCCTGTATGGTCAACTCCAGGAAACCGAGCTTTGCAGAACTCGAGAAGGTCCACAGCCTCTTCAAGCGCCTCCGTCAGAAAAAAGCAGGTCTCGAGAATCCTGTGTTTCCGCCTCTCAAAGATTCCCAAGGGCCTCGGTGTCGAGATACCTCGCTTCAACAAGAGGCGGGCAATGAGCCACTCCTTCATGGCTCTTGATGGACTGAGCACGTCCTTAAACCTCTGCCATCTCCCAGTCGTCCGAAACTGTTTGATATAGAGCGCCCCGCCCCGCTCCAGAGGAAGTATGGCCGCCCATCGCACCCTGGTGTCCTTAAGAACCTTTCCTCCTCGGGCGACGATCTGCCGCCCTAAATCCTCGAAGAATCCGGCGGTCAGAAAAGATCCCAATCCAGGATCAATGAAGCCGCTGAGATCCCCTTCTTTGATCTCATTCCACTGAGAAGGTCTACCGCTCATCATCACACATCAACAATTGCAAAGATCGTCCGCCTCTCCTTGAAATGTATCACCTCGACAGAGCTCGAGAAGCCTGACAAAAACCGCTTCAGCTTTTTCGGGCTGAAGTGCCTGAGATGGGTTCTATCGCCATAGGCCTTCTTGTAGGGAACCTCAACGAGTATCTTCGCCCTGGGGTTGCAGAATCGAATTGTCTGTTCCAGTGTCCGGTGGGGATCGATGACATGTTCGAGCGTGTGGTAAACAATCGCCGTATTGAAACGGTCCTCAAGATCTATCTCCTCGATATTTCCATTCACGAACCGAACTCTCTCGACGAGCTCGGGATGCTTTTCTAGATGGCTGTTCGCGATCTCTATCGCATAGGGAGATATATCGAGTCCACAGACATTGTAGCCATTCAACCCAAAAATGATATCAATCTCTCCAGAGCCGCACCCAACATCGAGAATATCATTCTTAAGAAGTCCCCTCTCTA
Organism: uncultured Thermodesulfobacteriota bacterium; assembly: GCA_964347335.1. Lineage (GTDB taxonomy): Bacteria > Desulfobacterota > BSN033 > WVXP01 > WVXP01 > WVXP01. Next base: position 3,285 of record CAYFYO010000096.1, read on the forward strand.
AGGGAAAACGGACGGCTTCGCTCCGCTCCCAAAATTCGAGTTTGAAGGCTTCTGGAAGAACCTTCTGTCGGTATTCAAAAGTCATATCATAGACGCGGACGAACTCATTCGGAGCCATGTCCTTCGAGGCTCTCGGCCTTGGATCCTCATCCGCCTCTCTTCTTCTCCTGAAAAACCGGACCATGGTATGCTCCGTTGGAGTCTACTTCAAAACGTGTTTTGCCAATCACCCCACTGGATTCTCCCTTCGCGATCCTGCCTTTCTGGATCGCAAAGGTCTCTGGAGGACCGGCTCCAGGCTCTCTTTGATCGCTGAAACAACCAGAATATCCCCTTCAAGCAACTCCCGCTTCAACAGGAATGATGCTTCACGATTCTTTCGTTGGGTCATGAGGCGAATGAGGGGAATGAGGAATGGCATGAGCCACGGGTACTTCCTCGTGTAACGATTGCAGGATACGGTCTCGATTCGAAATCCATACCGATTCAGCATGTACCTAAGCTCTCCAAAGGGAATGGGATTGACATGAAGTGCAAGGAGTTCCCGCTGATTGGAGGGCTGGGGAAAGTACCTGAAGTTATTGAAATAGCTTCTCAACAGGAAATAGATTCTCGATTTGATATTCATGATATTGGGAGTCGTAATCACCACAAAACCACCGACCTTGAGAACACGGCCAATCTCACGGATCAAAAGGTGCGGGTTCTCGAGGTGTTCAATCCCTTCCACACACGTGACACAGTCAAAGGTCGTGTCTTTGTAGGGAAGAGGATGGTTGAGATCAAGGACGAGATTGCTTACTGATTTTAGCTTGAACCATCCCGGATCCAGATCGCCGCAGTAGACTTCAAATCCCCTTTTCATGAGCCCCAGGGCCAATGCCCCCTGGCCACACGGGATATCGAGGATTTTTCCTCGTGGAAACCCGTCGACGATCTCAAGGACCCGCTCGTGGATCATAGGGCCTGTCATGGCGATGGGATCATCGCGCTCTTGATCCAATCTTCTTTTCCGCCGTCTCATTGATACTCCTGCATATTTCCGGCTAACTTCCACATCAGCTGGGCGATCCTCTGGCCGATAACCTGAACCGAATACCCCTCCGCAATAACGCTTCGGCCCCTCGTCCCCATGCCCTGTCTCAAAGACGGATTTTCAATGAGCGCCGATAAACGTTCAGTCCACTCTGGCAGCGTCTGGGCCCAGAAACCGTTGCTACCATTCTTGACAATGTCCCGATTTGCCCCCACCGGTGAACACACCACCGGAACGCCTACAGCAAGACATTGTATGATTTTCAAAGCGCACTTTCCTCTGGCCCAGATATCATCAGAAAGTGGCATGAGGCCGACATCGAAACTCTTTACGTCCTCGACTTCGGTCTCTTCATCCCATCCTTTTCTGATGACTGGGATATGGCGACTATCGAGAAACTGGTCGCAAACGATTTTCAACCTTACGACGCTGTGACGCCTCGAAAGATCATCCAACGCCGGCATGATTCCCTTCAGATAAGGAAGGGTGCTCCGACTCCCGATCCATCCAAGCGTCACACCGTCACGAGAATCGCCATAGCTCTTTGGTGTGTATCGTTCCAAATCGATGACGGTCGGGATGACATGGATTTTCTCTGAAGAGACGAAACGCTCAGTCTCCTCCTTCAAGAACCTGTTGCCGGCAAAGATGAGATCACAAGCCTGGACCGTCTTCTTAAACTTGAACATCCGGCTCCGAGATCGGGGATTCTGCCATTTGGATGACCGGTACATGACCGCATCGTCGAAATCGAAAAGGAGTCTCTTCGCAGAACGTCTGAGAACAGCAACATCCCACGGTTGCAGAAGTCGACGCTGAAGGACCACCAGATCGTAGCGGGTGGCGTCCAGGAGTTGCTTCCATCGATTCACCGGGTATTCGGAGAGACGGGCCAAATCGGATTCGATCCCTTTCTGCCGAAGAAACGGTATGAACTGAGGCATGCGATAGCGAGGATCAAAAGATCGATGGAAGAGAATGTAGAGTCTCATAAGCCTTCTCGGCCCGGTCGTCCCTTTTGATGGAGTAGCAGGCCTCTAACATAATAGCGAATTGATCGAATCCGGAAAGGCGTTAATCTCAGCGAACGCCCAAAAGACTCCCTGGCTGCTTTGAAATCTCCGATTCTGAGGTAGCCCCTGCCGAGATAGAGGAAGACATCGGCCAATCGCTTCCGGTAAATTCGTCCCGGAACCCGCATTGGATCGAAATGCTTTTGGAGCACTCCCATGGCATTCTTGCGCAACTCGAGTTTGTTCTTGCTCAACTCCTCAGGATGCTTTCGAATCCCCACCAGTGGAGCGTCCAGGTGGGCGATTGGAAAATGTCGAGCCACACTAAGCCAGAGATCATAGTCTTCAGCAGTTTGAATCGTCTCATCAAATGGTCCCACCTGAAAGAAACAATCTCGATTGAGGACAACTCCTGAGGTGTTAATAAAACTCCTCTGGTAAAGGTCGAGGAAAAGGTCACCGACACGGTCGCCCTTTAACGCCACCTTTCTCTTCCGGGAGCTGCCAAGAGCGTAGCTTCCGCAAGAGACGAGTCGGACATCTGAATGGGACTGAAGGAACCGCATCTGAACCTCGAGTTTGTTGGGCTCCCAGGTGTCATCTGAATCCAGGAACGCCAAAAAGTTGCCACAGGCCTTTAACGCGCCAAAGTTCCGGGCCTTCGACGGGCCTTCATGGTCCTTATAAAAGTATCGGATACGATCGCCATAAAGCATGGCAGCATCTCGGGTCCCATCCGTAGATCCGTCATCCACAACGATGATTTCGAAATCGGTCCAAGTCTGGTTCAGAACCGAATTGACAGCCTCGGTGAGGAACTCCGCTCGATTGTGTACAGGTATGATGACGCTCACCTGTGGCATGTGTCTCGCTCCTCCCCATGCTGATCATGCCGACCCGCTACGAGAAATCCTGGGGCCCATTTGAAATATCTTCCGGTAGAAGGCCTCCACCGCTTCGGTTTGTCTTTCCAATCGAAACTCCTTCAACGCCTTTTCACGAGCCCTTTTTCCCATCTGCTTCCGAAGTGGCTCATTCTCTATGAGCATTCGTAACGCGGAAGAGAGGCCTGCAGGGGTATCATCGACGACAAAACCTGTTGCCCCATCTTCAACCAACTCAGGCAGAATGCCCCGGTTTGCCACAACAGCGGGTTTGCCCAAAGCCATCGCTTCCCTCAAGGCCCGGGCGGTTCCATCCGATCCCGCGACCAAGAAAACAAATATATCCATAATCGCCAGGGTGTCCAAGTAGTTCTCCCTTTGATAGCCAGCCAAGACGACGTTGGAATTCAGGCCGAATTGCTTCATCGGCATGATCACGCTCTCCCGGATTTGACTGCTTCTTCCGACGAGGAGGGCCTTCGTGTGAGGGAACTCCCTCACGAGTTCAGCCAAGGCACTCAGGAGGATTTCTGTCCGCCGGTATTTCTGAAATCGCGCCACAGTGCCGATAACCACATCCTTTTCGTCTATGTCGAGGACCTCGCGCATATCTCGGAAAGGCCCGCTGGGATCGTACCGCTCCAGTTCCAGGGCCACCCCGACGCGCCCTACCCTTTCTGCTGGAATAGGCAGGTTTCTCGAATCCCTCTGAAAGGCCATTTCCGAAAAAGTGAGGAGTCCGTCTGTAAATCTCGATACCAGAAAACGATTTCCCCAAGAAGGTTCTAGGGCATCTCGCCTGTGATCGGTCCGTATGAGCACTGGCTTCTTGTGTGACAGGTGCTTCGCCAGACCGGCCACGATATGATCATGGGAATGATGGACATTGATCAAATCAAATCCTTCACAGTCGATAAATCGGCGAAGGGCGACGATATCTCGAAACAGCCCGACCACACCAAAATCTCGGTCGCTTTTCCCAATGGGTTTCAGTCGGAATTGATCAATCCCGTGGATATTCCGTCCTGAAATTCGCTCCGCGATGCTGTCCCCAGCGTCTGCAGGGGCTCGGCGGTAAGCCATGGTCACTTGGTTCCCCCGTTTCTGTAAAGCTTCACACACGATCACCGTCGGCTCGGCGGGCCCGGTCCATTTCCAATCACTGTATAGGTGAAGTATTTTCATGACTCCTCAGGCATTCCGGTTTGTCCAGCGACTTCGTAATAGACCTTGAGGATTTCCTCGACATGTTGAGTCGGTGGATTATTTTCCATCCATTGTCTCGCCACAGTCCCCGCCTCGTTGCGGCGCTTCTCACTAGAGAAAAAGGCTATGGATTCGGCCAAATTCTCTATATTTGTTGGATCATCAATAACTCGCCCCCCGACCTCCGAGGTCATGACATCGGCTGCACCATTGAACCGGGTGGTAATGACTGGAAGTCCACTCGCCAACGCCTCCAAGACGGTCAGGGAGCAAGGATCATAGAAGGTCGGCTGAACATAGATGTCACCAGCGGCGTAGTACTGTTCCATCCTGTCAACAAGCCCGAGAAAGCTCGTCCACGAAGCAATCCCCAACCTTGCCGCCAGTTTCGAGTACCTCTTGATTTGGCCTCGGCCGGCAACCAATAGATGAACCTTCTGATTGGAGAGCCGTTCTCGCAGAAGGCCCACCGCTTTTAAGAGAGGCTCCAGTCCCTTTAGCCGATAGTTATTCCCAGCGAAAAGAAGAACGATCGTCTCTTCATCAATTCCGAGCTCCCTTCTTTTTGAAACCCGGTAAATCGATCGGTTCTTTGGATGAAAGCGCTCAAGATCAACGCAATTGGGGATTACGGAGACCCTTCCTTCTGAGATGCCATAGTACCGGATCATATCCCGCTTTACCATTTCTGAAATCGCAATAAACTTTCCAACATGACCGTTTGCATACTGCCTATTCTGAATCCATAGTTTCAGATAATGCTGGGGCGAAAGATATCTCAAGAGAAATTTGAAGAGAAAGTACAGACGATTCTCCATGGAGCTGAACTCCTGCCGCAGGTAGGCCTTTTCAACGCCGCCATGGGGATTAAAAACGTTTATGCTGACACATCTCCCCACACCGTGAATTATCTCAAACTTTCCCTGTCTAAGGACTCGGGCAGAATTAATCAGAAACGAGATCAGCATCAGACTCTGGGGATGTCTCAATGTCCGTATTCGATGTAATTGATATCCTGTCACCGGTCCTGTGTCTGCCACTGCTGCAAACACATGAACATCGTGCCCCCTTTTTGAAAGCGCTCCAATAAGCCAGGAAAAGTACCCCTCTCCGCGCCCATCGGGATGGTACCGATCGAACACAAAAGCGATTCGAAGTTTCTCTTTTTTGTCCTTGATCTTCATTGACTATCCTTCACAAGTTCCCACGATCACATCTCAAAACGAATTTGCAAAGATCCGTTTCCCAAGAGGGATGCCCCTTCTTCACAAATAGCGTTTGGGATGGGAATAGAAACTGTGAGCAATAGCGGGGTAAACTGAAATTCCCGATGAATCGATCTAGAAGTGAAGAAATCCGTTTTCTCTGCAAATATGACATATAGTATGACTATTTTCGATCTTCTCTCTGATTTCTTTCCGGGCGATTCTATAGGTCTCATTGTTCCAAATGGTTTGAAAGGGTTCATCAAAGACATTCCCAAATGAATACTTCTCACCGTACACGGCGCAGCAGGGCAAAACAGATCCGTCCCAGTTAATGACGGCTGTGTGCCAGAGGTTCCTGCATTTCATCTGTTTGACCTTCTTCTTCTGGGTGAGATCGAAAGCGCGGTACCGTTCATTATCCGGTATCCATTCCTTGTCCCTCTCAATTGAATCACGATCCGTCTCAAATATCTCCTTTCCCATATCTGTCCTCATTTTGTTGATTCGAAGTTCAATTCCGAGCTTTTCGGTGAGGTTTTTGACCTGTTCGATTTCATGCTCATTGAACCTGAATACATGAAAGAGCAGCACGAGTCGCGTATAGGAGTTTTTCAGCTTCTCTTTTGCCTCTTGTAAAAGGTAAATATTCGAGATCACACGATCAAAGTCTCCACCGACTCGGTATTTTGAATAGGTTTCTGAACTGGCGCCATCACAAGATATGAATATCTTGTCTATGTTTGTAGCTACAATATCTTCGGCCATCTTTCGGGTGAGTATGTTTAGATTGGTACTGATACATACGGGGATGTTCCTGCCCTTCGCATAATTGATCATCGGAATCAAGTCTTTATTCAATAGGGGTTCACCCCAGTTATACAACTCTAAGTTGGTAATATATCTACCGATCTGATCGATGATCTTTCTGAAGTCCTCAAACCTCATCAAACCTCTCGAAGCTCCCCGATCTCCCCGTCCCGTCGGACAGAGGGGACACTTCAGATTACAAACGTTACCAATGTCAATATTGATCTTGTTCGGCACGTAGAAGAGATATGAACTCCCCAGGAAAGACTGCACCTCTTTAAGAATGAGGTTAGAGATCTTCAATGGTGTAAGGATCTGTTTCAGAAAGATTAACTTGTTGATATGCCTCATAGACCGCCCGTCTCATGAGATACTGAATTTTCGATGATGCTGGCTTTTTGCTGAATGAACGCCCTCGCCAGTGAAAGTCCGATCTCCCTCTTTCCGGTCTCTGACGGAGGCAGGCTGAGGAATCCAACTTGACAGCGAAAATTCTTTCCGGATATATTACCACCTACTCAAATCTTTTGCAGATGTGGCTTACACGTTGAATTCTCTCCAGACGAATACCAGACCCAGTATCTCCGCGTGTATTATATCTTATAACGAGGAAAATGACATCGCTGGTTGCATCGATTCTGTAACCTGGTGCGACGAGGTTGTCGTCGTAGACGCGTTCAGCGAAGATCGTACAACTGAGATCGCCCGAGACCAGGGCGCCAAGGTGATCCAAAACCGGTGGACCGGCCACGTCGCGCAGAAGAACTTTGCCTTGAAGGCAGCGAGGGGCGAATGGGTCATTGCCGTGGATTGTGACGAGCGTGTCACATCGAAGCTCAGAGAGGCTATTTTGGATCGACTCGACTCGATCCGGGAGGATTCTGGATACTTCATCTCACGAAAGACATTCTACCTCGGCCGTTGGCTCGAACATGGTGGCTGGTTCCCTGAGTGGCGGCTTCGGCTCTTCCGACGAAAGCGTGGACGCTGGGATGGGATCGATCCCCACGATACGGTTCGGGTGGAGGGAAGGACCGGACGGATCCCACCCGGAGGTCGAGGAATCGACGCTGCCGTCATCCTTCATTACCCTTTTGGCGGTCTCTCCCATCAACTCAAAGTCCTCGACCGTTACACGGAGATTCAGGCGGGGGAACTCTTTCGTTCTGGGCGCCGGGTCGGTCCGACAGACTTTGCCATCAGGCCTCCCTGGCGTTTTCTCTGGACTTACGTCCTCCGGATGGGATTCCTGGACGGTATCGCCGGATTCCACATGGCCTTCAACCATGCTTATGCGGCCTACATGAAGTACGCCAGACTATGGGAAATCCAGCGAGGTCTTACGCCGCTTCGATCAAAAGAGGAGATGGTTCCGTCTCCGCCTGAGAATGGGGGGACAAATATCCGCTGAAGGCATGAACTCGGAAAGATTTCAAATCCAGCGAACTCCCCATCTCAAACCACAACCTAGATCCTTTCATATGGACGCATTACATGTCTTCACATTGGCTCTTCAGGACAATGCCCGACCACGCTCTCTCGCTCGCTCCCCTTCGACTTTGCTCAGGGCAGGCCATTCGGCCCTGCTCAGGGCTACTTGAGCTCGCAGAGTTTCCAAATTAATCAGATGGTGCCCCACGGCGATGACGACTTGTTGAATCTCCCATTTTGTCGTGTTATTATTCAGAATCCGGCGTCCTGGAGCGGCACATGCGCGTTCTCTTCGTATATCCCAATCTCCACGCCCAGATTGGCTTCAATTATGGCGTCGCCTATCTCTCAGCCGTCCTGCGACAGAACGGGCATACGACGAAGCTCCTGAACATCAACGAAAAGCTGGACTACCCACTCGACATCAAAAGGATCCTGAGAGATGTTATCGCATTCTCTCCGGATCTCATCGGTTTTTCCCTCGTCAGCAACCAACGCCAATATGCCATCGAAATCGCCAAAGCCATCCGAGCTCATAGCGATGTTCCCCTTGTCTGTGGCGGGATACACGCAACCGTTTCCCCCGCAGACATTCTCCAAACAGGACTTTTCGACTACGCCTGTGTAGGAGAAGGAGAGGAAGCACTTCTCGACCTCGTTACAGCTCTTGAGGAGGATCAGGATACTTCTCAAATTCAAAACATCTGGGCCCGTCGCGATGGGAGAATCATTGAAAACGGCGTCCGACCCTTTGCTTCTATCGAAAAGCTTCCCGCCAAGGATTACGATATTTTCGACTTCCAGAAAATGGTCGATGCCAAAGACGGCTGGGTCGGGGTGATGGCGTCACGAGGATGTCCATTTCGTTGTACTTACTGCTTCAATCATCGACTGATCGATATCTATCGGACCGATACCGGCTTGTCACCAGCTAAGCTGAATTACATTCGTCATCACCCGATTGGTGAGGTTATCCGTGAGTTGGAGTATCTCCTGGAACACTATCAAGGGATCAAAATGTTCATCTTCGATGACGATCTCTTCACTTTTGACAGAGACTACGTTCATGAATTCTGTCGTGTTTACGAGAAACGAATTCCAATCCCTTTTGTATGCAATGCCCATGTGAAGGTCTTTGACCGGGATATTGCCCGGAGTTTGAAAAAGGCGAATTGCCGCATCGTTAAGTTTGGTCTGGAAAGCGGGAGCGAGAGAGTTCGAAGAGAGATCCTGAACCGTCCAATGACCAATGAAAACGTTATCTCGGCATTCAAGGCAGCCGAGGAGGCTGAACTCCATACTTCGGCATTCGTCATGATTGGCCTCCCCGATGAAACGAAATCAGACCTCTTTGCGACGATCGACTTGTTGGCTGGCATAAAACCGGGACGCTTTCGATGGTCCGTCTTTTTCCCATACGCCGGAACCGTGGCGTACGAGATGGCAAAGGATAAGGGCCTCATCGATTTTCAAAAGATGCAGACCCTCTCCAACTTCACCGAGGCGTCTTGCCTGGACTTCGGAGAGGAACACAACCTCCTCATCGACAAGCTTGCCATGGCCTTTCCGTGGTTTGTCAATGAGAGAGCAGGCCTTCCAGCATCGTCCATTTACCGGGAGCTCGTATCACAGATCGAGACTGCAGATAGGACAACCTGGGAAAGCGTCAAGGGGACGATTCGGTCAACCGATAGAGAAATCTCTGCATTCCTCACCAAAACCGGCGCGGAACACTACGCCATCAAATACAATGACTTCATGGGAGTTCGAAGCGATTGGTCGAATCAATAGGCAAGCGGAATTTGCGAAAGATTCTTATTCGATGCCCTAACTGGGTGGGCGATTTGGTCATGGCCACACCCGCTCTAAGAGCCATTCGGATGAAATTCCCTGAGTCGCACATCGCCTGGTTGGTCAAACCATACGGCAAGAAGGTCATCGAGAACCTTCCCTATTGCGATGAGATCCTCGAGTATAAGGACAGCGACAGGGGTCGGCGATTGCCAGGACTCCTCTGGTGGTCCATGCGTCTTCGGCGAGAGAGATTTGACCTGGCCATTTTACTTCCGAATTCCTTTAGTTCGGCCCTCATGGTCTTTCTGGCAGGTATCAGACGCCGCATTGGTTATCGTCGTGAGGGAAGAGGTTTCATGCTGACCGATTGCCTAGAACCTCCCAGGAATGGATTCAAAATCGTCCCGATTCCGATGGTGGAATATTATCTCGGAATCACGGACTCCCTAGAATGCCCCCGAATCACGGAGACGCCGGAGCTCTCGGTCTCCCCCGCCGCCAAGGCAGAGGCACTCGCGGTTTTTGAACGGATCGGCGTGGGAGAGAGAGGGATGAGAGTTGTCATGATTCCTGGGGCAGCCTACGGTTCTTCAAAATGCTGGAAGCCGGAATACTTTGCCCAGGTGGCAGATCGCTTGATGGAGGAATATGCGTGCGATTTGCTCATCATTCCCGGCCCAGATGAGGTCGAAATCGCCAGGGATATCGAGGACAGAATGGCTAAGAGACCAATCGTTCTCGCCAACCCGGTCGTCCCCCTCGATGTTCTGATGGCCATTATTCAGTCGAGCTCCCTGGTCATTACCAATGATACGGGTCCTCGACATTTCGCCGTGGCTTTCGACAAACCCGTTGTCGTCATCATGGGCCCAACAG
>CAYFYO010000097.1:0-13451 GCA_964347335.1 uncultured Thermodesulfobacteriota bacterium
CCTCGCTTGAGGGTCTCGGTTTGAATTCAGCGCATCTGGGCAGGGGCTAAAGGTCTTTTGCGTACTGTGGGGACTTTCTGACCCCGTGAAATTTTTTCACCGGTTTTATGCCGTGTGACCATCCGCTTGATCTCTTCGTATCCCTCCTTTAACCTGATCCATCCGTAATTGGTTACATAGTCTGGATTGTTGTGGAAGGCGCCATGAAGCATAATCAGGCGATATTTTAAAAACATGGTCATGAGCTGCTCTTCGAGTGGATTCGGTGCCTCGTGAAAACCGAGGAGGTCTGGGCAGCAGGGAGGTTTCTCTTTTGGTATCGGGAGGGTTCCTCCTTCATAAAGGCTCTGCACGAGATCAATGGCCTCGGCCATGAGGTGGTCGGCCTTTTTGATGATACTATCGACTTCCCCCATTTTTTCCAGCACAAATAGCCTGCTGTGGCATGCACTACAGATATCAACCATCCGGTCTCTCCGTTCCTGCCACTCATCATGCGAGAGAAGAACGACCCCCCGGGCCTTGAGCTGATCCAGGCCCTCTGTGGGCCTTCCCGCAGCATCGATAAAGCCAAGCCAGCGGAGAATTGTTTTCCGAAATCCGGCCCACTCGGGGTCTTTTCCGCTCGCCCGAAGCGCCAGAAGACTCCAAGCAGTGGTCACTCCATGGTTACCCTTTGGCATGTGACAGGTTTGACAGGTCGGACCTCGCGCTCCTTCGCTCGCCGTGACGACTACACCATGCTTTGAAGTCTGCCATATCTCCCACTGGGGATGGTTGATCCCTCCGTGACATGGGAGGCAGGCAGTCGGCTGACGGGCCTCTTCTTGAGAGAAGGTATGGCGAGTGTGGCAAGAGTCACACTGTCCATCCCACCGACCGATGGCATGACAGCCACCACACCCCATTTCTCCCTCCACGAGTTCAGGGGGTAGTGCTTCAAACTCGGGGAGGGTATAGACCGATGTCCATGCCCGGGCGTGTTTGCCCGCCTGGAATTGCTTCAACTCTTCCGCGTGACATCTTTCACAGATTTCGCCTACGATCATGCTGATTCGAAAAGCGTCATCGTCCTTATAGTGGTCCGAGCCATGGCAGTCGATACAGGTGACCCCCGCCAGAGCCATTCGGCTTTCGTGCCAGGTCGAGATGATTTTCGGATTGATTTTCAGGTGGCAATCTATACAGATCTTATTGTCGACGACCGGCTGGACCATGCCTGGTCTGAACGTGATGAGGCAAATCCCCAGGATCAAGCAGATCAACCCGATTGTTTTCACCATTTTCATGTGCGACTCCATCGTGCGGGTACCAGGGGATCCGGGTCTTTAGGATAATGGATAATGGAGAATTTGCCAAGCCTTTTGTGGTTCACATCGGACGTCACCGGGCTGGCTAGGATTGATCGTTAGACCATGGGTTGCTGGTCACATGCCTAAGGATATTTCACTTGAATTTCTCGAAATGTGCGGTTAGAATGAACTATTTGTCAATCCTCGGTAGCTCAATCGGCAGAGCGGGTGGCTGTTAACCACTAGGTTGCAGGTTCGAGTCCTGCCCGGGGAGCCATTCGACGCGCTCAGGGGCACACCACTTATGTGGGTGTCCCTTTCGCTTGCTCATGACCTTCGGCCTCTTTAAATTAATGATGAGCGTCGAATGGCCTTGAGCCCGTCGAAAGGCCATTTCAAGTATTCCTCTCAATTTCCAACTCTTATTGCAAATAAGTAAACCATGCCCGCCTGCCTTTACATACTACGCTTAAAATCCGGCCAATTGTACGTTGGATCTACAACTGATCTGGACCGTAGAGTCGAAGAACATTATTCCGGGCGTGCTTGCCGAACCACGAAACTCGATCCACCACTCAAGCTGGTCTATTCAGAACCCTTTCCAACTTTCTCGGAAGCCAGAAAGCGAGAAACTCAACTAAAACGATGGTCCCGCGCCAAAAAAGAAGCCTTAGTTTCCGGTGATGTGGCTAAATTACGAGAACTTTCTAAATCCCCTAAGATATAGTAAACATGCCCTGAGCTTGTCGAGGGACTTGTCCAGAGCGAAGCGAAGGGAGTCCTGCCCGGGGAGCCATTTCGACTCAAGAAGGGCACGAACAGTGCCCTTCTTTTGCTCAAGGGGTTGGGACAGTCTCTTTCAGCTCTTGTTTACTTCTCGTTTTGGGGGACGGCTAAGGCTAAGGACTAATGGGTGAGCCGTTTCCCACAGGGGTTGCCTCAAAACTGGTCTTGAGTCTGTGGGAAAAACTTCACGGAAGTTCGGGGCGAATTTTGGGGTTAATGTTTCACGACTTAGCCTTCCAAGGTTCTGCTACTTTCCCGATTCCAGTGGACGATTACCTCGTTTCCCGCAGAGAATCTATTCTTCTGAGATAGCTTGGCATCTAGATGAACAGTGATCGCCTCATCAGTCTTGCTGTTCAAAAGTCGAATCTTCATTTCAACAAAATCACCTTGATAAATCGTCTCCACGATCCTTCCCCTAAATCGATTATCCGCCTCTAAGTCAGTTCCAGTAGGCGAAACTTCTATTCTCTCTGGATGAACACAGACGCCAGTTATATCCTCTCTTTTCAACACTTTGTTATCATGAGCGATGATTCTCAAACCGCTTTCGCTTTCCAGTTGAATTTCTTCAGCACTTTTAGCGATCACTTTACCAGGAAAGATATTCGCAGCTCCTATGAAATCGGCAACAAATTTTGTTCTGGGCGTATCATAAATCTCCTCAGGAGATGCAACTTGCTCGAGTCTTCCATTGCGCATGACTGCTATTGTATCAGATATAGCAAGGGCTTCCTTTTGGTCATGGGTAACATAGAAGAAGGTTATTCCTACTTCCTGCTGTATTCGCCTAAGTTCTACCTGCATATCTTTTCTCAGTTTCCTGTCAAGTGATGCTAACGGTTCATCTAGAAGTAAGATTTTAGGCTTTAAGATCAAAGACCTTGCCAGCGCAATTCTTTGTTGTTGTCCTCCACTGAGTTGAGTGGGGTATCGGCTCTCCATACCCTGAAGCCTCATGAATTCAAGCATTTCACTTACTCTGACTTTTATTTTGTCTTTAGGAACCCTTTTCCTCTCTAACCCGTAGGCTATGTTTTCTCCTATCGTCATATGGGGGAAGAGGGCAAGATTCTGAAACACGAGATTACAATCTCTCCGGTAGGGGGGAACGTCATTAACGACCATTCCCTCTATCAAGACTGCACCATCGTCGGCAGTTTCTAACCCGGCAATTATTCTCAAGGTTGTAGTTTTTCCACATCCACTGGGACCAAGAACAGAAAACACCTCCCCGTGTTTCACCTTCAGGTTAATACGATCCACAGCTATAATGCCGGAAAACCTCTTAGCTAGATTTCTCACTTCTACGCAAGGAGTACTCTCTTCACCTTCCATGATTTCTCACCTTGGTATTTGCCTCTCCCTCTGGAAATAAGATATCAGCAAGATTCCAATGGTTGGTGTTATGATGAAGATTAAACTGATCGCATTGATAAGCACGGGTTTAAGAGAATATTGCAACATCGAATAAAGGTAAAGAGGCAGAGTAGTCGTTCCCACCCCAGCAACAAAATAGGTGATGGTGAAATCATTAAAAGACCAGGGAAAAATGAGCACTGAAGACGCGAAAATAGCAGGAAGCAAGAGGGGTATCGTTATCTTTCTCCAGGTGGTAAGTCGATCTGCGCCAAGGTCTATGGATGCTTCCTCCAGACTCCAATCGATTCTCTGCATTCTTCCCAAAGTCACAAATACAGCTAACGGGGCACTAAAACTGATATGAGCTATGGTAATAGATGGATAGCCAAGGGGAATATGAGCGACATTGCTAAAGTAAACCAGAAGCGCCCCCGCCATGATCACATAGGGGACTGTGATAGGGAGCAGGATGGACATCCTCAAAACACGTCTTCCGGTAAACTTATATTTGAATAAACCGTACCCTGCTATCGTTCCTATTGCTGTCGCGACCACTGTCGTCACACAAGCAATCAGCAGACTTGTCAAGACGGACTTCATTATCGTAGGCTCTTGGAAAAGTTCTATATACCATTTTGAGGTAACTGATTCCCACTGGACGCCAAAGGCGCTGCTGTTAAAGGAGAAAACACCGAGCACAATGATCGGGCCCCATAAAAAAAGATAACCCACCACAACCAACGCGATAAGTGCTTTTCCCGAATTTGAAGACTTCACATTATCCTCTCCACGGCCTCTTCTCCCCCCAGTTTTATACAGAGGTAGATGAGAAGAACAACGGTGGCGGTCAAGACCACAGCCATACTGGAGCCTATAGGAAGATTCCCTCTGACCACAAAGTAATGCTCAATCAGATTTCCCGCCATCCAAACTTTATTACCCCCGATTAAAAGTGGAACGAGCCAATCTCCTAAAGCTGGAATGAAGGTTAATATGGTTCCTCCAAATATTCCTCCTTTACTTAAGGGAAGCGTCACTGTTAGGAATTGCCATCCAGGGGTTGCACCTAAATCCAAAGAGGCTTCTAATAGAGCGGGATTAATACCTTCCAGCGAAGCGTAAATAGGAAGAAGCATAAAAGGGAGCCATATGTAAATTAAGCCGACCACGACCGCAGTCGGCGTGTACAGTATATTGATAGGGGATGAAATTAAGCCAAGGTTAAGGAGGAAATTGTTTAGAACACCCGGATACCCGACTAACTGCTTCAAAGCGTATATGCGTACAACATAACAGCTCCAGGAAGGAGCAATGACCAGAAATAGAAGGAGTGACTTGAATTTACCTCCATGTCTTACAATCCAATAAGCCGTGGGATAGCCGATACCCAAACATACGATGTTTGTTATGAAGGCATAGAAAAGCGATCGGAGGATAGCTTGACCATACTCAGTACCTCCGAGGAACAAGAACCAATAGCTCTTGACAGAAAGACCGGGGACAATATCGCCAGAAGGACCTGTGGTTAGAAAGCTAAAATAGACGATAACCCCTATTGGAGCAAAGACAAAGAGGACAATCCAGAGTGAAAGGGGCCCCACTGTCGAAAGGACAGGTAATTCTAATTTTGTGGCAAGGAATTTCCTGGTCTTTTTTCCCAGGATCATCTTTTCTTTTCAAGTCTAAATCAGGCAATGGTGTCTAATCGGTCCTGATTCTCAAGATGTTCAATTTTGACAACCTTCTTTCTTCAGACTGATTCCGCTCCGACAATGATTTATTTCA
This sequence comes from uncultured Thermodesulfobacteriota bacterium, assembly GCA_964347335.1. Lineage (GTDB taxonomy): Bacteria > Desulfobacterota > BSN033 > WVXP01 > WVXP01 > WVXP01. The sequence goes on from CAYFYO010000097.1 coordinate 5,226, forward strand.
GAATCCCTTCACCCGGAGAGCTTAGAGAAATCAATCAATTTGTAGGGGAGGGTGTAAAGCCCTCCCCTCATTACCGCTGCGACTATTTCAACTTTTCCCAGATTTGTGAACGCAACTTTTCCCCCTCACCTGTAAAAGCGGGAGGCAGGAGAACTTCACCTTTCTCTCTGTATCCTTCAGGAGGCGTCATCCATACCTTGGTTTGTTCGTCAAGAAGGTTATCAATGTTTGTGTGACCGTGACCATAGGCAACTGTATTAATGAGCTTTGCAAAATTCTCAGGCCGATAGAGATAGTTCATGAAGAGGTGAGTGGCTGCTGGGTTGCTGCCCCCTTTGGGGATTACAATAAGCATTGGTGAAAGTAAACACCCCTCTGGTGGATAAGCAGGATAAAATGGATTCTTTTCCCCCGCCAGTTTACCCAAAGCGAGATAATCGTGTACGACACCTTCGACCACCCAAACTTCCTGTGCCATCACAGCCCGTTTTGGCCAAGAGTCAAAAGCCATGATGTGAGGTTTCAGACGCAAGAGGACTTGTTCTGCCGCCTTTAATTCGTCCGGATTGGTCGAGTTAAGAGAATAGCCGAGGTATTTTAAGGTATTTCCAATAACTCGGTTCATCTCATTCCTCATAACTAATTTGTCCTGATAGGCGTCCCATCCCTCGAATACAAACTTCCAGGAGGGAATGCGAGGATCGTTTTTGTTAATGAAGTTTGTGTTAACGACGTAGGCATCATATCCAAGTGTCGTCAATACGGTGTGTTTGTAACCTGGGTCCCAGCTAGCATTTTTTATGTCTTCTGCCATATAACGATTTACGTTTGGCACCCAATCGTGATTTAGCGTCTCCAATAGATCCCAATTTTTCATGTACCACACTGATTTTGGATTTGTCAGCCAATAGTCATATGGTGTCTTAGGGTTCAGTCTAAATTTCGCGAGTGCCTCATCGAGGTCAGGATAGTTGTCTCTGACGATCTTGATGCCGAACTCTTCCTCAAAACCCTTGTATAGCTCTTCGGGCCACCAGGCAGCCCAATCATACATAGCAAATGTTTTCCCTTTCACGGCTTGCTCAAAGCACTCGCGCGGCACAGGCTCGGACCCTTTTGGTACCGAAGCGACATACTCCTCATACGTTTCTACCTTTCCTGCAGCAAAAACAGGACTTCCCATAAGAACAACCGCGAGGAGTACAATCAACCCGTTTACAAAAATTCCACGAATCATCCTTTTGTTTTCTGAGTCCGTAAACATAAAAGCCCTCCTTGATCCACTCGAAGGTATCCTTGTTAAATCCGCAAGAAAGTTATGGATCCTAATGGATGAATTTTCTACTCACTCACTTTCACTTACGTTTTTTCCAAAAGTCTTTTATCCGCTCCTCATAAGGCCTATTTACGCTTTCACCCCCTCTCCGGCCTTTTTCTAAACTCCCCCCAGCTTTCAGGTCGAGCCTGGAATAATGTGCCAACATCATACAAATAAAAGGATTCCAATATATCGAAAGCGGAGTCCTTTGTCAACTTGAATTTTCGGGTCTCTCTCTCATCAGGCTATTGTTTTTACTATATAAATTGACTGAATTTCTATTGTCCGATATCTGGATCTCAAACCTCATTCGTGGGCTGGTTTTTCTGGCAGGCCCTTTGAAATATCTCCGGGAATAGGGGCGTACATAAGTTTATAAGTTGATCGTTTTTGGTTTCTGTTACGAATATCGTGTGCCACGCAGGTCACGCACAGATGCCCCGGTATTGCGAGAGGTATTGAACGCAGAGGGATTTTCGCGATGATCGCGGCCAGGACTTGAGTGAGGGGTCAAGTCTTTTTTTGACTAATTCTATTGGGTACAGTCTTGAAGAGAATGGGAAGTTATGGCAGCGTCAGGGCGGCCAGTACTATCGTGCGAAGCAGCTTAAATCGGACAAGGCGCCACGCCAAGGTATCGCACAGATCATGAAGATGATCCACTCGTTCTATTCAAAAAAAGACTTGACCCCTTGACTTGATTGACCTTGAGCACCATCTTCCGAAGTAAGAGTCAAGAGCAGACTTGACCCCATTTGCTCCCCATTTCCTACATTTCCTAAGGTTCAATCGTATAACTTCCCCCGATGACTGTGGTGAGGATATCTGTTCCAAGACCATCATCCTGGATAACCCGTGAAGTCGCTCCGCCACCACTGCTTAACTGGAAATAGAGTTGGGGAGTGCCTTGGGCTTTTGCTGTGAAATCGATCGTGGCCACAAGCGCGCCTAAATCATAGATCCCCGGAGTAGGTTCTCCTCTGGTAATCTTAATGACGTTGCCTGCTACGATGTTCTCAGCTTCGATACCGAAGTCTGAATAGGTTGTGTCAATGGAATCAACTTCCAAGAGGTCAGCGGGGAAGCTGAGATAAGCTGAGACAGCAGTAACGGGTCGGTCACCGGTGTCTAATCTGACGTCTACAGAAAAGGTATCCCCGATATTGCCCCATTCATCTTCTGGGGAGAGGAACAGGGTGGCGCCTGGAGCACCTGAGGTTGTTCCCCCTCCGGTTAGCACTAATTCTCCATCTTCTCCACCTCCACAGGATAAATTAAGGGAAAAAAGAGCGAGAATAAGTACGAGAAAAACGTATTTTCTATCTATTATCCGCATCTTATCCTCCCTAAAATAAATCAAATCGAATTAGAATGTATGATCGTGGGCTTGCGGCGTCCCGTTCGTACCGCTCAGCTGCCAGCGGCTATTATCCACCAGGGATTCAAACTCTCCATCTGTACAATACCTTTGATTCGTCTGGCTGAAGCCGGTCATTTGTGTACAGACAACATCATGCGAGTTATGACAATAGTATGTATGAAACTTGATAATAGACGTGTATTTCTAAACAGGATACTACCAGCCCCAGCCAGGATCAGAGTTCCAAACACGAATTGGACCAAACCTATACCATTGGCTCTCGCCCCATGGGCCACCATTCATATGATAAGCAAGCAACATATTGTCAAATCCATCATTATGGGCTGCAGTCGCCTCTGTGATGCATCCCTTAACAGTTGGGTCATAACACACGCCATCTCCCTGAAACAATTGATAGATCCTTCCGGATGTCCTAGCACATGTTGCAGGCAGTATTTTGTCGGGGTCAAGCAAGTCAACACGCCTCCACTCAATGTAGCCGTCAGGTGTGCCTGGAGCGCTGGCGCTATTCATGTGAAACCGCCATCGTTGCCACACATCACTAAAACAAGAACTTGGCAGATCTCCGTCTCTATTCGAGTCTCCTGCGCCAACACGAGCCCATTCGGGCTCAACCTCGGGACTCCTCAATGAGTATGAACCTCCAAAGGTACCAACTTTGAATTGGAATTTACCTCGGTCCTAACTCTGATTTATGGCGTGAAACTGAATAAACTTGAAGTCTCCATGTTCCTCGCCGGATCCATCTGGATTATCCTCACAATGGTCCGTGCGGAAATTCGGACTGAATTTGACATACATCTCAACCCAGATCTCCCTGGGATACGGCTGAGGGAAAAGGAGCGTTCTATCCCCATCTCTGCCTGGCTTACAGTGATCCAGGGGGACCTGATCAGTGTGCCAGACCCTGGTATTCCCGATGCCCAGGATATTATCGTCCGCAATGGAAAAGAATTGTAAAACTGAGTCTTTATCATCCCAGCGATTGTATTTATCGTTTATGAACTCCTGAGTATCGGTGTAGGCATTGAAATCTTCCTCAAACCAGACTGCGACTCCATCGCCTGGTGGAGGGGGTGAAGGTGGAGGAGATGGCGAGGCTCCAGTCCCTCCCCAATGAGAGAGGATGATGTCTAAATCCACTCCGTCCACATGCCCATCCTGGTCAAGATCGGCTGGAGGTCTTAAAGTTGAATTCCAGTAGGAAAGAAGGATTCCTAGGTCAATCACATCCACTCTGCTGTCATTGTTAAGGTCGGCGTTTCCGGTTGACGAGGGAGGTGGTGGTGATCCACTAATAGAAACAGTGAATCCTCTGACAGCAAAAGAGTCCCCACCAGAAAATACGAGGTACATTCTTTTACCATCGCTGCTGATCCATTTACTTGGTATGTGTTGTGATTCGCCCCAGCCACCAGAGCTTCCGAGGTTCTCGAGTCGCTGGCCGTGTCCCTCGTAACCTGGAGCGTCCCAGATTTCAGTATAATACACCGTCTTCCAAGGACCCCAAGGTTCAGGAGCTTCATAGATGCTGAACTGGTCTTCACCTCCACAAGCCCTGCTTTGTGCATCTCCACGGCTACGAAGTGTTAGTAAGTAACGGCCCAGGGGAGCATTGTAGACAACATCTAGCCGATTGACGGCATTATCAAAATGAAAGACGCTACCTCTCCGACTGAAATCCTGAGTCCAAACAGCATTGCTACCATCACGTCTTACAAAAAACTCATAAGCATTCTTGTCTCCAATCCTATCCTTAGGGACTCTTGCCAAAATCATGTCATCAACTTCACAGTAAGCGCTATCTCCATCGGGTGAGTAAACATAAACATAATTGTCTCTGGCGCCAGCGTAATTCTTACCAAAGTTCAAAAACGCAGGGAAACCCATGCTGTCAGGCCACCTCCAATCGGCCCAGGTCCAAGTCTCCGCATGGTCTGTGGACCAAGCCAGCGTGGAATTGCCGGCATTCCTAACATACATATATAGAACACCGTTAACCATCAACATGCCACTAGATTTGTTGCCGGTTTCACCAGAACTGGAACGAATGTTGATCCCCCTAAAATCTGTTGGATCACCGGATACTTTTGCATAACCTAAGCTTAACTTTGTGGATACTTTTGGCATAAAACCAAAACCATCTCCATAAGAAGTGTAAATGTTATTATCGTCAGCCCAGGTTAAAGGCCAATTATCGCTGCCTGTGGCATACTCCTCATAGGAAAAATCACTATCCCAGGTAATATCCGTAATATAGGAACTGTAAGGGTACGGCGGGCTAGCTGCTAGGGAAACAGAAGGGGCTAAAATAAGGGAAAATAAAATAAAAATCGGTTTCAAATTCTTTTTCATGATTGCACTCCTAAATTTAGGCCACCAATCCTTTACGCTGGCCCGGTTTGCTCATCAATAGCGCTCTGAAAAAGATCCGACATCTGGCATGGCCTCTATGCTTTGGCCGGGAAACACCCATTCCTTCCATTTGTTCCGTTTAGTTATGGAGAGCAATAAGGGTGCCAGGGGGGCGGCAGAGAGCTATCGAATTCCTGGTTTAATATCAATATGTTCGGACTTAAGCGCAGTGATTAGGGCTTAGAAGTGATACATAGGATGGGTCCATCGTTTTCAATAAGGGAATCAGGATTACAAAGATGTGAGGCAAAGGCAAACAAAGGACAAAGGGGTCAAGTCTTTTTTTGAATAATTCTATTGGGTACGGTATTCGAGAGAATCGGGAGTTATGGGAGCGTCGGGGCGGCGTGTAGTATCGTTGCAAAGCAGCTCAAATCGGACGAGGCGCTACGCCAACGTACCGAACAGATCATGAAGATGATCCACTCGAGTTCTATTCAAAAAAAGACTTGACCCCTTTCCCCCTTTCCTGATTTCCTCTTTTTCCTTTGCTGCTTTTTTCTTTTCCCCTCTCTCGCTTTTAGGCGGTGTGTAGTTGCAGATGTCTGTTGAGGAGTCCTTCAAGCGCGCTTTTATCCCAACCAGCGTATGTCTCGCGATTGTCCACGATGAAGGCAGGAAATTCTTTGATGCGATGGCGCAGCTTTTTGTACAGTCCCAGGGGCGAAACAGCATCGATTACCTTGACCTGGATCTGGTCAGGATACCGCTGAACCAGTTCACGGATCCAATCGGAAAGGCGTAAGACCTCTTCCTTGACGTCCTCTGGGTATTCATTCACCTCTTTATCAGCAAATTTGCCTTTGAGCCCCACATCAGCGAAGATCAGACGACAATTTTTACATTCCTCTGTCTGGATGCCGAGCATCATGGAAACGACCTCAACCCTTAGCGGTTTCCGGGGACTTTCGTTTTCTCCCATTGTTCCCCCTTCCTGAATTCAAAAGGTACTCGTCCATGCTTGTGTATAGAAAAAATCCTTCTGCTAACTTACCACGTCGGCCATATGAAATGTCAAATGCCCGTTTCTTGACCCAGCTCTCCAGCCCGCTAGAGCGTGGATACCAGATCGATCTCTAGGGCATCCAGTACCCGAGTCAAATCGATGCCATAGGTCCAATTCTCCTGGGCATGGCCGGTCCGCAACCTTTCTTGCCAACCGCCCCATAGAAGACCGATTGGGTTGAATTGGCCGCCATCGGTTACAATCAGGCTTCCACTGTCCCCGTGAGTCGAAAAGGGAACATCGTTATCCCCGATAATCAACAAGTCCGTGTATCCAGTCACATCTCTTGCGTCAACGAACTCGTAGCCGAATGCGACGACCGTACCTCGGCGTAAACCAGTTGTCCGTCCGACTCGGAGTACTTTCTGACCAATGATCGACATGTCATCCAGCGAAATACTCTTTACTGGACCGAGTTGCCCCACTCCTATCATGTGAGGATTGATGTCAGCCAGATTGAAATCAGGGACCAGCCGAACAAAGGCACAGTCCACGCGTACCCATGTGCTTGGCTCGTCGACAAGCGGCCCGTACCAATCTTCGTCCGTGACATATTCGATCACCTTCTCTGTCGTACCCAGGGGGGTCCCCCAGGGAACCGGGTGCAAAAGCTTTTTGCCTGGCTCGATACCCACGTGTTGATTGGTTAAGAATCCCAACGCTTCATCATCTCGCTCTCTGGCAAAGGCACCCAGTGTTCCGATGCTGTACGACCCCTCATCTTGATTCACCCAATGGGAAACCTGAGAACCGGCCCAAACCTGGTCATCCCATCCCCGGAGCCGTTCCGTTAGTTCATCGACTGCCGGCGGCACATCTTTCTCGGTTTCGGCCTTACCTCCTTCAACCACATCCAACGCACACTCCAACCCGTCTGGCCCCTCGAGCTGCTTCGGGATCACTTGAGACTCAGGAATCCACTTTGGATTGATCTTTTGTGGAACGAATACGATAATGGCGGGTTCCTTGCTCAGAGGTTGCCCCGTTCGCTTCTTGAATCCGAGGGCGGTCCCGAGGTTGCCATTGATGGAATCGAGAGACTCCCGGTTGTGCGCCCGGATCCGCATCAGGTCCCTTAACGTTTGTGCTTGTGCCATGGTCGCCCCCCCTCCCTGCGTTAGGTTTTTTCTTAATCTTGTCCTATTGGACATCTACAAATCAAGACCTAGGATTTGATAGAAATTAATCAGAGTCAAGGAATTGTCTGGTAGGGTTCACCCTGTGAGATAATTGTTAACTTTGTCCCGTTAGACGTTAGCCATCGAACGCTAAAATGTCACAAAATCAATGCGATTGAATCGCACGGGGTAGATGAGATAAAAGGCAGTATATCTCATTCAATTCTTGACAGGCTCCCCATGATATATCCGGAAACATCGATCTTCATGTCGAATTTCAAGGGGTTGTTGCCCAAATCAGTTTTCTTGACTCCAGTCTGATGAAAGCGGAAAAGGGCGCTCTTCGCTACTCAGAAATCTTTTTTTGACAATTCTAACGCTCAGCTACACTGCAAATCCAAAACTCGGGGTTCGGGGTCAGGTCTTGTTCTTTGCAAAGTACCCGAAAGAAGATGTCACGTGGAACCCCGAGAAACCGAGTCCTTGTGCAACTGGGACAACTTCAACATGTGGAAGGTCAGGAACGGAAAGGTATGCTTGACATTTACGTAAGGTTCCCCGGAGTCTCCCAAACCTCATTTTTTGGGCAACGCTCGTATCTCGCAAAGAACCAGCCTGGGTCTTGCTTCCTGCGGTGAACCGACAGTGCGCACCAGCAGACTTCGGGCGGAACGGAAGAGCCACCAGGCAGTCTCCGAAAAGTTGGCTGCAAGAAACAAGACCTGACCCCAACTACTGGTCATGTAACATTTGGATAGTGAACATCAAGAGGCAGGGTCTAGAAAAGTCGGGACATCCGCCATAGGGTATGGTGTGACTCTTTCCCTCCGGCAGCCTTGAGATATGAGGTACCCGAGGTGTGCGACTGGTCAAGCGTTTCACATTTTCCACTTTGGTGCCTGTGCCTTTGACCGATCGCGTTATTCAACATAGTCAACAACGTTATATATAGGAAGCACAAGGGGTTACACCCCCGAGGGTAACACGA
>CAYFYO010000098.1:0-13405 GCA_964347335.1 uncultured Thermodesulfobacteriota bacterium
AGGCGTTCTCGGAAAGCTTCTCAAAGTCGGCAAACGAGCGCTTACCGGTGAATCCATCTTTCTGACCCATTTTACCAATACGGGCAACGGGAAAAAGCGAGTCGCCTTTTCCGCGCCGTATCCTGGCAAAATCTATCCGATTGACATGGCCAAAATCAGGGGAGACCTCTTTTGCCAGAAAGACGCGTTTCTCTGTGCTGCCCTTGGCACCGAGGTGGGTATTGCTTTTACGAGGCGCCTCGGCACTGGCTTTTTCGGAGGTGAAGGATTCATCCTCCAGCGTCTCTGCGGCGATGGTATGGCCTTTGTCCATGCGGGGGGAACAGTGATTGTGAGACAACTCAGCGGCGAACGCATTCGCGTCGATACGGGGTGCATTGTGGCATTCACGTCGGGAATCGATTACGATATTCAGCGCACAGGCAGCCTCAAGTCGATGTTCTTTGGGGGTGAAGGCCTATTTCTCGCAACACTGAGCGGCAGAGGATCGGTGGTGCTTCAGAGCCTCCCCTTTTCGCGGATGGCAGACCGTATTCTCGAGCATGCCCCTTCAGCCGGAGGTAAGCGGAGAGGGGAGGGATCGATTTTGGGGGGCCTGGGGAATCTTATCGATGGCGACTGAGCCTCACCACGGTCCGCCTTCCGTTTTCCAAAACTCGACAATGGGAGCATCCTATGAAAGAGAAAGCCTTTCAGGACTACTATCCAGAGAATTTGAGCCATTGCTATGGCTGTGGCCGATTGAACAAGGATGGTCTGCAAATCAAAAGCTACTGGGACGGTGAGGAGTCTGCCTGCACCTTTCACCCAAGACCCCATCACATCGCCATTCCCGGCTATGTTTACGGCGGATTGATCGCCTCGCTCATCGACTGTCACGGGACCGGCACCGCCGCAGCGGCAACAGCGCGTGCCGAGGGGCGCCCGATAGATTCAGACCCCCCACTCAGATTCGTGACGGCTTCACTTCGTGTCGATTACCTACGCCCAACCCCGCTCGACGGGGCCTTGAAGCTCCGGGGGCGAGTCAGGGAAATCAAAGAGCGGAAAGTCGCCGTCGAGATCACGGTGTCGGCTCGGGGCGAGATCTGTGCCCGTGGGGAGGTCGTTGCCGTCCGGATGCCGGAGCATTTGGCGTCCGGTGCCTGAGACCCCGTCTCAAACAGATGAACTGGATCTCATGAATATGGAGAGGGAAATTGCTTTTTGTGGCTACTTTCCGGGCGTGGTCGGCAAGATCACGGAGGTGCATGCGGTCTACTATCACGAACATTGGGGCTTTGATGTCACGTTTGAAACACGGGTCGGAAGAGAGCTGTCGGAGTTCATCACTGAGTTCGAGGAAGACAGAGACGGTCTTTGGGTGGCGATGAGGGGTGAGAGATTTACGGGCTCCGTTGCGATAGATGGCCGGAAGGGAAGTACCGAAGGCGCTCGTTTACGATGGTTCATCGTGGTTCCGGATCTTCAGGGAACCGGAATCGGGAAAGCCCTGATGGATCAGGCTGTGAAATTCTGTGAGACCAAGGGTTACAGCCGGATCTATCTATGGACGTTTAGAGGCCTGGAGAGAGCGCGCATTCTTTACGAACGATACCAATTCCGTCTGTGCGAGGAACGAGAAGTCACCCAATGGGGGCAAAACCTCAGGGAACAGAAGTACGAACGAGTCTTCAGAGATTGAGTTCTGCAAGATGTTAGCCCTTACGTTCATATTGCTGGCCGCCGTTTCGGCCTTTTTTCACATCCGTGCCGAATACCACGGCCCAAGGTATCAGGTCTATCTTTTCAAGCCACTTACGATGGTGCTGATTCTACTCATCGCTGTGATATCGGGGGGGGCACGCATTTCGACCTACAAACTCGCCATCATGGCAGGTCTTGCCTGTTCCTTAATCGGCGACGTGTTCCTCATGCTTCCATCAGATCGGCTGCTTGCTGGTCTCGTCAGCTTTCTGGTCGCTCATATTTTCTACATCGGGGCCTTCACATCAGGAACTGGATTCAGTCTCTCACCCTGGTCATTGGCACCGCTGGTCATTCTCGGCATTCTCATCTTTAAGACAATCTCACAGCACCTGGGCCGCATGAAGCTCCCCGTTCTTCTCTACATCGTCGTGATCATCGTCATGGCGTGGCAGGCATGGGAGCGATGGGATGGGACGAGAGAACAAGGCGCGCTCCTCGCTTTCCTTGGCGCTGGTCTGTTTATCATTTCCGACTCGGCCTTAGCCATCAACCGGTTTCGAGGACAATTCAGGCATGCCCAGATAGTGATATTAGGCACGTATTTCTCCGCCCAATGCTTGATTGCGCTTTCTGTCGAACAGGGACCCCTACTTTGGAACCACTCATTCCCGAAGAGACTCCCTCTCTCATTTTTGATAGGGAGATAAGAAATGAAGCCCAAACCTTGGAAAACCCTCTCCAGTCGATTGATTTACGAGAACCCCTGGATGCGCCTACGCGAAGATGTAGCTGAACTGCCAGGCAAGCATACGACCATCTACGGTGTCGTTACCTTTGGCGACTGTGTGGGGATTGTCCCCTTTGTCGACCGTGGCCATGTCATCCTCGTCCGTCAATACCGCTATGTACAGGGTGAAAGCCACCGCTGGGAAATCCCGACGGGCGGTGTCAAAGAGGGAGAAAACCTGGAGCAAGCCGCACAGCGGGAGCTGGCCGAAGAAGTGGGCCACCATGCCGGACGGTTGATCCACGTGAGCAGCTACTACACATCGAAGTGCATTTGCGACGAGACGGCACACCTGTACATCGGGGAAGAATTGGCGCCCGCCGAGGCACCACCGGATGATACGGAGTTTTTCGAACGGCGCGTCTTCTCGTTCGACGAGGCCTTGCGAATGACTCTCAAGAGCGAGATTATGGACAGCATGAGTGTGGTGGGACTCCTGCTCGCAGCACGGCGGCGAGGCTGTTGATCCAAGGAGGTGAGCGTTTGTCATGGCGATGCGAATTCCCATCTATCAAATTGATGCATTTTCAGGTCGAATCTTCTCGGGCAATCCTGCAGCGGTATGTCCCCTTCAAGCGTGGTTAGACGATACAGTCTTACAAGGGATAGCTCAGGAGAATAACCTCTCCGAAACCGCCTTTTTTGTCTCAGAAGAGGGAGGTGGATACCACATCCGCTGGTTCACCCCCGTCTCCGAGGTAGACTTATGCGGACACGCAACATTGGCGTCTGCTTTCGTCGTCCTGAACTATCTCGACAAGTCGACCGACCGTGTGACTTTTCGCTCGAGGAGTGGGATGCTTGCGGTAGTTCAGGAAGGGGAGCTATATGCCATGGATTTTCCCTCCCAACCTCCCGCTCCCTGTGAGACTCCGAAAGCGCTCGTCGAGGGGCTTGGCAAGGAACCCTTAGAGGTCTTACGGTCTGAGGATTATCTGGCCTTATTTTCCAGCGAGAACGAGGTTGGAGAACTAAATCCAGATATGCGAATGCTCATGCAACTGGATCGGCGCGGCGTGATTGTGACCGCTGAGGGAAAAGAGGTTGATTTCGTCTCACGCTTTTTCGCACCCAACTTCGGTGTCAATGAGGATCCCGTCACAGGATCGGCACACTGCGCACTCACACCATTTTGGGCGAAGAAGCTCGGCAAAAAGGATTTGAATGCGCGCCAGATTTCCAAGCGGGGCGGAGAACTATTCTGCAAAGACCGGGGAGATCGGGTTGTCATCGCCGGCAAGGCGACTCCATTCATGGAGGGTTATATCACCATCTAGAAGGGTGACTCATGGCCGTTACTTGCATCTGGTCGCATAGGCCCGAGTGCCTGCCGGCAAGAAGTAGACCGAAGGCTCCTGTTTATCACGAAGACCGGTTCGGCTGAGAGGGAGTGGAGCGATGTGTACGATACCAAAAGAGGCTGACCAAACCATTCGTCAAAAAATGGTCACCGTGCTTTCAGAAAAGGCCTATGGCTGTCGAGACCTTTCTAAGATTCTCGGGATTCCCATGAGAGATGTTCCAGAACATCTTGGCCACATCGCCCGCTCACTCTCTCCTCAGAAGAGAAAATTGATCACCCTGCCTTACAGCTGCCTGACTTGCGGATTTGGGTTTCGTAATCGCACGCGATTTACGAGGCCGAGCCGCTGTCCACGCTGTCGGGGACAACACATCGAGGAACCGAGATTTCGAGTCACCTGATGTTTCCATTCCGTCCCCCTTGGCTAAACGAGGTCACATGATGGTGCTGGAGATCATTCGAGAGGGGATCAAGCACGCTCTTGGGCGTCGAGCCTTCCCCCCTCAAATCACGTTTATTCTGGAATCTCCTCTTCGAAGAATTCTCATTACTCCCCTAACCCTTGCCAACCGGCTTCACCTGTCGGAGGCATCTAGAGTCCTCGAAGTTGGTTGCGGATCAGGTGTCTTCAGCGTTGAGGTTGCCAAACACATTCCTCGGGGCCACCTTGAACTCCTCGACCTTCAATTCGAGATGCTCGCGAAGGCAAAACGCAAGGTCGAAGCAGCATCCCTTTCTCGGGTCGTCAGCTATACCCAGGGAAATGCAACCACACTCCCCTTCGCGGAGGATGCCTTCGATATCGCATTCCTTGTGACAGTCCTCGGCGAGGTCGCCGTCCAGCAAGAATGCCTCCAAGAACTCTACCGCGTGATTCGTCGTGGCGGAATTCTCTCGATCACCGAACACTTGCCGGATACTGACTTTTCGCGCTTTTCCCGACTTCGTGTGATGGTTGAAGGGGGAGGATTTATTTTTCTTGAGCGATTCGGTCGTCCGTGGTCCTACACAGCCAATTTCCGACGGCCAGCGTAGATCGGTGTATGAACACTTTTGACCGAGACGGCTGCAACGTGGTATATACCTTTTCAGCATCATCCAACCCCGTGTGCGGTAGTAAGCTGACCGAAGAGAAACTCGCAGAAACATTGACACCGACTGAACAAAGGAGAACCCGATGTCTCAGCGTCGTTTTCTGAGATTCTTAGGCCTCGCATGGTGCACGGTCATGCTGGGCATCTTTGCGACACCGGCAACGCCTGCCGAGATTTCGATGATTTTTCCGGATGAACTGAATTCTATGCTCGGGAAGCCAGACATGGTTATCATTGATGTCCGTCTGCTTGAGGCCTGGAAAGGCAGTGACCGAAAGATCAAGGGTGCGGTGTGGGAGGATCCAAAGAACGTGGAATCTTGGATTGACAAGTATCCCAAGGAATTGAAACTCGTCCTCTACTGAGACTGACCCAGCGAGGGTATAAGTGCCCGGGTGGCACAGCAACTGATAGAAAAGGGATTCACTACGGTTTACGTTCTCAAGGGTGGTTGGAATCTTTGGTCTGGGGCCGGATTTCCGACCGAAATGAAATAGGCCCTCCCCCCCAGCCGTCGCGCCGCCGTGTCGTCTTCCCTCCATTGCCCTTTCCGGTCCCACCCGTCTCTGAGCAAAGTGGGATTGATCCTGGTATCTACTTCTCAGATGAAAGAAGTTCCTGAACTGGTGGCTCATCTGGTCCTGGGGAAATGGCTCTACCTGCCAGAAAACACGGAGGATTTTGAAGAACTCGCCACGTGGGTGACCGATTTGATTGCCCGGGATGACCCTCGGATCGGAGCGGTTCTCCGGCCAAAGAAAAATGGATGGGACAATGAATTCGCTGCGTTCGTCCCTCAATGAGAGAAAGGAGGATGGAATGTTCTTCGAGCTTCGGCAGTACCGGATCAAGGGAGGACAGCGTGAGAAATGGGTCGAACTGATGGAGAAGAAGATCATACCCTTTCAAATCGGAAAAGGCGTGGTGGTTGTCGGGAGTTTTGTGGGGCAGGAGGAAGAGGATTTGTACGTGTGGATACGCCGGTTCGAGAGTGAAGAAGACCGAGAACGATTGTACAAGGAGGTATATGAAAGCGATTACTGGCAGAACCACATCAAGCCCCAGGCCGATCTCATGCTCGACCGATCAAAAATGCTGGTCACCCGGCTTCAGGCAACTCCCAAATCGGTGATCCGATAGTATTCGTGCTCCTTCCCGATCGATTCCACATCGAGACGCTCATCGGCAAACCATGTAAAAAGGGGAGCTTTTGGGATTGTTTCCGGTGACGAGACGTTGAGGGCGGTTCTCCCGAAGGTCGGACGATGACGCCGGCCGCTGAACGGGCGGCCGGCGTCTTTCCAATCAAATGTCCTTCACGATTAGAGTCATCATGACGAGAACTCTTTTGCCTTCTTCTGGGGCTGGAAAGAGCAGTTTCCCAAGCTTTCGAACGACACACCGCTCGAACGCACCGTTCCGCCTCTTATTGCCGGCGATGTGTACGTTTTTGACCCGGCCAGTGGAGTCAATCATGAAAGTGAAGGCAACGCTGCGCTCCAGTTGAGGTCCATCTCCCTGGGCCCCTATAAAGCATGAGTTGATGGAAGCGAGATGTTTTTGGAGGACCTTCCGAACCGTCTCCTCTGAGATGCCCTCGGTCACGTCGATTTTTCCAAGTTTGACATGAACTTCCCCTGAGGCGGGTTGATTCAACGTTGCCTGAGAGACCACGGAGTCGCCTTCATCGCCACGAAGCTCTTCCTCTACCCTGCTTTCTCGAGCTACCACAGACGGAGAGGGAGCAGAAGGGGCCCCCATTTTTTGCATTGAAAATCCATTCCCAACAGCGTAATCGGAGACACCTCGGGGCAAGGGAAGTGGCTGTTTGACAGTTACCGCCTGGCCATTTTCGAGACGGACCTGGGTGTCGATGGCAACAAAGGAGGTATAGGCGGTTAAAAGGCTGTAGGTCAGGCCAAGGTGAGTTACCTCTTTGACTCTCCTATCCATGGGTCTCAACCGATTGTAATCGGCGAGCACAGCGATCCGGTGCCGTGCCCAGAGATAGCGAAGCACGGAATTGGTGGTCGACGGGCTCACTTCATCCACCTCGACTGTCTTTACGAACAGGCCATCTGCCGCATCTCCCCGGAGTTGGATCTGGCCCCGAGGTTTGCCACGCCACTTCCCGAAGACAATGACAGGACGGTCAGCCAGGACGTCAGGGATGCTTAGGGGTTCGACATCATAAGCCTCGAAACTACCGAAGTCGATCTGGATATTGGTCAGTACGGGTGACTCGATGAGTTTTCTGAACTTCTTCGCTCTTTCCGGTGCTTCCGCAGGCTTGGTAATCACAAATGGCTCACCCATGCCAACCCTGGCCATTCCTTCGATGATGTAGCGATTGACGCTCGATCCGATGCCGAATGCGAACATATTCGCATTGCCGAGATTGTTGCGAATCAGATCAAAAGCCTCTTCCTCGACCGTGACATAGCCGTCAGTCGCAATAACAACAGTGCGCGAAGTCCCTTCGGCTTTCGGCAGAAAAAGGGCCCTTTTAAGTGCAGGTAAGAGTTCCGTTCCGCCTCCACCACGTTGCCGTTCGATCAGGTTTATAGCATGGCGGATGTTTTGGGGGGTCACAGGCAGGGACTGGGGCGACATCACAGACGAACTACCGGCGAATAAGAGCACATTGAACTTGTCTACTGGACGGAGACTCCCGATTAAATCCTTGAGAAGTTCCTTGGAGATATTGAGGGGAAATCCGTGCATGGAACCGGAGACATCAACGATGAAAATATACTCCCGAGGTGGAATCTCGCGCTCGGTGATCCCTTTGGGGGGTTGCAACATGACCAAGAAGAAATTCTCCTCATCACCCTCGAAGAGGAGTAGTCCCGTCTCGATCTTGCCGCCAGCAAGTCGGTACCTCAAGACAAAGTCCCGGTTACCGCCGTATTTTTCTGCTGGGTCGAGCTTTAGGGAGGCGAAACTAGAGCCCTTATAGTGGATGTTGACCTTATGAGAGGTCGAGGTTGCATCCTGAATCGGGAGGCCAGCTGCGAGGTTCACGACAATATCGAACGTGGACAATGGGGACTCCCCTTCATGGAGATAGGGATTCTCGACCCACTTTTCCCATGGAGAGGCCTCTTCGACTTTTTGGTTCGAGTAACGAGGTCCAACAACGGTCGGATAGACGAACTCATACACGGCATCAGTTGGAACGAGCAACTCCGTGTATTTGAGCTCCACCTTGATAACATCTGAAGGGAGGATATTTGCCACGTTCATCTGGAAAACATTGGGCCTTTGCTGCTCCAAAAGGGAGGCACTCTTTCCCGCCTGTTTTGCCTCCTCATATAGCTGCCGTGCAGTTTGTCGTTCCCGGATCTTCGCCGTGATGGTTCTCTCCCCGATCTTCATTTTCATCCCGTAGACCGCAGCCCTCGTTGAAGCTGGAAAAATATAGATGGCCTCCAGTGGTTTTTTGCCCTCATTCTTGTATACCTGGGTCACCACGATGTCCGCAATCACACCAGAAACATTCACTTTCACGGACGTGGATTTCAGAGGTAGCTGGTCGAGTCCTGGGTCATCACTCTTGACAAAGAAATAGGGTGAGAGGGTTTTGTCGGCATGTGTCTCGGGCTGCGCTAATCCGGTCCGGACGGCCGAGGCAAGAAGAATCACCACAATGAGTGCCGAGAGTCTTCCGAATGATTTCATTTTTTGCCTCCTTCACGTTTTGTTTTCTTCTGATCTCATTAGACAAGAGAGAGGCAAAAAAGTTCCCAAGAGTTCGATTGCCCGGGCAACATCATGATCGATTTCGTTCGCCACAGAGACATTGAGCCCACAGCGGCGTAAGCCTCTGTTTGCCGGGAGACACCGACAAGCAGAAACCGTCAGCCTTGGGGGCGTGATTATTCGATCGCGAAATGGATGGCAGGGTCAAAAATCCGAGAGAGTCTCATTTCGGGGAAATAAAGCGAATCCGGATCTGAACAGACTCTCGGCCTGTTTCGGATACCGTTGGCGGCGGACTATGGAAAGGGGCAATCTCTCTTAGGTTCTCAACAAATGCGTTGTAACGATCAGCAGGGATCTCGGCGCGAACAGACTTTGCCTGGTCAGCCTCAGCTTCATCTTCGATGGAAATCACCTTGCCCCCGGCGCGTCGTATCACCTCACTCACCTTGGAGAGGGCCACATTTTGCGTTACCCCTGCGGCTTGCTTCTTCACTTCAGGGCGAAATACCTCAAAGGCCTCTTCATTAGCCATCGTCGCCGGCTTCTCGGGAACCTGGTCAGCCTCCATCCCTGCACTTGGCTCATCCGCAGTCCTGAATCTCTCTTTCTCCAGGACCAGAGCCAATTGGACGGGCTCTCTTCCTCGGTCTCGTTGTCGCGCCTGCTCCTCTTCCAGGGCAAGCCTTGGCCCTCCCAGCTCTCCTTTCAGTTTGGTCTCAACCGTGTCGAGAGCACCCTCTCTCTCACCCGATAACGGCGTCAAGGCGTTAGGCGCTCGTGCAATTCGGGTTTCCCTTTGCCCGATAGTCGACACATAGAAGATCAGCATCGCGATTGCTGCAGCCGTTGCAAACTCGAGTGGCACCTTAATTCTCACTGGAACGAACAACCATCTTATCAACTGCCTAAGCCCGAACCTCGGTTCCATTCGTTCGTGGACCCTCTCGAGGAAGTCCCTCGGTGCTTCGACCGATTCCAAAGAACCGAGTTCCTTGATCAATGCCTTCAGTGAGGCAAACTCTTCTTGGCACCGCTCACAGGTTGAAAGATGTTTATCAACAAGGGCTTTCGTTTCCCCGTCCAACACATCATCAACGTATTCCGATAGGCGCTCTTCAATCCTGGCACATTCCATTCTATAGGACTCCCTTGAGCTTGTCCTTGAGATCGAGTCTTGCTCTTGCCAGTTTCGACTTTACAGTGCCCAGGTTAAAGCCGGTGATCTCGGCAATCTCCCCATAGGAGAGTCCTTCGATGTCACGAAGGGTGACCACGGTCTTTTGCTCCGCGGGCAGAGAATTGATCGCCCTCCTGATCAGTAACGACCGCTCTTTCCTCTCGAGTTCAGTCAGGGGGGATCGGGATTTATCCATGATCTCGACTTCCCCGTTGGTGTTTGCTGAGCCCCCTGGATTGTGGAGGGAAAACATCTTCCTTCTCTGCTTGTATTCAGTTGATTTCAGCCGGTTCTTACAGGTATTCACGGCGATCCGATAGAGCCACGTCGAGAATGCAGATTCAAACTTGAACCGCTCCAAAGATCGATAGACCTTAATGAAGGTCTCCTGTGCGGCATCGTTCGCCTCATGATGGTCATCGAAAAACCAGTAGCACAGATTATACATCTTATCTTTGTACTTAAGGACAATCTTATCGAAAGCGGCACGATTCCCTCCCAGGAAGGCCTTGATCAGTGGGATCTCTTCCTGATTCACTTCTTTTTGTGTGCCCACCCCTTCACTCATATACTTAGACATCTTCAGCGACTGAAAGTTCCGCCCTTGACGGGGTCTCCCCCAGACCCTTGTTTTGGTATCTCAATAATCCACACGGAAAATCCATTCTCTCAATGGCTCCAATCGAGAAGGCACGTTTCAAAAAAGACGACCTTCACATTTAATTCGTATTCTTAAAAACCGAATAGGCACTCATGAAAACCGGGAATCCAGCAGTGGGTATGAGCAAAAGTAGGGCGTGCTTAATCTCCTCATCTGCTGCCCCCGCTGCTTTTGCTTTCTGGATATGGGTTTCCAGGGCTCTTTCTTGACCACACGTTCCAGAAATGGCAATCTTTATCAACCATCGACTCTTTTCCGACAATGGTCCCGACCTTTCGTGGATCTCCTTGCCCAGTGCTTCATGTTTCGCATGGACGCCTGGAAAATCCTTTTTGAACCGAGTAAAAACACTGTGGATGTCTTCCATCATGCTTCTTCCTTTCTTGAGGGAATTTTCGCAGCACGGACTTGAAATCAATCCTCTATGGAGCATATTATCACCATTTCCGCTTTGATTAAAACATGTGGGGTCGAGCGCTATGGATAAAGATCAAAAGATTCGTCGGTTTGTTCTCCCCTCTTTCACACTGAAATCTCTCATACGATTCTCCCTCATAGCGCTCTGTGCATACCTTTTCTTCAGCTATGTCTGTATCCCCATCCGAATTCAGGGGTCCAGCATGGAACCCACATACCGTGATGGGAGTGTAAATCTCTGTTGTCGACTCCGGTATCTCTTCCGTAAGCCCCAGCGGTTCGATGTTGTCGCGGTGCGGTTTGCGGGGAGGAGGGTAATGCTCTTGAAACGTGTTGTCGCACTAGAAGGTGAGCGGGTTGAATTTCGGGATGGGAGACTCTTTGTTAACGGAAGTGAGATGGACGAACCCTATGTCAATTACCCCTCAGACTGGAATCTCCCGCCGCGGGTCGTGGGCAGAAATTCGGTATACGTTGTTGGCGACAATCGGAATGTGCCAATGGAAGGCCATCTCTTCGGACAAACCTCAATCCATCGAATTATCGGAGGCCCCTTATGGTAAGGACAAAATACATCATCATAGCCATATTGGCCGCAATAATTGGGATCTGGGCAGTCCTTCATTTTTCACCAAGTGAAGAAAAGCGGGTGAAGAAGCAGTTTGACTTGCTTTCTGAATGGGCGTCAAAGGAGGCAGACGAGAATGTCTTCACAATGGCCAAGAACACCCAGAATATTGGGACCCTCTTTGCCGGAGAATGCCGAATCAAAGTCGACATGGCCTCACTCTCAGGGAACTACACGCCCGAGGAAATTTCCAGTTATGCGGCAAAGGTCCGCCTCCTTTTTTCAGAAGTGTCTTTACGTTTCCACGATCTGAGTGTCGAGTTCCCGGAGGCGGACATGGCGGAGGTCATGTTGACGGCGAGACTCAAAGGGAATTTGAAAGACGGAGAGTATGTCCAGGAGATCCAGGAACTCGCCTGTGTCCTCAGGAAGATCGAAAAAAAGTGGCTTTTCACTCGCATTGAGGTGGTCGAAGTCTTAGAGAAATGAACAGCCCAATCTTGAGCGAGCGCAAAAAGATTACAGGCATGACACAAGCCATACTGGCAGCGTTTACCTACGGGTGGATGGGAGTTTTCGCTAAGCTGACCTATCAGCACGGCATCGGAGCAACTGAACTCCTAAGCTACCGCTTTGGCCTATCGGCACTTTCCCTTTGGACTATCTCCCTCGTCTTTGCCAGAAGAACGCTCATATGCAGGCTCAACCATCTCCCCATTGTTTTGGCCATGGGTGTTCTCGGGTATGCCGCGATGTCTCTGGCTTACTTTTCTGCACTAAAACTCATATCGGCATCCCTGGCCGCCTTGATCCTCTCCCTCATGCCCTCCACAACGACGCTACTTGCTCGATTTTTCTTTCAGGAACCCTTAACCCCCCGAAAGCTCTTGGCCCTCATTGTCACCTTTACCGGCGCGTGTTTGATCATCGGCTTCCAAGTTGGTCCCGTCAAATGGAGAGGGATCCTCTTTGCCCTCTTCGCTGTCCTTGTGAGTGCACTGTATTCGATCATCGGCCAGGGTATCATGAGAACGACGCCGCCGCGAACAGTGAACCTCTATGTCATCACGGCGGCGGGGGTGTTTTTCTCCTTTTTCCACAACCCCCTTTCTCTCTTCTCTGGACCGGCGGGTCGAGAGGGCATGCTGTTTGTGCTTCTCCTCATCGGTGTTTCTACGATTCCTCCGGTTTTCCTCTTTCTCGCCGCCATCGAGAAAATCGGTAGCGCCCGCACCATGATGCTCGGTTGCGGTGAACCCCTAATGGCCGTGGTTGCAGCCTACCTGGTATTGGGAGAGCGTTTAACCCCGCCGCAGTTGTTGGGCGGGGCAGCGATTGTTACAGGCTTTTTTCTGGTGCACCGCGTCTAATTTGTTTGTCCACCGACCGCGGAAGGAGACCCATCTTTCCGCCGCAGGGGTCAGAGGTGGATGTCTCGAAAGTGAAAATCCTTTTCGGCCTTCTCTTGGGGATATTTTGCGTTTCAACGGCTGCGATATTCATCAAGCTCTGTGAAGCGCCGCCCCTGGTAATCGCGACCTATCGCCTGGGGCTCGCCTCGCTGATCCTCACCCCATTTGCGCTGCATCAAAAGAGATTCCGACGAGTCCGTAAGGAGAATTGGCCTTACTTGATCTCTTCGGGCGTTTTTCTCGCGCTCCACTTTGCCACGTGGATCGCCTCGGTCAAATACACCTCTGTGGCCAGTTCAGTGGTCATCGTTTCCACGAGCCCCATATTTTGCGCCCTCATCTCCCATTTCTTCCTCAAAGATAGGATATCCAAACCCATCGCCTGGGGGATTCTGCTATCATTGGCCGGAACCCTGACGATCAGCCTCCACGATCTCACGCTCTCGAAGGACTCTTTCCGTGGGGATATCCTCGCCCTCGTGGGGGCGATATGCGCGGCCGGATACTTTCTCATCGGAAGGAAAGTCAGGCAAGAAAGTGACCTATTCTCCTATATCTTTCCTGTCTATGGCGTTTCGGCACTTTTGCTCAT
>CAYFYO010000099.1:0-13268 GCA_964347335.1 uncultured Thermodesulfobacteriota bacterium
GCGATTTGGGTGGTGGGATCTAGAAGCGACGCTGAACAACCTCGTCGAGGTTTTCGCCCATCCCGATTTCTTGCCTGCCCTCAAGGCAACACTCCTTTACACGACCGGTGGGACGTTGCTAGCCCTCCTGATGGGCTTGTTCGCGGCACTCATGGTGAATAGTCGCTTTCGGGGCCGGGGCTTTGTGAGGGGTTTATTCCTCGTTCCTTATGTCGCACCCGTTGTGGCGGTTGCTTTTGCCTGGAGATTTATTCTCGATCCTCGAGGTGTGGTCATGGCTGGACTATTCGGTGCGGGCATACTCGAGCAGCCGATCCACTTGTTGGGTCAGCGCCCCTGGGCCATGATCTCCCTCATCGCTTTTGAAGGCTGGCGGTATTTTCCCTTTGACTTCCTTTTCATACTGGCCCGGTTGCAGGCTATCCCGGATGTGCTCTATGAGGCGGCGGCGGTGGACGGGGCCACGCCGTTGCAGAAGTTTTTCTACATTACTCTACCCCAGCTCAAACTCGTCTTGGCCACACTCCTGCTGCTCCGATTCATGTGGACCATCAACAAATTCGATGACGTCTTCCTGGTGACTCGAGGGACTGCAGGTACCAGGGTGCTCACCATCAAGGTCTACGACTTTTTGATCGGTGAGTTCAACGTTGGTGCAGGAGCCGCAATGGCATTGGTTCTGTTTGCCGTTTTGGGTTTTTTCTTGTTGGCCTATTTCAGGTGGGTTATGGGTCGGGCTGAGGAGGACTGAGAAAATGAGCCGTGAGCAAATTGAGACGGTGAGCTTGCGGATGTTGCACGGAAGCGGTCTTTTCTTGTTCGTTCTTCTCGTGGCATTTCCCTTCTACTGGATGGTCATCGCCTCCTTGAAACCGCTCATTTTCTTGGCCACAAACCCCCTGAATTTATGGTTCACGCCCGGGGAGCTGACCTTAAGAGCTTACAGAGAGATCTGGTTTCAGTTTCGCTTTGGCAGCTACTTTGTGAATAGCGGCTACGTTTCTCTCTTGACTGTGCTGTTGACAGTGACTTTTGCGACCTTCGGAGCCTACACCATTGCCAGACTCCGCTTTCGGGGTCGGAATTTCCTCTCGCGGAGTATCCTCGTCATCTATATGTTTCCGGCCATCGTCATTGCCGTTCCGATGTACGCGCTCTATACCAAGCTCGGACTTCGGAATGATCTGCATGGCCTGGTTCTTGTCTATTTGGCCCAAACGCTTCCAGTGGCCGTCTACATGCTCTACAGTTATTTCAAGACGCTTCCACCGGATTTGGAGGAAGCAGGGCTCATTGATGGCTGTTCCCGGCTGGGTGTGATCCGGCGGATCACGATTCCCCTAAGCCTCCCGGCGATTGCTTCGGTTGCGCTTTATACCTTCATGATTGCGTGGAATGAATTCCTTTTTGCATTCCTATTTCTGGACAGCCCCTCAAAATTCACGCTTTCCCGTGGGATCATGCAGATTGCAGACAATATTAACGTCTCCCAACAACTGCTTATGGCAGCAGCGGTAATCGCTACGGTGCCCGTTATTGTCCTGTTTTTGATCTTTGAACGCTACCTGGTGAGAGGCTTGACTGCCGGAGGGGTCAAGGGATAGACCTGCCCGCAGATATTAACCTTTGTTGTCCTGTTCTACGGCGTCGAGCAACATCTCAAAGATATTTGGCGCAGCTGAAACGACCCGGTTCCAGTTCGGCACGTAAGGGGTTTCAATTGGGGTTTCGAGAAACTGTTGTCCAGCACTCGCAATACAACGCATAAAGGCCTCAGCTGCGCTACCCTCAGCATGTCGATCGTAGTCTAGCCCGTTAATGAGTGAATCGAATTCAAACCGAGCGATCAGGTCCTGGGCGATCCGCAAGTAGCTCGCCTTCAGGGATACAAAAAACTCGTTTGTCAGGGTGTATCCTACGCTTGCCATTGTCCTGAATATACATTTGGCTATATCTGTTCCCATCTTTAGGAGACCCTTGTTGGGATCCTCGAGCGTTAGGGGCTGATGCTTGTGCTCGTAATTATCGGCCAGATCAACCTGGCAGATTCTGCGCAAGGCGCAATTGCGGTGAACCTCGGAGAGTACGCCAACCTCTATACCCCAATCACCGGGAATTCGGAGACGCCGGGCCAAATCCGTACTCATTGAAAACTCTCCGGCCAAAATATAGCGGAAGCTATCGAGGTAGTCTAGAAACTGATTCGGTCCCAATGTTGCCTTGAGGGCACGGATAAGTGGAGTCACAAAGATGCGTGTCACACGGCCATGCATCTTGTCCGTGATCCGGCTATAGTACCCTTTGCAAAACTCAAAGTCGATGTTTGGGTTGGCAACTGGGTAGCAGAGTCGGGCGAGGAGGTCTCGGTTGTAACTGACAATGTCGCAGTCGTGTAGGGCAATGACCTCACTATCCTCGAGGGCAAGAATGTACCCATATGCGGTCCACGCAGAGCGTCCCTTGCCATCCTCGCCGGCTTCAATGCCATTTTTGGCGAGGAGATTGTACAGTTTCTCAATCCTCGGACCGGTGCACCAGAGCAGCTTCGGCTTTTGAGGAAGCCTGGAGAAGAACTCCTTTGCCTCCTTGAAATCCCGACTGTCCGATCTTCCCATCGTGACGATAATGTTCTTAAGGTAGTCGACTTTTTGAAGCTCATCGAGAATCCGAGGAAGGCCGGGCCCTTGGAGTTCAAGAGGAATATACGGAAGGACGAGAGAGATCGGGCGATGGGTGACCACCTCCCTCAGCTCGGCCTCCAGCTCGCTGAGGTCACGTTGCCGGAGTCGATGGAAAGTTGCAATTTCGCCGTTTTGAAAGAAGTCTGACACAGCTTCCTCCACTATATCTGGTCAGTTGTCCTCTTGCCGGATTTTAGCAAGTCAGCCAGGCATGTCAAGAGAGAATATCGGAAGTTTCCTGTTTGTTGGTGTGCACCATTGGCTCGAATGGCTCGAGCAGTGCTTCATCCAAGCGCCCGTCGATGTGAAAATAGATCGACGCAGTTGCTCACACTGAAGAATGCACCTTGAGCGAACATTACGAAATCTCTGGGGTACCCCGTCTTGGCGAAGGGAGTGTCCCGGAAGGGCGAGGTTCCGCTGTTTGAGGCGGCCAGGCCGAGTTCGGAAGATCGAATCCCGCCTCATGGCGGGAAGCCTTAGAACGGGTCAGAGATTTAGTTCAGAAAGCGAGGGGGGCGTTCTTCAGTGAGGATGCGGTAGGAATTAGATGGTGGTTCAGGGTCCACGACCTCGCTTGACTTTTTCGATGCTTTTTGACTTCTCATCCCATACCTGAACGAGGTAGTCCTTGTGATTCTCAAAGTTCTGGGCCTGTTCTTCCACGAGAGCCTCGGCTTCTTGGGAGGACATCTCCAAGGTCTGGCGCACGAAAGATGCGACCCGAGCGTAGTAGAGGGGAGTGACGAGGTCGATGAGCTTGTTGCGGTTGACACTCCAAGCGTGGAAGGTCGCTGCGAGTTCATAGAGAATCCTCGCCCATGCCTCGGTAGGCAGTTTGAATTCCCGTGGGTTCATACGCACGGCCTTTTGGATCACCTCACAACACTCTTCACAAAAGATATCCTTCCAAAGGGATGAGAATTGGTGGAAGCCGATCTTGAAGTGTTCGATCATTCCCTCCAGGTCTACTTTTACAGGTTCGGGTTCCACGTAGCCCTCATACCCGAATACCTCCACAGGCTCACTTCCCTGGATGCCTTTCCAGTAGGCCTCATGACGCTCCATGAGAGCAAAGACGGTCCAGATCACTTGGCGAAACATCGGCCCAAGGTGCAGTCCAGGGTCTTTGGCATCGTGAATCTTCACTCCAAGGTTGGACTGACAGATCCGAAAGCCCTGGGTAATGGCATTTGTGGTCATCCAGATATCGATCCCAAAACGGGCGACGTCGGTGTCCCAGACGTCTTGCTCGATATAGAACCTGGCGAGATCCCGGGAGAAAGCAAAGTCCCCACCGATGGGCTGTCGGATTCGCTTGCCATATAGGGCGCGCGTTAGGTTGTAGACGATGTTGTTCGTGATCGTTCCGTCATACTTGTGACGGAGATAAACGGGCGCCACGAACTGGTATTCCCTCTCCAAGACCGGGTCGAGTAGATATTTTACCCAGTCCGAGGTAATGCTCTTAAGGTCTGAATCGACCACGGCGCATGCCCGGACCCTCAAACGCTCGGCCGCCTCGAAAACGGATCTCAGCGCTGTGCCCTTGCCCCCTGGACCCCGGTAGATTGAGACGAGTTTCTCCTGCCAAGGCTTTATCTGGAAATCCTTGGCTTCCTCTCGAGTATCGTCGGTCGAGCCCCCATCGGCGACAAAAATCACACAACGGCAGTCCCGGTAATGTTTGGCCAGGCCGTGAGTGACCATCTGGATGACGTGAGCAATCGTCCGTTCATTATTGTAGCAGGGTATTCCGACGAGGATGTCCGCGGATTGTATCTCCTCAATTCGTTTCGATGTATAAGCCCTCATGGCCGTGTCGTAGTGCATGATCCAAACCCCTTTGACGTGATGCTTTTTTACAGTTTATCAAACTTTTGGCCTATTATCTCTAAACTCGTTGGGATGCAATATAGGGTCCTCGGTCACCTCAATTCAAGTCCTCTTTTCGCTGGGGTGGCTCGTCTTGGTGAAAAGCGTTTTTGCGGAGGGCCAAGCGTCTGCTGTCTGATCCCCCGAAGGCGGAGAATTCAGAGGCGGAGTGGTCCGCAAGGGTTCGGCTCAAATTCCGCCTCGGAAGCCCCAGAACGGCAGAGAAATTTCGTTCGGAGACCGAAGGGGGCATGCTTCATCGGGCATCCGCACAGGTCAGATGGTAGATCAGAAGAGAGGTTGGTGCTTGCAATCGGAGAGAGGCGAGGTTACTTTTTCAAAGATCGACAAAGACAGGCGATTGCTTGACGACGTGCGGTCAGCGAGAAAGGGGTAACCATGTCGCAACCGATAATCTTCACGGATCTGGATGGAACCCTTCTGGATCATCGGGATTATGCTTTTACGGCGGCCTTGCCCGCCCTAGAGTTCATCCGGAACGAGGGGATACCCCTGGTCATCTGTACCAGTAAAACTAGGGCAGAAATCGAATACTGGAGAGAGCGGCTCGATAACTCTCATCCATTCATTGCGGAGAACGGCGGAGGGATTTTCGTTCCCCTCTCTTACTTCTCCCCAGACGATATCGCCGCTGAGTGGAAACGAACCAGAATGACCGATCGATACATCGTCCGCGTCCTTGGAACGGCATATCCCGTTTTGCGGAAGCGGTTGAAGGAGCTTCAAAGAGAGGGTTTTGATGTCAAGGGATTTGGAGATATGACTGCTGCGGAGGTTTCGAAGCTGACCAGGCTCGAGTTAGCCCAGGCCAGATTGGCGAAGCGGCGTGAGTATGATGAGCCTTTTATTTTTCGTGGGGACAAAAGAGAGGTCGGCGCACTCGTGGGATCGATCCATGAGAAAAACCTTCGCTACGCACAGGGGCGCCTCTATCATCTCCTGGGAGACAATGACAAGGGAAAGGCGGTGGGCCAACTCAAAAAGCTCTACCATCGGAAGTTGGGTGACATTGTTACGATCGCGCTGGGTGACAGTCCGGTGGACTTCCCGATGTTAGAAAGCGTTGACTACCCTATCCTCGTCCGCAATTACCGGGGAGAGCATGATCCCAGGATAGCCCTTCCGAACCTCATTAGGTCTGACGGTATCGGCCCTGAGGGATGGAACGAAGCGGTTTTCCAGATCCTCAGGGAGAGATTGCAAGGGTGAGATTACGAATGTGAGGCGTTATTTGCTTGCGGTGGCATCCTCTTGTGTTTGAGCGATCTCGCCTGCGGCGGGATGGGGTTCTCAGTTAGGTTAAAGGCCCAGGGATAAAGGATAAAGGTTAAAGACGAGAGACGAGAGATGAGAGAGGAGGGACGAGAGACTACAGGCTCGAGACGGGAGCCCGGGGACTGGGGACCGGAGAGGAGAGACTGGAGACCGGGGACTGGAGACGAGGGACGAGAGATGAGAGACGAGAGAGGAGAGGCCAGAGAAGAGGGACGAGAGATGAGGGACGAGCGATTAGAGGCTAAAGGCGAAGCGCTAAGGGCGAAAGACTAATGACAAATGCGAAATGCCAAATGACTAATGACTAATGACCAATAACCAATCACCAATAACCAATCACCAATGACCAATGACAAATGCTCGTTCGGAGTGCGTCTCTTTGAAACTTTTACCTTTTTCCTTCGATAATCCGAAAACTCGCTATCATCCTATCTTCTTGGACGCCTGTTCGGCAGCGATCAGGATAGGGTCGAAAGTTGGTGAAAACGGCGGTGCATAGGCAAAATCGAGGCGAGCGATCTCATCGACTGTCATCCTTTGATGCAGGGCCACAGCCAGGGCATTGATTCTCCGGGCCACGCCCTCTTCGCCAACCATCTGTCCTCCCAAAAGCCTCCCGCTTTTCCGATCAAACACCATTTTGACCGTAATCGGTTTTGCCCCTGGCATGTACCCGACCTTCGAGTCATGCTCGATGACTTGACTCTCCACATCGAAACCAGCGGCCTTTGCTGCCCTGCTGCTCAGTCCGGTCGAGGCAACTTCGAGGTCGAAAACGCTGAAGGCGAGAGATCCGACGATACCGTGAAAGGTCGCGTCTCCTCCAGCGGCATTCTCCCCTGCCACTCTACCCTGTTTGTTAGCAATATCCCCCAGTGGAGCGTGGACCGGCTGGCCGCTCACGAGATGTAGGGACTCACAACAGTCTCCTGCCGAAAAAACATGCCGGACGTTTGTTCGTTGACCTGAATCGACTTGGATGGCCCCAGTCTTACCGAGGGAGACCCCTGCTTGTCGAGCAAGCTCCGTGTTTGGGATGACCCCCATGGCCATCAAAACCAGATCAGTTCTGTACAAGCCTCGATCGGATTCAACAGCCATCACTTCTCCCGATTCGTTGGTCGAAAAGGAAGCAACGTTGCAGTTGGAAACAAACCGTACCCCCTTGTCCTGGACTTCTTTCAGAATCCTTTCGGAGATCTCGCTGTCCAGATTTCCTGCAGGGAGGCTGCGCCGGTAGAGGATCCATGTCTCGAGGCCTCTTCCGACGAAGGCCTCGCACATTTCGAGTGAGATATATCCCGCCCCGAGAATAACGGCCCGCCTCGGTTTTTTCTCGTCAATGAAAGCTTTCAGGTCATAACCGTCCTGCACATTCTTGAGTGTGAAAACATTCTTCCCGTTGCTGCCAGGCAATTCTATTCGCCTAGATCGTGCCCCGGTTCCAATAATGAGCTTATCAAAAGATAGATGAGAGGATTTTGAACGCTTGAGGTCAATGACCTCAAGGCGGTTTCCATCGAGGTCGAGTCTCGTGACCTGGTGCTCGGTCATAACGTCGATCCCATACATCTCTTTGAACTGCTCTGGCGTTCGGGCAATGAGCTTTTTCCCATCTTTGACTACATCGCCGATGTAGTAGGGGGTTTCTCATGCGCCGTAGGAAACGTAACGGAGTTGTTCGAATATCGATATGTCCAAATCTGGGTTAACTCGGCTCGCCTTAGCGGCTGCACTGGGTCCTCCGGCGGAACCCCCCACAACAACGAGTTTCTCTTTACGCCCCATGGTTTTCTCCCTATTTCATGCATTCGATATGATGAAAACTCACGCGATAGTCTCCCTGGACAAGGTAAGAAGCTTAACGCCGTGATCATGAAGCTGTCTGAACGTCGCGGCCTGGCTGATGTATCTAAGCACCTCTTGAGCATCGATTACCCGCGTCCCGCAGATGACATCGATTCCATAGTCGAAGAGGAGGGGTGTCAGAGGAGACGTGGGTCCAGTGAGAACCACGAAACTCCTGCTGCAGAGCGCGAGGAGGCCATCAATCGTGTGGTTGATAAAACTGGTCCCCGTCAGGCAGACCACCTCACACTGGGGAAGTATTCGACCTGCCTCGCTCTCGGGTAGATCCCCTGGACGCGTCCGTTTTTCGATTACCCACAGATGCTTCGCCACTTCACTCAGTTTCGGAATAAAGGGAAAATGGCCCACCACTCCGATTGTCCGTCCATGTCCCTTCCTGGCGAGAACATCATAGGCATTGAGCTCCAGGCATTGGTCCTCGTCCACGTCGATCATCGAATTGATTGTGGCCATTCCGATTGAGGCCTCAAGCGTGTTGTCGGACCTCGCGAATTCAGCCAGCGCCCGGGCCTTTTTTTCGGTCAGGTGTCCCACATCTCGCACGGTGGTGTGGTGGACTTCTGTTTCCCCTTCAAGTGTCCTGTAAGTGGTCGAGAGGCCCGTATAACGGGTTGTGACCGCAGTCCAGAAGGCGCAGCATCTGACATCCAGGACATCATGGTCTTTATCTGGCAGATTTTTAAGGAGATCGTCGAGGATTCTCATCGTCTCTCATAGGACGTGAAGCAAACCGCCTCATGGGGTAGCTCAGAGTTGTTGGAGCGACCGAAAAGAATACGCCCTTCCCATGGGCTCCACTACCAGAGACTGTGATCACGTCGTACTCTTTCTCTTTTCCGCCGCGTGTAGATAACCCTGTAGTGATACTCTAAACCCTCAAAGCAGGCCGTGCACCCATCAGAACCTTTCAGATCGATCTTGGCTCCCTGAGGCACGGGCTCTAAGTGAACCTCAAATCCGGTCGTTTGATAGAGCTCCACGACTTCGCTCAGTCGGGGTTCGCTTGCGACAAATTGCCTCCTCCACCCCTGCCGCCGAAGCTCTTTTTCTCGCTGGGAGAACTTTGTCGTCTCATCCATCGGCTATGCCTTTCTCCCCCTCGGGGCTCACCCATTTTCGTCCCTCAGTATTTTAACCTTGAAAGCGATGGATATAAAGAGATGAGTTACCCTGGTTTTCGCGATCCTCTTGTCCCTTCCCAAACGTCAAATTGTATTCAAGAGATCAAACGGTTAGAGAATCCGAAGCCGAAAAATGGGGGAACTCCTCGCAGAAAGACTGTTCATTTCGAAGAGAGGAAGGGCACGCTAGACCGTGGTAATGGGTATTGTAATGGGTGGCCACTTCGGCCAAAATAAGGACAGATCGATGAGGATGGCACCCGGTCAACGGGCATTCTCCAGAGAGGATTCAGGAGAATCGCGGGAGGCGAGATCGAGCCAATTCACCCGTTCCCTGGCAATGGCGAGGATTCGGCATGCAATCCAAGGAGATCGTCGATAGCCGTGGCTTGGTCTTCAAGCCACTGAGAAGACCGTTTCATGTCGTATCTCTCGTCCCGAGTTGGACAGAGACCCTCTTCTCTCTTGGATTGACAAGAAGTGAGATTGTCGGTCGAACAGACTACTGCATTCACCCTCGGGCACGGGTAGGTGCGATCGAGAAGTTGGGAGGGCCCAAGCATCCGGATCTTACCCGGATTCTTGAACTCGATCCGGATGTGATCATCATGGACAGAGAGGAGAATCGAAAAGAAGATGTTGAGGAGATGGAAAAGTACTGGGAAAGTTCCCGGGTGTTTGTGACCGGACCGGCAACGGTCGATCAAGCCCTGAAAGCGGTGGAAAAACTCGGTTTACTGTTCAACACTCCGGACCGTGCTCGGAAATTGGTTTGGAATGTGAGATCACGGATGGATCAACTGATCAAGAGGGATCGAGGAAGCGTTGCATACCTGACGTGGCGCGATCCCTTCATTGTTGCCACGAGAGAGACTTACATCGGCGATGTGCTCCGGATCCTCGGCTATCAGAATATCTTCGATCGTTCCTCCTTGAGAGATTTTGATGTGGAAGGTAGCGTGACCTATCCGACTATTCGCCTCGAGCTGTTGATTCGGCTCAAACCAAAGGCCATACTCTTGGCAACAGAGCCCTTTCCCTTCCGGGCAAAACACATCCGTGGGCTTCGGTCAGATCTCCGTCATCTCGATGCTGGGTATGCTGAAAGCGTCGAGATCCGAGTTGTCAACGGGGAGTATTTCTCATGGTATGGAAGCCGAATGATCCTGGCCTTCGGGTATTTTGTGCGGAAGCAGACTCGCCTTTAAGCGGGAGGACTTTTCGTTATTTCTGCCTGGCCTTCCGAGGGTTTGTTCTCAACTCTCCTTTTCCCGTCGAAATCATGCCTTGAGGGAGAGGCAATCGATGGAGTCGGCCGAGGAATTCTTCCAAAAAAGCCCGGTCTTCCTCAGCGATGGCCAAGAACTGAATACCGGAAACGCTCAGTGTATCCAATAAAAGGTGGCTATATACCGTTCGCCCCTTGAGCCAAATGGATCTGTTTTCCAGGACGATCTGAGTATGGAGGTCTTCACCCTCCGGGAGATGATCAGGCGTTTCTATCTTCATACCGCCCAGAGCTAAGTCGAGCGTGAGTGTCAGGAAACGCTTTCCGCCATAATGATAGGAGACGAGTCTACGTACCTCAAATCGAGGATGCTTTCTCCTGGAAACAACTTGCATCAGCTCGTCCTCGGCCGAAAACCCCTTCACGGTTTTCTGAAGGCAGTTTCGGACTTTTCCCTACCCACTATATCTTATGGGGAGGATACGACCTTTCCCCAGATCGAAAGACCAAAACGGGTAACTCGGATGTCCTAAAGAAGACCGGTGAATGAGAGAAATCTAGACGTGTTTGCTGGGGAGTTCTGGTCCGGGACGGAATGGTCTTCTTCCTAAGAGGATAGAATAGCCGAAGGGGCAAATGCTGTCAAGACATTCCGTGAGGGGCGGCTTCGCGGTGTGGTATATACCGATGCGCCTTGGTTTTTCATGACGTTTCGTGTAATCTTGCTTCGATCCATGGATTTAGGGGTAACAGCTTCGACATGTAAATCCAGATAAAGGTTTCTCGAGGCTCCCAGGTTGTGAGCCAAATCGTTCAAGAGAGGGGAGAACAGGTTGGTCGAAAAGAGATGCAACGTGGTTTTCCAGCCCTCTGGGAGAAGGGGAAAAGTTGCAGAAGGGAGAACACTCCTTGAGGCGTCGCGAGAACTGGGAGTGGACATTGACTCTATCTGTGGCGGGAGACAGTCGTGTGGCAAATGCAAGGTCAGAGTGGAGGAGGGCCGTTTTGAGAAGCTTAATATCAGTTCTCGGACCTCTCATCTCTCTGCGTGGGAGTTGTCAGAAAACGAATTTATTGATGTCAATTTGAAGGCTGAAGGGTATCGGCTCGCCTGTGCAGCGAGACTCAAAGGAGATGTACTCGTCTTTGTTCCGGAGGAGAGCCGAGCCGGGAAACAGGTCATACGCAAAGGGCCCGGAGAAGTCGCCATCGAGCTTAATCCTGCAGTGAAGATATACCATGTGGAACTTCCCAGGCCCTCTCTTGAGGACCCTTTGGGAGACTTCGAGCGGCTTACCCGTGAACTCGGTGAGATCCATGGCCTGAAGAATATGGTGATCGATTATTTTGTCCTTCTCGATCTTCCGGACATTCTTCGAAAGGGGGAGTGGAAGGTGGCTGCGGCCGTATGGAATGATCGAGAGATCATTTGGGTGCGGCCCGCCAGCGTTGAAGAATGGTGGGGCCTCGCCGTTGACGTGGGAACGACCACGGTGGCCGCCTACCTCTGTAGTCTGAAGACCGGGAGGGTGCATGCCATTGAATCGATGATGAATCCTCAGGTGACCTATGGGGAGGATGTTATGTCTCGAATTACTTACGCCATGACCCATCCCCGTACGGGGTTGAAAGAGATGAATCGGTTCATCATCGAGGGCCTCAACGACCTGATCTTTCAAGCGGCAAAGACGGGAGGGATTGACCAGGAAGAAATCGTGGATATGACCCTTGTCGGGAATACGACGATGCATCACCTTCTGCTTCGAATAGATCCTCAGTACATCGGCTCGGCACCCTTCACTCCGGCTCTTCACAGAGCGATGGATCTCAAGGCCAGAGACCTCGGCCTGAAGATTAATCGGTCTGCCTACGTTCATATTCTGCCGATCGAAGCGGGTTTTGTTGGGGCCGACAACGTTGGCGTTCTCATCTGTGGAGAACCCTACCGCAAGGACGAAATTCATCTGATCATCGATGTCGGGACCAATGGGGAGCTCGTCCTAGGGAACAAGGAGAGACTCGTCTCGGCTTCCTGCGCCACTGGGCCCGCCCTTGAAGGAGCCCAGATCACTTTCGGCATGAGGGCCTCTCCTGGCGCGATTGAACGAGTCAAAATAGACCCAGAAACCCTTGAGGTGAACTATAAGGTAATCGGTCAGGAGTCGTGGAGCCAGAATTCGAAGCCGGGAAAGACGGAAACAAAAGGGATTTGCGGATCTGGCATTCTCGATGTGCTCGGAGAGCTTTATCGAACCGGAATCGTCGATAAGACCGGTGCCTTTAACAGGGATTTGGACATTCCGAGACTACGCACGAACAGTGAGGGGACCCCTGAATTTGTTATCGCCTGGAGCCAAGAGACCTCTATCGGTAGAAACATCGTCGTCACCCAGCACGATATTCGTCAAATCCAACTGGCAAAGGCAGCCATTTATGCTGGTGCCAAGCTGATGATGCGTCATTTAGGCATTGATCGAGTTGATCGCGTGTTGATTGCCGGAGCCTTTGGGAGCTATATTGACAGGGAGGAGGCTTTGACCATCGGGATGCTCCCCGATATCCCCATCGAAAGGATCGTCTCTGTGGGAAATGCTGCGGGAGACGGAGCAAGAATCGCCCTGCTGAATCGAGAAAAGCGGGAGGAGGCGGGTTGGATTGCCCGGCAGGTCGAGTACATGGAATTGACAACGAATGAGGCATTTCAGGATGAATTTGTTGCCGCCTTGCATATTCCGCATGCCCGGGATAAATTCCCTCACCTCAAGGGCATTGTCCCGGACGAGATTCTCAATCAGTAGATCTCTCAGAGAATTTCTGCAATTTCTGCTATCGCAGGACAAAGGGAAAAGGTTCATGGAGAGGCACCCCGAACACGCATTTGTTACTTGTCATTGGTCATTGGTCACTGGTCATTTGGCATTTAACCTTCAGTCTCTGGTCCCGAGTCCCCGGTCTCCGGTCTCCCGTCTCCAGCCTGTAGTCTCTCGTCTCTCGTCCCTCGTCTCTCATCTCTCATCTCTGGTCTCTCCTCACCAGTCCCCGGTCTCCAGTCTCCAATCTCTCGTCCCTGGTCTCCATTCTCTCGTCTCCAGTTCCCAGTCTGGAATCTCTAATCTTTAGTCTCCAATCTCTAGTCCTTGGTCTCTCGTCCCTCGTCTCTCATCTCTCATCTCTGGTCTCTCGTATTTAGTCCCTAGT
>CAYFYO010000100.1:0-13252 GCA_964347335.1 uncultured Thermodesulfobacteriota bacterium
CCTTTCTTGGTGTCGTAGTCGGGCTGCTTTTCGCTGGGCTTGTAGATCGCACCTGTTTTGGGGTCTACCTTCGTCCCCTTCAGGTCCTCGTCCTTAAGCTTCTTCTCGTGCAGGTAGAAATTGGGTTTCTCGTTCGGGTCGTACCATGCACCGTGCTTCAGCATATAGTCGAACCCACCCGCCGCTTTGACACCCGGGGTGGAATCGCAATAGGCTCTCACGAGCTCCTCATGGTTCTTGAATGGAAGCTCTATACCGAGATCGGGAGCGATCTCTGCGAAGAACTCGGTCAGCGGCTTGCTCTCGCCGAGTGGCTTCACAACGGGCTGCCTAATGAAGAACTCATGGATCTGGTCTCCTGAAGCATGGTCCATGGCATCCCACCTCTCGAGGTAGGTGGCTGCCGGAAGCAGGAGATCCCCCACTGCAGCGGATTCACTGTACGCCACATCATAGACAATGATATGAGGCATGATGCTCTCATCCTTCAAGATGTCTATGTTCTCCTGGCACTCCCCATTCACATAGGGTGGGTTGTAACAGTAAACGAAATAGATGTCCGGCCGTCCTGCAAAACCATCCTTGATGACTTTGAGGATCTGATGGCTTACATGATGTGTCGGATAGGCGACCTGGCCCTTGAATCCGTCAGCAAGCGCGAGTTTCTTTGGTTTATCTGGGTATTTCTTTTTGAAATCCTTCGCAAATGGGTCTTTCCACTTCGCCCCCGTGGGCTGACAGAAGCCCCCTGGCACATTGATGTAGCCACAGATGGCGTTGAGCATGATGGCCGCTCGCTCGTTGTTTGCCCCTGCATAATGTGCCACAAGCCCTCTGTACGAGATCGCGACACCGGGCTTGGCCTTGGCAAACTCCATGGCGAGTTTCCTTGTTTTGCTGGCAGGAACGCCACTCTCCTTCTCAGCCCATTCCGGGGTGAACTTGGCAAGATGGTCCTTGAGCTGCCCGACCGTGACGTTAGTCCACTTGCTGATAAATTTCTCGTCGTAGAGTCCTTCCTGCATAATCACGTTGCACATAGCGAGGATCACGGCCGTGTCTGTACCGGGCTTCACTGGAATCCACTCGGTCGACCTTGCCGCCGTGTTCGAGAGTCTCACATCGAAGGTGTAGAGTTTTGCGCCTTTCGCCATGCCCTCGACGAGCCGCTGAGCAACAGGGATATGGTTCGTGTGGGTCTCAAAGATGTTGCTACCGAAGTTGAGCACCATTTTCGTGTTCTTGACATCCCAGTTGTCGTAGTGCTTGCCCCAGGTGAGCTCTTGGCCGGTCCATTTGGCCGCCTCACAGATCGCCGTATGGTTGCCCTCGGTGCCACTTCCATACGCCGGAAGGAAATAATCCTTGACGATCTTACTTGTCGTATCCTTCATCCTGCCATAGTGGAACATGAACTTTTCGGGCTGTCCTTCATCCTTCAGTTTTTTCATCAGTGAAACGACTTCTTTTTTCGCCTCGTCCCAGGTTAATCTCTTCCATTTCTCACTCCCACGGGGGCCAACCCGCTTCATAGGATAGAGAAGTCTGTCAGGGTCATAGACCTGATTCTGCCCAGCCTGGCCCTTAGAACAAAGGACACCATTGGTCCTTGGAAGTTTTGGATTGCCCTCGCATTTTACCAGTCTCCCATCTTCCACATAGGCCACGATTCCGTCTCTCGTGACACACTGCCAACAAGCAGACGGAATTGCTTTTCTCTCCTTCCTGGTAGTCGGAGAGATATCCTTAAACCCCCACTGAAGGGCATCCATCTCGCCCCTGAGGGTTACAGCCTCAGCCTTGTTGAGCTTTAGTCCTGTGAGGGCAACGGCGCTGAGCGCACCAAGCTTGAAAAGGTTTCTTCTGCTAAACTCTTTTGGTTTCATCGAGTCCAACCCTCCTCTCCTTTATTCTGCATACGGTCCCTGTTTCCAAACAACCAGTTGATACTTGCTGTTTGCCTCTTTCCTTTTGTCTTCGCCCTTTTTGAGCGCCTTGTTGACCTTCTTTCTGTTCTTACCGATGTAATAGACGTTTGGCCCAGTCTCTGCTTCAGGGAGGAGCACCTCTGCCTCGTTTTTCTTCAAGAGCTTTGATACCTCACTGTCGGGGTCGTTCAGATCACCGATGATCCTCGCCCGGGCCGGACAGGTATTTACACAGGCGGAGACCACGCCTGCCTCAAGTCGGTGCTCACAGAAATCGCATTTGTCGGCTGGATTCTCATCAGGGTCTCCGCCTGCCTTCTTGCCCGGGTCAAAAAACCTCACCTTGTATGGACAGTTCATGAGACAGAGGCCACACCCGATGCACCTGTCCTGGTCGACCAGGACAACACCATCGGGCCGCTTGTAGGTAGCCCTCTTCTGGAATTTGATGCCCTGAAACTCCGCGTCGATCGGGTCGACCGGACATACGGGCACACACGGTGGATCGTCGCATTGGTTACAGAGCCATGGGAGAAAATCCCTCTTCGTATTCGGATAAGTTCCATACTCGTAATCGATCACCTGAGAGCGAAAGACGCCGAGCCTCGTGTCAAACTCTGCCTTGCAGGCAATGGCGCATGCTTTGCATCCAATGCACCTGTCGAGATCAACCACAAAACCCCAGCTCTTCCGGGTTGCAGCTCCGGCGTTTTCGGCGGCGGCAAGCACAGTGGCTCCCTGAACAGCTGCAGCGCCTAGCGCCGATAGTTTGAGAAATTCCTTTCTCGTTAAACCCTTTTTCGTGTCGCTCATCCCTTAGGCCTCCTTTCTTTTTTCATTAATCTGGGCTTCGGCACGCTTTCATAACAGTAGGGTGATGCCTCCACTCTCTTCCGACTTGCACGGCGTCGTGATTCAAGTGAGGGTATCAACTTTCCATCAAGTTGTAGATGCTGATCTCCCCGATCTGACTCGCCATTTTGTAGACCGGGCAGGTTTGACAGTCCCCATCGCATTTTCGCCACAATGCGAGCCCACTACTCCAGCACGGGCTATCGGTAATGCAAGGGACCTTACAAGTGTGGTACAGGGCCGGATCACAGCCTCTGATTCTCCAACAGGGAATAAAAGCCATGAGCCTTCTAATGCCAGCGAAATTCAGGCCGTGATCATGTATGAGATGTTGCGCCGTTTCAACGATCTCCAAATCATTCACAGAGTAGAGACGGCGACGTGTCGAGGTTCTCAGAGGGATGATGAGCCCCTCTTTCTCGTAAAGACGGAGGGTAGGTACAGAGAGGTGTAAGTTCTGGGCGGCAGTTCCAATCGTGTAGATAGGCTCTGAGTTCGATATTCTCATGGATTCGTTATGAAACGAATTTCACAAGCTGCATTACAAAAAAAATCGCGTCACAATATCTATAGCAAACACATCAGCTTCTCTATCAACTGGTTATCCTATTGTCAAGCAAAAAATGATGGAGAACTTCAGATCAAAGTTCCGGCACTCCAGCCACCGAATATTGAGGGCGGCCATTCGACCGCCCTCCCCGTAGGACACCTTTTTCGACAGGCTCACCCGTTCCTGTCAAGGTGCCGTAAAGCCTGTGTGATCACTCTCCCCCGGTTCGAACCAACGAAGAGATCGAAGATGAAAGCCAATCTGTTGATAGCGAACGATGTGGGAAATCTATCTCCCACAAAGTGGCACTTGAGGTTGGATCTTTTCATAGCAGACCGTACCGTCCTTGTCAAGAAAAAAATGAATGAAGTCTCCTCACAAGTCGCATGAAGGATTACATAACAAAAGGGAATAAATATAGTGATTTGATCCCAAATATAGCCCACCCCTTTTTCTCTTTCCACATAGATCTTGACTTAAACTTTAGCCTATAAGGTGTTGGCTTCGAAATCGTGCATTAGGTATAATATAGACATTATGCTATGGCCCGGCTGTATTCCCCATTAGGGATTGAGGAAGCAGATTCCGTGAATAAGAAATGCGGTTATGGGTCACGGCCATAGACAAGCCCCCCGGTCAGGGCGAATCCCTCTTATGGGTGCGTAAGGTGAATTTGATCTTTGGGGTGTATAGAACTTGAATTGGGGGGACTGATGAAAAAGGTCGAGTTAGATGGGAAAGAGATCGATGTTGCCTCGACGGTCGACGCAGTGGGGTTGTTCTGTCCTCTGCCCATTGTGAAGTTAAAATTAGAAATAGAGAAACGAGACACAAATCAGGTTGTGGAGCTTTTGGCTGACGATCCAGGCGTTGAAGAAGACCTTATGGCATGGTGCAGGGAGACAAAGCATCGGCTTCTATCGCTCAGAAAGAATGCGGATAATATCTTCATCGGTTACGTGGAGAAGATGTGAAGACCGTTAATTTCGATCATCTCGCCTGTTCGCCCCTCCTCCCTGAGGTAAGGGAGGCGATGCTCCCATACCTGTCACAAGATATGGGGAATCCATTAAGCAAGCACGTCTTCGGCGAAAAGCCCGGAGAGGCCCTCGAACGTGCACGGGACGAGGTGGCCCAACTCATCAATGCTAATCCAGAGGAAATCATCTTCACAAGCTGTGGCAGTGAATCCAACAATCTCGCCATCAAGGGGATTGCGGAAGCCCATGCCAGGAAGGGGAAGCATATCATTGCGAGTCCGATCGAGCATCACTCTGTTCTTCATCCATTGAAGCGGCTGGAAAGGCAGGGTTACGAAGTTTCCTGGCTCACGGTGGACAGGGAGGGCAGAATCGATCCGGAAGAGGTTACAGACCTCATGAGGGACGATACCGCCTTGATTACCGTGACATCCGCTTCCAATGAAATCGGAACATTGGAACCCATCAAAGCCATCGGAAGGATCGCCAGAGAGAAAAAAATCATCCTTCACACAGATGCCGCCGCTTCCGCGGGTTCTGTCCCCATTGATGTCAAAGACTCGAATGTCGATCTCGTCAGCCTCGCTGCCAATCCGTTCTATGGTCCCCTCGGTGTGGGGGCACTATTCATTCGAAAGGGTATTCGGGTTTCTCCGCTGATTGAAGGGGGAATTCAGGAGAGAGGATTGAGAGCCGGTACGCACAATATCTCTGGCATCGTTGGCATGGGGGCTGCCGCAAAGATCGCCCATGAAAAGTTACCCGAGAGGCGAGATCATCTCTTATCGTTAAGGGACAACCTGATTGCGGGAGTGCTGGAGCAAGTCACCGACTGCTTTCTCACGGGTCACCCAGTAGAGAGACTTCCAGGACACGCCAGCTTCTGCATTCAGTTCATCGAGGGCGAATCGATCCTCATCCATTTGAGCTTCCTCGGCATCGCAGGGACAAGCGGCT
This sequence comes from uncultured Thermodesulfobacteriota bacterium, assembly GCA_964347335.1. Taxonomy (GTDB): domain Bacteria; phylum Desulfobacterota; class BSN033; order WVXP01; family WVXP01; genus WVXP01. Next base: position 5,268 of record CAYFYO010000100.1, read on the forward strand.
CGACTTGCTCCTCCGAGGCCCTGAAAGTTTCACACGTCTTGGATGCGATTGGCATTGACGCCGTATCGGCCCAGGGTTCGGTTGTGTTTACACTCGGAATTGACAATACAGATGAAGACCTCGAACTTCTTCTGGCGGAGTTACCACCCATCGTAGAGAAGCTGAGGAAGATGTCGCCCCTGGCCGCCAAACACGGAACCTAGCCCGAAGGCCAGGATGGCGACGAACTCATTCGCGGGGCAGAATATGAGGTTTGCTCAAAGGCAAAACGCCTACAGGAGGAAATACAATGAAGGAAAAAGTGGAAAAGGCTTTACAGGAGATTCGACCGGCTCTTCAAGCCGACGGAGGAGATGTTGAGTTGGTGGAAGTAGAGGGTGACATCGTTAAAGTCCGGTTGACTGGTGCATGTGGCGGCTGTCCCATGTCCCAGATGACATTGAAACAGGGGATAGAAAGACACATTAAGAAGATTGTCCCGGAAGTGAGAAGTGTAGAGGCCGTTTAACCTGCCCCGCTCGCCCTGGGCGTTTTCAAAGCCCTACAAAAAGATCTCTAAGACACTGGCAAAGGGAGCTCTCAGCGCGAAGTCAGCCCGTAGTTGAACTCAAATGTGGATTGGATTTCTGTTGGAACTTCCATACCTCACACGGCTAGACCATCCCAGAAATCAGAATTCTATCGACAACGGGGTAAAGGGTTTTTCGCTAGAAATCCCTAGCAAATTCGACTTTCGTCGTCTCTCACAGAGCACGCAGAGCCTCAGAGAAACTTCCTCTGGATTGGTGAGCGGCCAATCCAGAGGAGATGACGTGGCCTAATTTTTCCTCTCAGAAAATTAGGCCAGAAATCTGATGCATCAACCCTCTCACTCTGAGAGCTCGAGCTACCCTGAGCAGGACCGAAGGGGAGCGGGCGAGAGAGACGAGGAAACGGCCCCATTTTCAGGATAATCCATCCAATCCAATCTCAAGTTTGACGTGTGAGGAGTCTGGAAAGCTGAAAAAGGAACGCAGAGCACGAATCAAGCGGGTTTCGGCGACATTTCTTGGCGACGAGATCGTGTCCGTGGTTCCTCGGGACTGACCACTGACAACCGACAAATGACGGCACGATAGAAAGCTTTTGAGCAGAGAAAGGTGATCTTTTTCAAACATCTCGAAAAAAAACCTTGACAGCTTATGCCACTGTGTGGTAATGATGCTTGTCATTTTGTTTCCCTTGAAAGGGGGTGATGATGTGGATATGGACATGCGCGATCCGGGTGACATGCGGCGCACCATGAGAGAGCTGGATGAGCACTCGTGGAAGAGGCGAGGGATAGGCGCTCGGCATTTCATGGACTTTTTGGGCCACATCATCATCTCAAGGCTAACGGTCCGCTAGATATCCTTCCAAAGCTCGACCCTTTCCAAAAACTCCTTTCCTCGAGAGCTATCCAATCAAGAAATCCTGACGCTTTTGATTCGAGAAACCTATATTTATAAGGAGGAAGTTGTCGTGACGTATGCTAAAGGTCTTGTATGCCGAGAATGTGAGAAAGCATATTCGAAAGAGGCGATTTACGTCTGTGAGGATTGCTTCGGTCCTCTCGAGGTTGTCTATGATTATGAACGCATTGGCCGAGATCTCTCGCCTGGGAGCATATCCTCAGGCCCCAAGAGCATGTGGCGATACTGGCCTTTGTTACCCCTAGACGATAAACCAAAAGTGGGATACCATGTTGGGTATACGCCCCTTGTCCATGCAAGACGGTTGGGAGAATACCTCGGATTGAACCGTCTCTATATCAAAAACGATACGGTGAACTATCCGTCTTTGTCCTTTAAGGACAGGGTGGTAGCCGTGGCGGTTTCGAAAGCGTCCGAGTTCGGATTCGACACCGTCGCATGTGCGTCCACGGGAAATCTGGCCAATTCTCTTGCAGCTCAAGCGACGGCTGCTGGGCTGAAAAGCTTTATCTTGGTTCCCGCTGACATCGAAGGGAGCAAGGTCGTCGGGACCCTTGTTTATGGCTCCCATGTACTTGCCGTCGAAGGCACTTATGACGACGTGAACCGACTCTGCACGGAAATCACTTTTTCCTACCCCTGGGCTTTCGTGAACATAAATCTGAGGCCCTACTATGCAGAGGGTTCCAAAACCTTTGCCTTTGAAATCGCCGAACAGCTCGGCTGGCAGACACCGGACCATATCGTCGTCCCTGTCGCGGGATGTTCTCTCCTGACAAAGATAAGGAAAGGTTTCAAAGAGCTGGAGAATCTTGGCTGGGTGCAAAAGAGTGGGACGAGAATTTACGCGGCCCAAGCAACGGGATGTTCACCCGTAAGCTCTGCGGTCAAGAGCGGGGCGGATGCCATTCGACCTGTTAAGCCCAACACCATTGCAAAATCTCTTGCCATTGGAAATCCGGCGGATGGCTACTATGGCCTCCAGGCCATTAGGGAGACAGGGGGGTATGGTGAAGATGTGTCTGACGAAGAGATCATCGAAGGAATGCTGCTCCTCGCTCGGACAGAGGGAGTTTTTGCGGAAACCGCGGGAGGCGTCGTGGTTGGGGTAACCAAGAAGCTCGTCGAGCAGGGAAGAATCGAGAGAGACGACACAATCGTCCTGGCCATTACTGGCAATGGTCTGAAGACCCAAGAAACTCTCATTGGAAAGACCCAACAAACGTTGAGAATCGAACCCACGATCGAAGCATTCACTGAAAAAGTGGAGCCTATACTGGAGGGGTCTCTTGAGGGGCTAGAGGAGACAGAAAGGAGCGTCTGTCATGGCAGTCTTGGTTAAGATACCAACTCCGCTCAGACGCCTCTCAGACGGGAGACCGACTGTAGAAGCGGATGGGAATACCATATCCGAGGTCTTCCAAGATCTGGACGCCAAGTGTCCGGGCATGCTCGAGCGGCTTTACGACGGAGATGGGCTGCGGCGCTTTATTAACGTCTATCTTAATGATGAAGACATCCGATTCCTCGAAGGCGAGAAAACAACAGTAAAAGACGGGGATCGCGTGTCGATCATCCCGGCCATTGCCGGCGGTAACGGGAGGTAAGCTCAGGGGAATGGCCTCTTTCAATGACGAACAGCTTCGGCGTTACAGCCGCCACATCATACTCCCAGAGGTAGGCGGTGAGGGCCAGGAGAAGCTCCTATCTTCTAAAATCCTCGTGGTAGGGATGGGCGGACTCGGGTCCCCAGCGGGGCTCTATCTGGCTGCGGCGGGTGTTGGAACCCTGGGCCTCGTGGATTTCGACGAGGTCGAATTGAGTAATCTTCAACGGCAGATCATCCACACGACCCAAGATCTCGGCAAGCAAAAGGTCCAGTCTGCCAAAGAAGCCCTGAGGGCGATCAACCCGGATATCACCCTGAATGAATATAACGAGAAGCTAACGTCAAAGAATATCATGGAGATCATCTCCGATTACGATCTGATCCTCGATGGTTCTGACAACTTTCCGACCCGCTTTGTTTTGAACGATGCCTGTGTGCTTGCCGAAAAGACCAATGTATACGGGGCCGTCTTTCGCTTTGAAGGCCAGATGACCGTCTTTGCACCGCACAAAAAAGGTCCTTGCTTGAGATGCTTCATCCCGGAGCTACCACCGCCGGGTTCTGTTCCCAGATGCCAGGAGGCGGGCATCCTCGGTGTTCTGCCAGGTGTAATTGGCAGCCTGCAGGCAACGGAGGCGATTAAGATTATTCTCGGAATCGGCAAGCCCCTCATCGGTCGTTTCGTGGTATTCGATGCGCTGGAAATGGAGTGGAGTGAATTCAAGTTAGCCAAAAACCCGAAATGTCAAGCCTGTGGCGAAGACGCCAAGTTGTTCGATTTAGGAGATTATCAAGATCTCTGCGCCTTATGACGTCCCACCGTGCCTTTAGCCTTGCGCCAACCCTCTTCGACAAAACGCCTTTCACGGCTCAAACCCCATTCCCTCATCGCATCGATGTATGCCCGAAGATCGGTCTTGGCAAGCTTTTGGATTTCCGTCCGCTCTTGTTCCCTTTGTTGAAAATCATCCGGCGTGATCCCGACCCATGTGGCATACCCTTCATCGAAAACCCAATCGGCAGTGATATCATCAGCAGAGACACCCATCACGGGAGCATAACTTCGGACCACATCCATATCGAGTTCGAGAACCCACCCATTGTCCCATACTCGACTCTTCGCGCCTCTGTCGATATGCTTACTGCACTCGGGACAATAAACCCGGACAACCGCCTTGTCGTCGAGAACCGCCCGTCCGAAAAAAATCTCGGAGGTATTGCGGCCACACATGCAGACCTTTCGATAACTCTGGCACATGGATGTCCTCCTTTCCGAACCATGAACCGGGCAAAACGCCATTTCGAGGAGACTGAAGAGGCCTATGAAAAAACCACCTCTCATGGATATCGTTCACAGACCGCATTCTGCTGGAGATACTGACCTATACTGCTCGCTCATACCGGCCTATTTTCTTCCTTATCACGTGAAGTGGAGCATGTCCTTGACCTAAATCAAGATTCAGGCAATACACTCGCCCGGGGTAGACGATTTTTCCGGGAGATAGGGCTCGGGGCGTTTCACCGATGTCGTCAAGGTTCTCACCCCCTACCTACATGACACCCGAGTTACTCCATTGGGACAGAGATATGTCTCCAATCCTCTTCGATCGCCTACCATCACCAATGACTCCATTTTGGACGGACGGCGAGAGGCCACCGTCGTCAGCAATTTCTCAGTTGACAGAACACCAGGCCTGTCGGTATGGTCACAGATATATGGATTTCTGGGCCACGTGGAATTCAAAGAGAAGATCATCTCAGACATGGTGAAGAGATGCAAGGATCAGCCAGAAGAGCCGCGCTCTTCTTTCCCCAATTGCAAAGACCTACGGATTCTCACGATGTCCTCCCTGCGATTCGCTAAGGGGAAGGAGTCTAAGGATAGGTGGGTAGCCATGACAGACCTCGGCGAACTCCTAAAAAAAACGAGCCGGACCTTCGCGCTCGCAATTCCCCTATTGCCAGAACCAACTCGCCAGGAGGTCACCACCGCTTATCTGCTATTTCGCATCGCCGATACCTTTGAGGACGCGACGCGGTGGCGGCGCAAGCGGCGTGTCGAGGCTCTTCATCAGTTCGTTTGTCTTCTAAGAAACCCATCCCTTCGGGAAGCACGGCACTGGGCTTCCCGTTGGGTTTCAGAATCGCCTTGCGCGCACGAGGGGTATTTAGAACTCGTTGCGGAGACTCCACAAGTCCTGCGAACCTTTCTCACATTATCAGAAGGGAGCAGGGAAATCATTCAGACCCACAGTATTCGGACGGCCGAAGGCATGGCCAGGTTTGTCGCTCGCGCCGGGGAGGCCGACGTCCTTCGTCTGAGGAATACCTCCGATCTCCATGAATACTGCTACGTGGTGGCTGGAATCGTCGGAGAAATGCTCACAGAACTCTTCCTCCTCGAACACCACTGTTTGCGCCCCATAGCGTCGTTCCTGCACAGGACGGCGAGTACCTTTGGCGAGGCCCTCCAGTTGGTCAATATTCTCAAGGACTCAGTGGACGACACTCGGCATGGACGGTGCTATCTTCCTGGGAATGTCGCTCGCAAGGAGATTTTCGCTATCGCCCGAGACGATCTGAGGGTCGCAGGGAAGTACGTTCTCGCAATTCAACAGACTGCCGCTCCGCGCGGCCTGGTGGCTTTCAACGCCCTGCCCGTTCGACTGGCATGGGCCACCCTCGATCGTGTTGAAAAGCAGGGTCCGGGCGCCAAATTGGCCAGAGGAGAGGTGCTTCGAATCGTCACGATGTTGGAGCAGGCTCTGGACAGCAATCAACCCGCGGTTGGTTGGTAAGCCTTCAGAGTGGTTTCTCAAGGGAGGGTTAAAACGCCGCCTAAGACACTCCTCAAACTTCGAAAACCAGTTTCTCGTGTGGTGCCTCAGTAATAACTTGCATAATTTACCCGGTCACACGGTCTCCTGAGAACCGACATCTTAAATCCGAAATTCGAATATCGGGCGAAGCGTCCCAGCGGGGACCAATTGGGAAACAAATCCGAATATCAAATGACCAAAATCGACTCGGCTGAACCTTTGACCCGAGATCAGGCCGAGGTGCTCGTTGTAAGCCTAAACATCTTTAGAAAATTGGAGAATTTGAATTTTGATATTCTTTCGGATTTCGAACTTCGTGCTTCGGATTTCAAATTCTGACATCTCAATCCGTGCGATCAGTTTCGGTGTGAATTTCATAAATCACTTTTGGGACGTGACACTAGAGGGTGACCATTTCCTGAAAGACACGGCACTTACGGCATATCGTCATCTTCTCGTGCCAGCTCTCCTGGACTTCACCCTGACACATGGTCCCGCTGATAAACCAGCAGAGATGTCCACTGCTAAATTCCCACGCGGGACACATCTCTCTCACCTCCGCAGGACATGCCCGAACGACCCAACAGGGTCTGCGCTGCCTCTGAGATTCCTTCATGGCCAGCAGAAATAATATCTGTCTTTCAACGTAACCGGGGACCTTTCGCCACCCCTGCTCAAAACTCTGTACCGCCTTAAGAGATGTTCCCAGCAACTGGGCCATATGCCTCTGAGACTTCCCTAAACGTCGTCGGATTTGAGAAAATTCCTCCTTGTGCATGAGCTCCTTCCTCTCGGAATGGTTCGCCGGTCGTGCCTCTCAGGCTACTCGCGCCTTTCGACCCCCTCTTCAACAATCTCTTGGGATATCTCCTGGCCACAACTGGAACAAAAAGGCGCCTCCTCGGGCAGCTCAATATCACAATAGGGGCAGTAACAAGCCTCCTCCTTCTTGATGTGACGGACCTTTTCTTCAACCGCCTCGGGGATGTGGCCCTCCTTACGCCTGTAGTAATCGGCAATAGCCGCATGGAGCGCATCAGCCCCCAGGTTGGAACAATGAAGCTTGTTCTTGGGGAGTCCCCCCAGGGCATGAGCCACAGACTTGTTCGTGATCTTCATGGCTTCGTCGAGCGTCTTTCCCTTGGCCATTTCGGTAAGCATGCTTGAAACCGCAATGGCCGCCCCACAGCCAAAAGTCTTGAACTTGATATCTTCGATCCGAGAATCCTTGACCTTGATGTAGACTTCCATCAGGTCACCGCAGACAGGATTTCCAACACTCCCCACACCATCAGGATCCTCAATTTCACCGATGTTTCTCGGATTTCTAAAATGGTCGAGGACGATTTCGGAATACATCTCGCCTTCCCCTTTCAGGTTTCATTTTAATACCGTACCCGCTCAAGGTGCCAGTCCTAAAGAGGGTTTTTTTCGGTTTTTCCCCTCCTTCAAAAAAGACGAAAACTCCTGAAAAAGACCGTTTCAAGGAGCACCAACGAACTTCTTTTCGCCACATGGAATGGCCACATCGAGGGTGTTTTCTTCTGGAGCGTAGGCGCAGGTGTATTTCTCATTGTAGGTGCAGAAGGGGTTGTGGGCCGTGTTGAAATCAACGATAAGCTTTTCATCATTTAGCATCTCCACATCCACATAGCGTCCGTTCTCGTAAGTCTCTTGGCCATTTGTCCTATCTCTGAAGGGCAAAAAGAGGTTCGATCTTCCCAGGAAACGATAGACAGTGAGGGCAAACTCTTCTCCCTCGATCCTAAACCGAAGAATCCCTTCCTTAATATAGGTCCGAAAATTGCCCCGATTGGTTGGAAGCTTTACGTACTCCTTCCTCCCTTTCGGGTCCCGTTCAAGCTTCCCAGAAAAGACATAACGGAGATCGACCGGGTAGTAGTTTAACCCGCTGAAGGTCTTCTGATCTTTCGATCGCAGGGGAGAACTCGGCGACTCTCGAAAGAACCGATCCTTTTCCTCTCTCTCTGTTTCGATCCTTTTCGCCCTGGTCGCAAGACGGTCTTCCCCTGTCAATTCGGCCGCGCCAGATGGAGGGAATGTCATCATCGGGCATACCAGGAGCATGGCGGAAATGAAAAATCC
>CAYFYO010000101.1:0-12914 GCA_964347335.1 uncultured Thermodesulfobacteriota bacterium
TCTTCCTCGCCGCTTCTGCGCTCTTGCCCTGCACCTTGAATCCTCCCAATTGAGAGACCGTCTGGGGTGTTAGACCAATATGACCCATTACAGGAATACCCGCGTCTGAAATCGCTTTGACAATGTTTTTGACATTGGTTCCACCCTCAAGCTTTACCGCATCGGTGCCGGCCTCCTTGATGAAACGTCCTGCATTGGCGATCGCGTCCCTCTCGGACGTGTGGTAAGACATAAAGGGCATGTCACCCACAACCAAGGCGCACCGAGTTCCGCGGACCACTGCTTTCGTATGGTGAATCATCTCTTCCATAGTCACGGGAATCGTGGTTTCGTATCCTAACACGACCATTCCGAGGGAATCCCCGACGAGGATCATGTCAATTCCCGCACGGTCCACGAGAAGGGCCGTCGGATAGTCATAGGCAGTGAGCATGGTGATCTTTTCGCCCCGCCGCTTCTTTTCGAGAATGGTTGGGATCGTGATTTTCTCTCTTTCCATTGGCTCAAATCTCCCCATGGTTGGAATTTCCGTGCACGCCTGATGAAATATTCTTATTAGCCGTGGCAAAAAACTACATTATTGGCCACAAACTTTTCTCACCACAGAGACAGAGAGAACGCCGAGATAGGTCTTTTTCGTTTGCCGGGAGACATCGGCAAACGGAAAGCATGGCTGTTTTTGCCCATCGCCGTCTCCCGATGGGCAAAAAATAGAGAATCCTCTGTGGCCTCTGTGTCTCCGTGGTTAGCAGATCCTAATAATCGAAATACATGGGTGTTAGTCGTTTAACAAAGCACTAGGCTCCGAACCGTGCTTCAATTGTCTGGACGAGATATGTCAGCGTCGCGTTGACAGGTGTTGGAATTCCCAGGGCTTTTCCCTCTCTGACGATGCCTCCATTGATGAAATCGATCTCTGTTCGCCGCCTGTTGTCAATGTCTTGGCCCATAGAGGAACGGTTCTGCGCGGTTGCCTTGCAGACGTCAAAGACCTTTTCCACCGGATTTCCTTTCACAGGAATCCCTTTCTTCAGGGCCACCCTTGCGGCCTCCTCCACGGCCATTGTCATCAGGCCTTTTGTCTCCTCATAATCAAGAAGCTCCCCGTTTCGCAAGCCAGTAATTGCGGTCACGGGATTAATGCCTACGTTGATCAGAAGCTTCTCCCAAATGAGACGTTCGATGTCCTCGGAGACATCTGTTGGGATTCCAGCCTCATTGAAAAGGGAGGCGACTCGCTCCACCCATGGAGCTATCTCCCCGTCGGCGCCTCCGATGAAAGTCGGTCCCTTTCCACCATGTCTGACTCTGCCGGGGCCCAGCAGGGTCGATCCCTGGGACGTCACCCCCCCGATCACATGGGCGCCATGAACCACCGATCTGATGCTCCCAATATTCCCGAGGCCATTCTGAAGACTCAGAAAAACGGTCTCCTCTCCCACCAGAGACAGACCATATTTGATGGCATCCTTTGTCAGGTACGCCTTGACGAAGACAACGATCAGATCTACAATCCCCACCTCATCTGGATCCGTGGTCGCCTGTAATTGGTACACCACCTCTTCTCCCTCGGATTCCACCACAAGACCGCGCGACTTGATTCGATTGATGTGCTCCTCCCAGATGTCCAAAAGCCATATCTCGGCTGTTTTCGATCGAGACAGCATACTTCCGAAGAGACTGCCCATAGCGCCAGCACCGAGCATAACGATTTTCATGGAATCCTCACCGCACATGAATTCCCCTAAGAATACAAGGTTCGAAACATGTTGTCCACCGACGGCCTCGTGCATAACTCTCCCTTTCGTGCCCTTCTCTCAGCCGTTTCACAGAATCCACACACAATACTCAAGGAAGAACACGCCCTTCGCCAAGACAGGTACCTCAGAAATTCCACAACGCGCGCTCCAGGAACATCCTTCGGTGCCCTAACCTCGTTGATTCACCCCCTCGCTGATAGGTTCCTGGACGAGATGACAATTTCGAGTCTCCCTTTCATCTTATGTTATTCGAGGTTTAGGCAGTAGATTTTGGTATGTCACAGCGATTGACTTTTTTTATGAAGGTGGTAATTTCACTCAAATCTCCATTCAAAAACGATTCAAAGGGAAGACAAGCCATGCGTTCGGACATGATGAAGAAAGGACTGGCACGGTCACCCCATCGCTCCCTGTTTAAGGCCATGGGATACACCGATGAGGAGCTCGAACGGCCCATCATCGGCATTGCGAACTCGGCTAATGAGCTCATTCCAGGTCATATTCACCTTGATCGTGTCGTCGAGGCTGCTAAGGCAGGAATTCGAATGGCCGGCGGAACCCCCATGGAGTTCTCGACGATAGGAATATGCGATGGAATCGCGATGGGGCACGAGGGAATGAAATACTCCCTGGCCTCGAGGGAACTGATTGCGGATTCGATTGAGCTCGTCGGCTCCGCCTATCCCTTTGACGGTCTGCTCCTAGTCCCCAATTGCGACAAAGTGATTCCGGGAATGATGATGGCCATGGCACGGCTCAATATCCCTTCCATTATCCTCAGTGGGGGCCCCATGTTGACCGGTCATTGGCAAGACCGGGATGTTGATCTTATTACCGTCTTTGAGGCAGTTGGAAAGGTTGCCTCCGAACAGATGAGTGAGGGGGAGCTTGCTGAATTAGAGAACCAAGCCTGTCCTGGAGTAGGCTGTTGTAGTGGCATGTTTACGGCGAATACGATGAATTCACTGTCTGAGGCTCTGGGGATCGCATTGGAGAACAACGGGACAGCTCCTGCCGTTTCGGCAGAGAGGCTCAGACTCGCGAAGGGTGCGGGTATGCGAGTGGTGGAGCTCGTCCGACAGGAAATTCGACCCTCGGCAATTCTGACTGAAAAAGCATTTGAGAACGCCATCGCCGTGGATATGGCTCTCGGAGGCTCCACCAACACGACCCTCCACCTCCCGGCCATCGCCCACGAGGCGGGGATTGGAATCGACCTCAAGAAATTTAACGACTTCAGCGAAAAGACCCCTCAAATCTGTTCCCTATCCCCTGCCGGGCCGCACCATATGGAAGACCTCCATCGTGCCGGAGGCATTCAGGCCGTGCTGAAAGAACTCGCCGGTCACGGCCTCATCCATCTCGACGCTCTGACGGTGACCGGGAAGCGGGTGGAAGAGAATATCAGAGACACAAAAATCTCCGACCACAACGTGATCCACCATGCAAACTACCCATATCGGCCGCGAGGTGGACTCGTGGCCATTTTTGGAAACCTCGCGCCTGAGGGAGCGGTGGTGAAGCAGGCAGCGGTGGCAGCAGAAATCATGTCCCACCGAGGACCTGCCAGGGTCTTCGACTCCGAGGAGGCAGGCGTCGAGTGCATTCGGAATCGCGAAGTCAAAAAGGGCGACGTCGTCGTCATCCGATACGAGGGACCCAAGGGAGGGCCGGGCATGAGAGAAATGCTCGCCCCCACGGCTGTCATCGCCGGATTGGAATTGGACAAAGATGTCGCCTTGCTGACAGACGGCCGGTTCTCTGGAGGTACTCGGGGGGCATGCGTCGGCCACATCTCTCCGGAAGCCGCTATGGGTGGACCAATCGCCCTGGTTGAGGACGGAGACATGATTGAAATTGACATCCCACAAAAGAAGATCTCCCTAGAAGTTGACGAGAAAACCCTGACGGAAAGAGCCAAGAATTGGAAGGAACCACCTCCCAAAATCAAGAAGGGCTACCTATGCCGCTACGCAAAGCATGTAGGGTCAGCAACTGCGGGAGCCATACTCATGGACGAGTACACACTGCAAAAACCAAGAAACTGAAAGCAAACACCCGGGGATTCTTGAGTTTCACGAATCCAAAGCTGATAACCTCCGATTACGCGAACTATTTCGATTTTGCTAGGGAAACTCCGTCGTCAATGAGCGATCCCGCCTACGGCGGGAAGGGGCACCAACATACTTCAGAGGATAAAGGTTCAAGGATAAAGGCGAAAGGACGAAAGCCTCTTCGGAGTTCTTCTCTTCGCTCCTTTCCTCTTTTTCCTTTGTCCTCCTGCAGGGGTCTGTGCGAACCTCGAAAGGGTCGCTGCGGGAGCGCCGGAGCGAGGGGCGGACGAAGTTCACCAAAAACCGAGGAAACTCGGAAGCAAATAACCCTTGACAACCATCTCCACTCAGGCTATATACATTTAGAAATTTTTCTCAGGGTGGAAAATTCCATGGGTCAGGTAGCATTGATGTCCCTCGTTATCGTACAGATTCTGGGCCTTCTTCTTTTGGCCCTGATAATTATGCGGGGTCGCCCACTGCCTGACTGGAACCGGGATTGAGCACTTGACTGATATCAGGCCGTGGGCGACGATGCCCACGGTTTGCCGAGTCTGAAGCCGTGGGAAGGGTCCTGCGGCTTTTTTGTTTTCTATACCAATGCCAGACCTGTTGCTGACGGTCTCTGGCATGTAAGAGGGATAAAGAAACCCGAGAAAGCAACTCCGAGGGCGAACTGAGGTTCTTGGGTAACAGTTTTCGGCAAGTCGGGTCATAAAGATCTCTCACAGAGCTCGCAGAGCCTCAGAGAGAACGTGCTCTGGATTGGTGGGAGGTCAATGCAGAGCAAAAGACCTGGCCTGATTCCTCTTCTTAAAGAATCTGGCCAGAAACTCTAGGGATCAACCTCACGACTTTGCGAACTCTGAGAGCTCGAGTGACCTTCGTGAAACGGGGGGGAGCGGGGGAGAAAGTTCGGCCTTTGCCAAGCGTCTTCGTATTTCATGGTGTGGAACCTCCCCTTTGTTGTAAGGCGAGTTTCAGAATTGTCGAGAAAAGATTCTGGGCGGCGAAGAGCGAGTTTCTCAGAGCGCTCGCCTTCATTTGAGAGGCTGATATGAAGAAACTGACTGGAGCGAAGATCGTATTCGAGAGTTTGATCCGGGAAGGCGTGGAATTCATATTTGGTTTCCCTGGAGGCGCTGTCATCAACCTCTATGATGAGCTGATGAATTACCCACAGATCAAACACATTCTGGTGCGTCATGAACAGGGAGCCCTTCACGCTGCTGACGGCTACGCGAGAGCCACGGGAAAGACCGGGGTCTGCCTGGTCACTTCCGGACCCGGAGCGACCAATATCGTCACGGGCGTGGCGACGGCATTTATGGATTCAATCCCCATCGTTGTATTCACCGGGCAGGTTGCGACAAATCAGATCGGAAACGATGCTTTTCAGGAGGCCGATATCATCGGCATAACTCGGACCTGCTCAAAGCACAATTACCTTGTGAAAAGCACCGAAGATCTCGCGAGAACAATACGGGAGGCCTTTCAAGTCGCCTCCACTGGCAGGCCTGGCCCGGTTGTCGTCGACTTACCCAAAGACGTCATCACTGGGGAATCCGCATTTGAATACCCGGCAAAGATCCAACTCCGAGGATATGCACCGGTCACGTTGGGACACCCGGGCCAGGTGAAACTGGCTGTCCGAGAGATTCTGAAAGCCAAAAAACCGGTCATTTATGCCGGAGGAGGGATCATCCATTCCGGAGCACACAAGGAGTTGGTTGAACTGGCAGAGATCGCCCGAATACCGGTAGTGGCTACTCTTCTGGGACTTGGGGGATTTCCTGCTGATCATCCGTTGTTTCTCGGCATGCTCGGCATGCATGGAACGTATGCCGCCAATATGGGGATCACCAATTCTGACCTGGTGATCGCCATCGGGACCCGTTTTGATGACCGGGTCACGGGAAAGGTCGAGACATTTGCCCCTTCGGCAAGGATCATTCACATCGATATCGATCCGTCGTCGATCAGCAAGAACGTGACGGTCGATGTCCCCATCGTCGGAGATGCCAAGAACGTTCTCAACCGTATCGTTCACCGCCTCAAAGAACATGGAAATTTCTGGAAGGCCACTCGAGGTCCCTGGCTCAAAGAGGTTCAGCGTTACGCAAAAGAGCACCCGGTGCAGTACGAAACATCTGACGACGTGATCAAACCGCAATTCGTTATTGAGCAGATCCATCTGTTGACGAGAGGCCAGGCCATCATTGCGACAGAAGTCGGACAGAATCAGATGTGGACGGCGCACTTCTATCACTTTACCCAACCCCGAACCCTCCTTTCCTCTGGAGGTTTGGGGACCATGGGATACGGTCTTCCCGCAGCGATCGGCGCACAGCTAGCTTTCCCGGATCGCGTTGTTTTTGACATCGCCGGTGAGGGCAGCTTTCAGATGAATGTGCAGGAACTTGCCACAGCGGTTCAGTACCAACTTCCCGTGAAAGTCGCCATCTTGAACAACCACTCCCTCGGCATGGTCCGCCAGTGGCAGGAGATGTTTTTCAACAAGCGTTATTCAGAGACTTCCTTGGCCTCGCAGCCTGATTTTGCCAAATTGGCTGAGGCCTATGGCGCCGCTGGTTTGAGGGCTGACCATTCCAAAGACGTCATTCCCTGCCTGGAAAAGGCCCTCTCAATCCCGAGACCGGTGGTCATAGACTTTCACGTGGATCCGGAAGAGAAGGTTTTTCCCATGGTGCCGGCGGGTCACGGTATTGACCAGATGATCCTGGCCAAACCAAAGAAGAGAATAAGGAAGGTCGTTCCTCTGACCTTCCCTTCGTGAGGTTGAGTCATGAAAAATACAATCTCCATCCTCGTCGAGAACAAGCCCGGCGTTCTCGCTCGAATTGCAGCCATGTTTAGCGCAAGAGCCTATAACATCGATAGTCTCGCTGTAGCCGAGACTATGGATCCCACCGTATCCAGAATAACCTGCACGGCCGTGGGAGGCAGTCTCGAGATCGAGCAGATCATGAAGCAGCTCAGGAAACTGATCGATGTGATCCGCGTGGTCAACTTCACCACCACCAACGGTGAGTTCATTACCCGAGAGATGGCTCTCATAAAGGTAAGTGCCCAAGAAAAGAACCGAGCCGAAATCATGCGAACGTCCGACATCTTCAGGGCCAAAATCGTCGATGTGAGCCGGGAGAGTCTCACCCTAGAGGTCACTGGGGATGAGAACAAGATGAACGCCATTTTCGAACTGCTGAAACCCTTCGGCATCCTGGAGATAGCCAGGACGGGGCAGGTTGCCATCTCACGTGGCGCTCGGAGGCTCGTGGATAGGGCCTCGAATTCTGCTGGACCCCGAAAACGAAATGGATTGAATCGAAGCACCCGGCAATGAGTCCAAACGACATGGAGGACAAACAAGGGAGGCAGTCATGCTGAAAATCTACAGGGAGGCCGATGCGGATTTAGGACACCTGAAGGGGAAAACGATTGCTGTCATCGGCTATGGCAGTCAGGGGCACGCCCATGCCCAGAATCTGAGGGATAGCGGTCTCGATGTTGTGGTTGGTTTGAAAGAGCGTAGCGGATCCTGGAAAGTCGCTGAGAGAGACGGACTCAAGGTCACAACAACGGCCGAGGCCGCCGTGGCCGGGGACGTCATCATGCTAGCCATTCCTGATGAGAAACAGAGGGAGATTTACGAAAAGGACGTTCTTCCTGCGCTCGAAGAAGGAAAGTCCCTGGCTTTTGCTCACCGTTTTAATATCCACTTCGGTCAAATCAATCCCCCAGAATACATTGACGTTTTCATGATTGCACCGAAAGGCCCCGGCCACGTGGTGAGGCGTGTCTTTACCGAAGGGCAGGGGGTTCCCTGTTTACTCGGAGTTCATCAGGACTTTACTGGCAAAGCAAAGGAGACGGCCCTAGCTTATGCACACGGGATCGGTGGCACAAGAGCAGGTATCATCGAAACCACCTTCAAAGAAGAGACTGAAACTGATCTATTCGGGGAACAGACCGTTCTTTGTGGGGGGATCACTTCCCTGATCAAAGCGGGGTTTGAAATACTCGTCGAGGCTGGATATCAACCCGAGGTCGCCTACTACGAGTGCCTTCACGAAATGAAACTCATCGTCAATCTGATCTATGAAGGCGGTCTGGGTTTGATGCGTTACTCTGTGAGGGACACGGCCGAGTATGGCGACCTGACCCGAGGCCCGAGAATCGTCACCGAAGAGACTAAACAGGAGATGTGGAAAATATTGAAGGCCATACAATCGGGTGAGTTTGCCCGCGAATGGATCATGGAGAATCAAGCAGGACGTCCGGTATTCAATGCCCTACTCAAAATCGAGGACAATCATCCCACCGAGAAGGTGGGAAAGCAACTTCGGGCCATGATGAGCTGGCTAAAAGGTGCGGAGACCGCATAAACAGGGAGCGGAAAAAGAACCTCCGAGGGCAAAGGTAAAAGGTGAAAGAGAAAAGGCATAAGGAGACCCGGTTCAAACAAAAACTCTGTCCTTATGACCTTGACCCTTTCGCCGCAACGAATGGTGGAAAAAACCTTTTGAGCATCGAAGCGCGCCTTTTTGGGGATTTCCACCTGAAATATTCAGACTGCTATGCGAGTTGATCGCCGACAATTTTTGCTTCGAAAGATCCTCGAGGGGAGAGCGAGGAAGTCAATCTCTACCTTCCTGCTCTCCTTCGTATCCATTCTCTATGGTCTACTCATCCGGACTCGGTCGAGGCTCTACGGGTGGGGAATCCTCTCCACCAAGCGACTCCCTCTCAAGGTGGTCTGCATTGGAAACATCACCATGGGAGGGACAGGAAAGACGCCTCTTGTAGAGTACGTTGCTCGTTCATTACAGGCTTCCGGCATACGCGTTGCGGTTTTAAGCAGAGGCTACCGGGGAAGCCAGGAGAGCGGGCTGGGTATTGTCTCCGATGGGAAGGAGGTTTTGCTCTCTCAGAATGAAGCTGGGGATGAACCTTACCTGCTCGCCTGCCGCCTGAAAGGAGTTCCCGTGCTCGTGGGGCGTAACAGACACAAATCCGGACTTTTGGCTCATCAACGGTTCCGTGCTCAGGTGGCCATACTCGATGATGGTTACCAACACATTCAACTCGAACGGGACATGAATATCCTTCTCGTGGACGGCAGAGAGGGATTGGGGAGCGGCCAACTTTTCCCACTCGGGTGTCTCCGCGAGCCTTTGGTTGGTCTTTCTCGGGCGGACCAGGTGCTGATAACCAAGACGGAGCGTCCAGACAAGATTCCGCACATTGAAGAGACGCTGAGGCGTTGGAATTCGAAAGCCGATATCTCTCAGGGAAGATATGTTCCTGAGTATCTTCTTACTGTCAAGACGGGGCAGCGGAATGGCCCGGAAATCCTTGGAGGAAAGAAGATCCTCGCCTTCGCCGGTCTCGCCAGCCCAGCGTATTTTTTCGAGCTCCTCGAGTCTCTCGGGGCGGTTCTCGTGGGAGAGGTCGTCTTCCCAGATCATCATCGGTATACGGAACTTGATATCGCCTCGATTCGACAGATGATGCCTGGCGCTGAGTGGGGAGTAACAACGGCAAAGGACATGGTCAGGCTCCAGGATTTGAATCTCGAGGACTTACCCCTCAGAGTTCTCGAGGTCAGAATGGAGGTTTCCAATGAGAGCGCTTTTAGAGAGGCCCTCTTCAAGGGGCTTGAAATAAACCAAATGGTTACATCGAGTCAAAGTACATCATCATGAGGAGATTTGATTATGGCAGAATGGGTGAGGATTTTCGATACGACCCTCAGGGATGGAGAGCAGTCTCCAGGTTTCAGCATGAATGTTGCCGAAAAAATCCGGGTCGCAAAAAGGATAGAAAATCTGGGAGTCGATGTGATTGAGGCTGGATTTCCAGTAGCCTCCGTCGGGGATTTCGAGGCGGTGCAGGCTATTGCGGCAGAGGTTAAGAAAACCGTGGTCGCCGGACTGGCTCGGGCAAACATTAAGGATATCGATCGGGCGTGGAAGGCCGTTGAGAAAGCCAGAAAACCGATGCTCCACACCTTTATTTCCAGTTCTGATATCCATCTGGAACACCAGCTCAAGATGTCGAGGAGTGAGGTCTTGAAACTCGCCGTGAAGGCCGTCAAAAGAGCGAAGTCCTACACTGATCGGGTGGAATTTTCTGCCATGGACGCGACTCGCAGTGACTGGGCCTACCTGGGCCAAATGATTGGCGAAGCGATCGATGCCGGCGCGACAACGGTCAATATTCCCGATACGGTTGGATATGCGGTTCCTGGCGAGTTCGGCGACCTCATCCAATATCTCATGGATGACGTACCGAATATTGGTAAGGCGGTGCTGAGTGTCCATTGCCATAACGACCTCGGTCTTGCCGTGGCCAATTCATTGATTGCCGTACAGAACGGGGCGAGACAGGTCGAATGCACGATCAACGGCATCGGGGAACGAGCCGGAAATACCGCTCTGGAAGAGATCGTGATGGCTTTGAAGGTTCGAAAAGACTCGATTGGATTGGACACGCGAATTCGTACGGAACAGATCTATCCAACCAGCCGTCTGGTATCATCCATCACGGGCATTCGAGTCCAGCCCAACAAAGCGATCGTCGGAGCCAACGCCTTCGCTCACGAATCGGGGATCCACCAGGACGGTATTCTGAAGGAGAAGAGCACTTATGAGATTATGACCCCTCAGACCGTGGGTCTGAGCCAGCGTACGCTTGTCCTCGGAAAGCATTCTGGGCGGCATGCTTTCCGCGACCGAGTCAAAAGCCTTGGATACGACCTCACCGAGGATCAGATTCAAAATGCTTTTCAGATTTTCAAGAACCTCTGTGACCTCAAGAAGCACGTCTACGACGAGGATATTGAGGCAATCATTGCCGACGAAATCATCCAGATACCTGATAAGTACCGCTTGACTTTCCTTTCCGTGACGAGCGGTAGCGAGCTTATCCCAACGGCCACCGTCCAAATGGAGATTGATGGCAAGGTCATCAAGGCTGCCGATCTCGGAAACGGTCCGGTCGATGCGGTTTTCAAAACGATCAAGAAGATCACCGGAGACACGAGCAACCTACTTCGCTACGAGGTAGACGCTATCACGGGAGGCACCGATGCCCAAGGTGAGGTCAAGTGTAACCTCGAAAAGAATGGCATCACGGTCATCGGTCGGGGAAGCGATACGGACATCATTGTGGCCAGCGCCAAGGCTTATATCAGTGCTTTGAATAAACTCAATTACAAGCAAAAATATTTGACGACAGATCTCGATCGGACGCTCTGATGTCAGTTGGCGGCCTCTCTCTCGACGGTTCCATGTTCAACCTTTTGCGAGAAAAAATGAGGAGACAATGAGTCCCTCCTAAATCTTAACGACCCTGCGCGGGAGGATACAAGGATCGACCTCGACTCGGGCCGCAAGACCAGTCTTCAAAGGTGACCCGCACGCTAAGGCTCCAAACAATTTGGAGCTCAGCGTGGGATCACCAACGGTGAGCTGGTGGGAAAGATCGATAGGATGCAGCATAGACCTCAAGGGAAGTAGGTGTTTATTTGAATTGCAAATCGTGGGTTCTGCGGCGATATGCGAACGGCGGATTTCAGTTGAGACTGTCGAAAACCCTAAAATCACGATTTTTCGACTTGTAAGTATTTGAAATTATTACAAGCCAATTTTGCGAAAATGCCAAAATTGGACTTTTTCGACAGTCTCGTTAGATACTATCGTGTTCTGTCCTCTCCGTAGATTACGCACCTTCCTCAGATCTTGAACTCAGCAGTGCGGTTTGTTGGGGCCGCTGGAGCACCATGTTAGGCCATCATGTGAATCCCGTATTCTTACAAACACTGTTCTTTCGCTAACCCTTTCGCTGAACGAGAATGCATGACAGTTGATGTTTATCGTCAGCACTCACCTTCTTAGGCGGTATCACCTGACTACCCACCGTCCAATAATCACCAGCCCAGAATTGCCAGTATTCCTGCTCTACGATCACTCCCTGATTGTCTTGTAGCCACTTGTTTAGTTCGGTACGTGAATAGGCTTGAGTAATATAGGGAGCACCCTGACCATAGCTTGAACCAGGTAGTTCATATACGTTCCGCATGTAGTGCTTCTCATTATAAGGAAAAGTCATTATCAGATAGCCATTGGAATTCAAAAGGGCAAACATGTTTCGGATTGCAGCGTCAGATCTTTCTATGTGTTCTAGAACGCTCACGCACGTAATGAGATCAAACTTATCGTCGAGGCGAGTATCTGTAATATCATCATTAACGATATGGTAGTGCCGATTGACCATTCCTGATGGCCAATAGTCGCGAGTATTGTCAGTAGCAGTCACAAGAAAACCACAGTTACGCATCATATGCGGGAGTGCAGTAGTTCCGGTACCAACATCAAGGACTTTGTGTGGATAAACTTCCGCGAGCTTTCTGAACACAAAGCCAAACTCGACAGGTCGCTCGTTAAAACGAACAAAAGCCTGTTTTTCAAATTCCCGTTTGCAGATCCAACGTGGATAAAGATCCAGAATGTTCTTGATTTGTAATTCGATAGTTCTCAGCATTATTGAATTCCTTGTCAGGACTAACCACTGATTAGACAGAAAGGATTCTGCACAATTGAAAAAACATGGAAAAAAGGGTGCACGATGGGGATAGTATCCCTACACCAGGAAAGGTTCAGCGATGGCCACCACCGTTGAGAAGACAGTCAGATCATCTAATCTACGATTCTCCAAAAACCTTGTCGAGAAGTCAACCCGTTGATTTCGATTGCAAGATGTATTGCAAACCTACAAGGATACGCACAATGCAGAAGAATGAGAAGGAATGGGGGATATACATAGGTTTATAGAATTATAAATTTAAAGCATAAAAATATTACTTAAGTAATTGATCTATATAATATATCTGTTGTATAATTACTGGACCATTAACTATTATACAACGGAGGTGGAACCTTGTATAGACCGATGACCCCCAGACAATTCAGAAGGCGGTTTCGCACGGAGCGCGATTGCCTCAGGTATCTCATTAGACGCAAATGGCCTGATGGTTTTCGCTGCCCCCGCTGTGGCCATGATCAGGCCTATCTGATCA
>CAYFYO010000102.1:0-12856 GCA_964347335.1 uncultured Thermodesulfobacteriota bacterium
ATAATAGCCCTTCAAAAAACAAAAAGGTTGGTATCATAGGTGCAGGTCCAGCAGGACTTACCGCTGCCCATGACTTGGCTCGAATGGGATATGAGGTTACTGTCTTTGACTCCCATCCTGTCCCAGGAGGCATGTTGGCTGTCGGGATTCCAAATCATAGGCTGCCCAGGAAAATCTTAAACTTTGAAATTGATCATATTAGGGATCACGGTGTTGAGATCAGGACGAATACTACCATTGGGAAGGACATCTCCTTTAAACATTTAAGGTCTCGTTTTGATGCAATCTTTATCGCAACGGGAGCCCATAAACCTGTGAGACTGGGAATAGAAGGTGAAGATAGATATCAACCAATTTTAGACTGTACTGACTTCTTGCGAAGGAATAATCTGGGTGAAAAAGTGATACCTGGTAAGAAAGCAGCTATTATAGGAGGTGGCTATGCCGCTATGGATGCAGCCCGGATGGCCACTCGCTTAGGCTCCGAGGCAACAATTATTTATGGGATGACAAAAAGAGATATGACGCCCGCCATTGACTGGGAGATAGAAGAAGCCGAACGGGAAGGGGTAAGGATAATCTATTTAGCCAGCCCTCTAAGAATAGTAGGCAGAAGAGAGAGAATTTCAGGCCTGGTCTGCGTTAAAACCGAGTTAGGAGACCCTGATGAAGGTGGAAGGCGAAGACCTGTTCCCATAAAGGGATCAGAATTTTCAATAGAGACAGACTGTATCATTCCAGCTGTAAGTCAAACTCCTGATCTTTCTTTCTTGGGCAAGAATCACAGTTTCAACGTCAGCAACTGGGGAACCCTCATCGTTGATGAAAGGAATTTAGCGACGAATCAACCCGGGGTTTTTGCAGGGGGAGATGTGGTTACAGGCCCAAATACTGTTATTGATGGGATAGCTCACGGCCGGCGCGCTGCAGTGTATATTGATAAATATCTTCAAGGAATAAATATCGAAAAGTTAAGAGAAGATGAAACAGTCATGACAACAGAAGTTATAGATAGAATTGAGATGGATAAAGATTACGATCGCATAGAGCGCCACCCCATGCCTGCATTACCCTTAAAAAGGCGAATGGGGGTATTCGATGAGGTAGAATTGGGATTTACAGAAGAGATGGCCATTAGAGAAGCGAAACGATGTCTAAGGTGTAATCATAACATTTGCATCCAAACCGAAGAATGTATCGCATGCGGACGATGTAGTGAGGTGTGTCCTTATAACTGCATCCAAATGGTAACTCTTGAAGGAGAAGAAGATCATTTCTTTAGGCCATGGCTAAAGAGTAAAGTGAAGATAAAGGATGATACCCTTTGCATTCGCTGTGGCCTTTGCAAAGAGATCTGCCCGGCGGAATCTGTTATCTACAAGCGCGTTAGCTGGTCAAAAGTGATTAATGGGGTTAAGGAATGAGAAAAATTTGTCCTGTCATATCATCCGCGCCTCCTTATTTAGAGTACCGAATGACTAACATCTTCCTGGTATAACCCACCTTCTTACAAGCGAGTTCCTATCACTAACCAAATGGATGGGCCTTTGCCTTAGAATTCCAAGACAGCGGTTGATATGAAGGGGATTCTTTGGATAGAGAACCCGGAAACCACACTTCCGAATTATCTTTTATTTTTCACTGGGGTTTCCTGGCTTTTTGGTTTCCGTCGTAACCGACTGTAAGCCAATTCCCTTTGAGCGTTCCTTCAAATGTTTTTTGCTCATAAATCTTAGGTCCCGCCTGTGGCGGGAGAAGATAAGCGGCTTCAAGTGTCTGATCCGCCTCAGGCGGAGAGTTTTGAAGGCGCCTGAAGCGCGAGCCCTTAGATTTATCAAAAAACCTTTGGAAAAGCGAAAAGGGGGTTGGCCACGGCCCGAATCAGATTATCATAAAAATCTCAACTGATTACGTAATCCATTGAGTGTTTTCTTAGGAAATTCCAGTTATTTTTCACACTTGACACCCCTTTCGGATTGCTGTACCAAGCTTTACCGAGGTCGATTGAGTTCAACCATGAAGCCATGCTAGGTTTTAGGAGGGAGTTCCTAAGCTTATCGCATCGGAGTTTCTATGGATTTGATCGTTCTTCTTATCGGTGTCATCCTCGTGAACAATTTCGTCTTGGCAAGATTTCTTGGAATCTGCCCCTTCCTCGGCGTTTCCAGGCACACCGAGACGGCCCTTGGAATGGGGTTCGCCGTGATATTCGTCATGACCGTTGCATCGGTGGTGACTTGGGTGGTTCATAACGCTTTTCTGGAGCCTTTTGGCATCGAATATCTCCAAACGATCGCGTTTATTTTGGTCATTGGAGCACTGGTGCAATTGGTTGAGATCGCGATGCAGAAAGTCAGTCCGTTACTCTATCAGGCCTTGGGCATTTACCTTCCCTTGATTACGACAAACTGTGCCGTATTGGGGGTTTCCATTCTCAACATCCAAAAAGAACACGGTTTTCTACACACGATGTTCTTTGGTTTCGGCGCATCCGTTGGGTTTGCACTCGCCCTGCTCCTCTTCTCTGGACTCAGAGAGCGGATCGCCCTAGCCGATGTCCCAACCGCCTTTAAAGGCACCCCAATCGCCTTGATCACGGCTGGCCTTCTTTCTCTCGCTTTCATGGGATTCTCCGGTCTGGTCAGATAGAAACAGGGGGGAAGTCGTTCCAGTGAGTCGCGGAGTGTTAAGAAATGCTTGAAGCTGTGCTCACCCTGAGTGGAATTGGGCTCTTAGCAAGCCTCGGTCTGGGTTTGGCTGCCAGGAAGTTCGCTGTTCAGCAAAACCCGCTGATCGAGCGGGTGGAACAGGCTTTGCCAGGTATCAACTGCGGTGTTTGCGGAATGGCCAATTGTGCCGTATATGCGAGGGCCGTCGTCGAGGGGGCAGCATCGGTGAATGCATGCGTGCCCGGAGGGGAAAAAACGGCCCGGCGCATTGCTGAAATCATCGGGGCCGAGGCTTCTCCAATGGAAAACCAGGTTGCGGTGCTTCTCTGCAAAGGTGGCAAATATGAGGCCTCATCAAGATTTGAGTATCGAGGAGTTGCGGACTGCAAAGCCGCCACGATCGTCGCTGGTGGAGGCAAAGGCTGTTCATACGGTTGTCTCGGATTGGGCACATGTGAGCGGGTGTGTCCTTTTGGAGCCATTCGCATGGAGGAAAGTGGCCTTCCTCTCATCGATGAGGAGAGGTGCACCGGATGCGGAATCTGCGTCGAGAATTGTCCCAAAGAGGTCCTCCGATTAGCTCCTCGAGGATTGAGAGTCCACGTCCGTTGCCACTCGCACGATAAGGGATCAGAGGTCAAAAAGCTCTGCAGTGTCGGTTGTATCAGCTGCGAGGCCTGCGTCCGGATCTGTCCTTACGAAGCCCTTTCCCTGGATGATGGCCTAGCGGTCATGGATTATGACCGCTGTGAGGAATGCGGGTTGTGCGTTGACCAGTGCCCGACTCAGAATATCACGAGCCTGATCCAGAGACCCCAAAAATCGCGTATCGATCCGGAGCAGTGTGCCGGACATGCCGTCTGTGAGGCGGTCTGCCCTGTTGATGCCATTTCCGGTGAACCCGGAAAGACCCATTTTGTTGATGAGGACCGATGTATCGGTTGCGAGATCTGTTGCGCAGTTTGTCCGGTCCATGCCGTCACCATGGTGAACCAACATTCATAGACAGTTGAGGGATCTCAGAACCATGTCCAGAATTCGAAATTTCAGGGGAGGCGTTCATCCCCAGGACAGAAAACATCTTTCGAGGGATAAGGCCATTGAAGTCCTGCCGGTGCCACAGCGTCTCATCGTACCCTTGTCCCAGCACGTCGGAGCTCCTTGCGATCCCATTGTATCCCCGGGTGATCCTGTCAAAAAAGGTCAGAAGATTGGAGAGGCACGGGGATTCGTCTCCGCACCAATTCATGCGCCGACGTCTGGCAAGGTCATCAAGATCAGCAATTTCCCTCATCCCCTCGGGAGATCTTTGCCTGCGATTGAGATCGAATCGGATGGGATGGATGCGTGGGCGGATGATATTCATGGTCGGGAGGATTTCCTCTCCCTCCCCCCTCATGACCTCAGGACCATCATCCGGGAAAAGGGGATCGTGGGAATGGGCGGAGCCGCCTTTCCCACCCATGTCAAACTGAGCCCTCCAGAGGGGAGGAAGATCGACACACTGATCATCAACGGAGCCGAGTGCGAGCCATACCTGACGGCAGACTTCCGACTGATGGTCGAAGAGCCGGAGAGTGTGATTCGTGGTATGAGAGTCATGGCCGCTATTCTCGGCATTCAAAAGGTCCTCATTGCCATCGAAATCAACAACCCTGAAGCGATTCGAGAGATCGGCAGGTTTTTAGAGAATGAACCACATGTCAGAGTCATGCCGCTCCATGTGAAATACCCACAGGGCGCTGAAAAGCAGCTGATCAAGAGCCTAGTGGACCGAGACGTCCCCTCCTCCGGAGGACTCCCAATGGATGTTGGGGTTCTGGTCCAGAATGCTGGGACTGCTGCGGCTGTTTATCAGGCCATCCGCCTCGGAATCCCGCTCATCGAGAGAGTGGTGACCGTGACCGGTGAGGGCATCCATGAACCCAAGAATCTCCGGGTCAGGATTGGAACCCCGGTGGGCGTTCTTCTGGAGGCATGCGGCGGCTTTGCTGAAAAACCAGGAAAGCTGATCTTCGGGGGACCAATGATGGGCGTCAATCAGTACACAACCGACGTCCCTGTGATCAAGGGAACCTCGGGCATACTCGTGCTACCGACTTCTGAGGTCCCACTCGAAAAACCCCGTGATTGCATTCGATGCGGAACCTGCGTCAGCGTCTGCCCCATGAACCTCATGCCAAACGTACTTGGCCTCCTCGCGACACGAGGTCTTTTTGATCAGGCCAAGGACTATTACGTTCTCGACTGTATCGAATGTGGTTCGTGTGCTTTTGCGTGTCCGTCCCGAATCCCCCTAGTCCATCTGATACGGTATGCCAAGGCAGAGGTTTTGGCTCAGAAGGACAAAGAGAAGAGACCCATGGCTGCGTAATTCGTCCTGGCAACGGGTGAAAGAACAACCTTATCGCACAGAATATCTTCATCGCGGCGGGACATGAGGATTCTTTTTCCCGCCTCAGGTGGGATATTTGAATTTCGGATTCTTCAAGCGATCCCTCACACAAGTTTCAATTGAAAGGAGACCAGCGCCCTGCCGCAAAACAAAGTCACAGCGAGATGATTATGGCTGACCAACAGTTCATTCTCTCATCTTCTCCCCATCTCCTCACCGAAGAGTCTGTCCCGAAGATCATGAGATCGGTTGTCATCGCCCTCCTGCCGGCGACCGTGATGGGGGTTTATCTTTTTGGTCTCCACGCCCTCGTGGTCGTTTTGATTTGTACCGGGTCGGCTGTGGCCATCGAGGCTTTATGTCAGAAGGCGCTGGGAAGAGAAATCACTCTCAGCGATTGGAGTGCATTCGTGACTGGCCTTCTCATGGCTCTGAACCTTCCGCCAGGTTCACCATGGTGGATGGCCTTCCTCGGGGCAGGAGTTGCGATTGTTTTAGGCAAGCAGATATACGGGGGGCTGGGGCATAACCCATTTAATCCCGTTCTTGTCGCCCGGGTCATTCTGCTGATTTCATTTCCCGTCCAGATGACCACCTGGTGGGTGCCCAAGACCTCTTTTTTCGGCACCGCCGATGTGGTGACCACGGCCACCCCTTTAGGTGAGTTAAAAACCCACTTGATGCTCAGGGGAAGTCTTGAGGGATTCACCATGGGCCGGCTGATCGATCCGGTCATCGGCAACATCGGAGGATGTATCGGTGAGGTATCGGTTATCGCTTTAGCGCTCGGGGGGGTGTATCTCTTGGCGCGGAAGGTCATTTCATGGCATATCCCCCTTGCCTTTCTGGGAACGGTCTTCTTCGGGACTGCGCTTCTGTGGATGTTAAATGCTCAGCGATTCATCAACCCTTTTTTCCATCTTTTTACCGGGGGGCTTTTTCTCGGCGCCATCTATATGGCGACAGATCTGGTCACAAGCCCCGTGACCAAAAGAGGTATGATCGTTTTCGGCGTTGGATGCGGTATCATCACATCGATTATTCGAGTCTTTGGAGGCTACCCAGAGGGGGTCTCTTTCTCCATATTGCTCATGAATGCGGCGACACCGCTTATCGATCGCTTTACGGAACCGAAACCTTTTGGGTGGGGTGGACCCAGCGGAGAATAAGACCTCGGCTCGTTCTCTTCGATTTGATCGACCTCTGCTTACAAATTGGTAAGGAAACCTGTGGGCGACGAAGCGTGATCTTTTCGCAGATGCTTCGGAGTGGCTGAACCGTGAGAGAGATTCTAAAGCTCATGCTGGTTTTGACGACAACCTGCTTTGTGGCAGCCCTTGCCCTATCTCAGGTATACCAGCTAACCAAAGACCCCATTGCGTATCAGAAGCGGCTTGAGGTTCTGAGAGCGATTCGGGCGGTTCTCCCGAATATTGACAATGAGCCCGATAAGGACGCCATTTCCCTGTCATATACTGAGACGCCTACGGGCGAATCTCGGGAAGTCACTTTTTTTCGAGGCCGTTCTGACGGCGAATTGGCTGGCCTTGCTTTTGTTGTCGAGTCCCGTGAGGGTTATGGCGGGAAAATTGAAGTCATGCTTGGTGTTAACCCGCAGGGAACGATTCTGGGGGTAGAGATTCTGGGTCATCTGGAAACTCCAGGCCTCGGAAGTAAAATCACCGACCTGTCGTTCCGGCGGCAGTTTGTCGGAAGAAGTTTGGAGAACACCAAATGGGCTCTACGAAAAGAGGGCGGGGACATAGACCAGATCACAGGGGCAACGATTTCACCCCGTGCCGTGGTCAAAGCTATTAACATGGGGTTGGAAATCTATCAAGAAAATCGGCAGAAGATTTCGGAAGGATAGACAAGCTGTAGGATTCAGTTGTCAGGCGTCAGGGTTCGGTTATCCGCGCTGAGGCCTGAAGACTGAGAACTCAACTCCGAGGAAAACCGATGAGCCTCACCGGAGAGTTTCTTAAAGGACTCTGGAAGGAGAATCCGATTTTTCGGCTGGTCCTCGGTATGTGTCCCGC
Source organism: uncultured Thermodesulfobacteriota bacterium (assembly GCA_964347335.1). GTDB lineage: Bacteria > Desulfobacterota > BSN033 > WVXP01 > WVXP01 > WVXP01. The sequence continues at coordinate 7,104 of CAYFYO010000102.1, forward strand.
GCTCGCGGTCACAACGTCTGCCATCAACGGAATTGCCATGGGGTTTGCCACGACCTTTGTTCTTCTCTGCTCCAATCTCGTTGTCTCCCTGATCAGAAAGGCCATTCCCGCCCGTGTCCGGCTTCCGGCATTCATTGTCGTCATTGCGTCTTTTGTCACCATTGTCGATCTGGTGATGGCGGGTTTCTTTTTCCAGCTGCACAAAACCCTTGGGCTCTTCATCCCGCTGATCGTCGTGAACTGTGTCATCCTCGGTCGGGCTGAAGCGTTTGCGTCGAAAAACCCCATACTCCTGGCTTTCGCCGATGGTTTGGGAATGGGAATTGGCTTTACCCTCTCCCTCGCTGTCCTCGGGAGCATTCGAGAGCTTCTCGGCAACGGAACCCTTTTCTCTGTTCCAATTATGGGTGAATCTTTTCTGCCCCTCTTGGTGATGGTCTTGCCACCTGGAGCCTTCATCGCATTGGGTTTTCTCCTCGCTGCCATGAATCGGATCAGTCAAAAAAGCTGACTCCTCAACCCCCTCAGCGTACCTTGAAGTTTCCCCTAGCTCGAATTATTCACGAATCTTCAGGATTCGGGAATAATGCAGACCAAAAGTCGCTCGTGTGATGTCACAAGTCATCAGCCTGGCAATCTAATTCGGGAATTGGCAGAATCCATCTTCCTCGAACGAACGCTCAAAGGGATTTGGGCCACTGGCCTTTAGGGTGGATCGAAAAAGTCCGGAAACTCCAGAACCTAATGAGGAGTTCCCCCATTTCGCGAAGGCCATGTCTCACAAGTTAAAGATTTCTTTGATGAATTCGGAATTCCCAAGCGGGAGCCTCCTATCCCTTCGCTCTAGGTTCACGCGGCGACCCTTATCGGAATTCGCCAATTCTGCTCTCGCAGGACAAAGGAAAAAGGCAAAAGGAGCAAGAAGAGAGACTCAGAAGAGAGCTTTGTCCTTTATCCTTGGACCTTTATCCTTGGACCTATGTTACATCCCCATCCCGCCGCAGGCGAGATCGCTCAGAGACAGCAGGCTCCCCCAAAAATAGAGAAACTCCAGAACCTGATCAGTTGATTCAATGAGGGTTTTGTGATAAGAAGAGAGCGGAGGCTTGTGAAAAATTTATCAGATAGGAGGCTCGGCCTTGTACAAGATTCTCGCGAAAAGAGAAATGGCTGAAGGGACCGTCTGTGAATTCGTGGTCGAAGCGCCTAAAATCGCGGCAAAGGCCGAACCGGGCCAATTTGTTGTGATTCGAGCCAACGAGACAGGTGAAAGAATCCCGCTGACGATGGCGGACACGGATAGTGAACAGGGGACAGTGACAATCATCTTTCAGGTTGTGGGCAAATCAACGGCGCTCCTCCGGACATTCGAGGTGGGTGACTCGATCTTGGACGTGATCGGGCCACTCGGCAAGCCGACGCATCTTGAGAACCTCGGGACGGTCATCTGTGTCGGTGGCGGAACAGGAGTGGCTGTGATGCACCCGATCACCAGAGCTTACAAAAGAGCGGGGAACCATGTCATTGCCATTATCGGGGCTCGCACCAAAGACCTCCTGATCTTAGAAAGCGAGATGAAGGCCGCCAGCCATGATTTGCGTGTGTGTACGGATGACGGGAGTTATGGGCACCACGGATTTGTCACTGATGTATTGAAGGAGATCCTCGATCAGGATAAGCGCGTGAATCTTGTGGTCGGCATTGGACCCGTTCCGATGATGAAGTTCCTGTGTAAACTTACCAAAACATACCGAGTTAGAACGATTGTTAGCCTTAACCCGATCATGGTGGATGCAACTGGAATGTGTGGGGCATGTCGGGTTTCCGTCGGAGGGGTGACCCGGTTTTGCTGTGTGGACGGACCCGAATTCGACGGTCACGCCGTCGACTTCGAGGAGCTCACCAAGCGGCAGGCGGCTTACCTGACCGAGGAAAAAATGGCTATGGAGAGATTCATGGGGCAGGTCTCTCCAAAATGATACGGGGTTTTCCTAGTTTTCCCATATCTCATCGATTCAAGTTGAAAGCGGGTTCGATAAGGAGATAGATCTCGGAGATTGAAGATGGCGGAAGAAAAACCCAAAAAGGAAAAAATTCCTAGACAGAAGATGCCCGAACAGGATCCCGAGGTTCGGAGGGAAAACTTCGACGAGGTTCCATTTGGCTATCCGCCGGATCTGGCAAAACTGGAAGCTGCGAGGTGTCTTCAGTGCAAGAAACCGAAGTGTGTCGCTGGATGCCCCGTGGAAATTGATATCCCGGCTTTTCTCGGTCTCATTCTGGATGGCGATTATGATGGTGCGGCCAGGAAGATAAAGGAGACGAATGCGCTCCCCGCGATTTGTGGACGGGTCTGCCCTCAGGAGGATCAATGCGAATTAGTATGTATCCTCGGAAAGAAGGACGAACCCGTGGCTATTGGCAGACTCGAGCGCTTTGCGGCAGATTGGGAACGAACCAAGGGCGAGATGATTCTTCCGGAAAAGCCTGCCCCAACAGGTAAGAAAGTCGCAGTCGTCGGCTCTGGCCCCGCGGGTCTCACCGTGGCCGGAGATCTGATCCTCAAAGGTCATGAGGTGACGGTGTTTGAGGCCCTTCACAAACCCGGGGGCGTTCTGATTTACGGGATTCCAGAATTCCGCCTCCCAAAAGCCATTGTGGAAGCAGAGGTCAACTATCTGGAGCAGCTCGGCGTCAAGGTGGAATGCAATTCGGTGATCGGGCGAATCGAAACAGTTGACGGCCTTTTCGAAAGGGGGTTCGACGCGATCTTCTTGGGCCTCGGTGCAGGATTGCCCATGTTCATGAATATTCCAGGGGAAAACCTCTGCGGCATTTATTCAGCCAATGAATACCTCACCCGATCGAACCTGATGAAGGCCTATCTCTTTCCCGAATACGACACTCCGATCGCCCGGGGCAAGGACGTCTGTGTGCTTGGGGCAGGAAATGTGTCCATGGATTCGGCGAGAACGGCGCTCCGCTTGGGGGCGGATAGAGTTCGAATCGTCTACAGACGCTCAAGAACGGAGATGCCGGCTCGAATTGAGGAGATCCATCACGCCGAAGAGGAAGGCGTTGAATTTCACCTGCTCACCACCCCTACCCGCTTTTTCGGAAGCGACGATGGATGGGTTTCGGGCATGGAATGCATCAAGATGGAGCTCGGCGAACCCGATGACTCAGGGAGACGGCGTCCGATTCCAATTCAGGGGTCCGAGCACACCATGGAATGTGATCTCGTCGTCGTCGCAATCGGAGCCGGTGCCAACCCACTTCTCCCAACCCAAACGCCAGGAATCAAGTTAAACAAAAGAGGGTACATCCTGGCCGACCCTGACACCGGAAAGACGAAAAAGCCAGGGGTCTGGGCGGGCGGAGACATTGTGACCGGATCGGCGACGGTCATCCTGGCCATGGGGGCGGGCCGCCACGCGGCAAACTCGATTCATGACTACCTGATGCGAAATCAAAACACCTGGCCATAGGCTTTGAGCAATTCCACACCCCCCTGCTTCGAGACATGTCGTTTGAAGACTGCAGCCTCCGCTCGGAGGCTCGCCTTAAGCGGGTGGAAAGTAGCCTGTCGAAACCCGCAACAGAGATTTTCAATTTATTGCCGGTGCGTATTCGCGAATCCTGAAGATTCGTGAACAGTGCAGGCCAGACTGGAGAGACTGAGAAATCAGGGAATCGCAGATGGTCCAGTTCACCGAGCAAGGAAACCATTGAGGAATGTCATGAGACGCAAGGAAGAGATTCAGAAAGCAGAGGGCAAGTTGGGCGTGCTTATCCCGGGAATTGGAGGTGCCGTAAGCACCACCTTCCTGGCGGGAGTGGAAGCGGTCCGCAGGGGTCTTGCCCGCCCCGTTGGCTCCCTAACCCAAATGGGAACGATCCGCCTCGGAAAACGGTTCGAGTATCGTATTCCTTGCATTCGTGATTTCGTGCCGTTGACGGGCTTGGATGATTTGGTCTTTGGCGGGTGGGATGTCTTCCCAGATGACTGTTACCGAGAAGCTGCTCAGGCCGGCGTGCTCAAAAATGGGCATCTTGACGAAGTGCGCTCCTTCCTGGAGGGATTAAAGCCGTGGTCAGCGGTTTTCAACAGGGCCTTCGTCAAGAACCTGGTTGGTCCAAATGTAAAGCCGGAGGCCTCTCATACGGAACTGATTGAAGCCATCAAGGCAGATATGGACAACTTCAGGCGTGAGCACGAGGTCTCCCGTTGCGTCATGATCTGGTGTGGGAGTACGGAGGCGTATCTCGAACCGTCAGACGTGCATGCTTCACTCAGCAATTTCGAGGCGGGCTTGAAAAAAAGCGATCCCGCCATCTCACCGAGCATGCTCTATGCCTATGCGGCCCTGACCAGTGGGATCCCTTACATAAACGGCGCACCCAATCTTACCGTGGATATTCCCGCCATGGTTGAGTTGGCAAACCAGCAGCAGGTTGCCATCACCGGAAAGGATTTCAAGACGGGTCAAACCCTCATGAAAACCATCCTCGCACCGGGATTGAAAGCCCGCATGTTGGGACTCACCGGTTGGTATTCGACAAATATCCTCGGCAACCGGGATGGCATGGTCTTGGAGGATGAAGACTCTTTCAAGACGAAGGAGGAGAGCAAGCTCTCCGCTCTTGACACAATCCTCCAGCCAGAAGTCTACCCAGACCTATACGGGGAGTTCTATCATAAGGTAGCGATTAACTATTTCCCGCCTCGGGGTGACAACAAAGAGGGGTGGGACTGCATTGACATCTTCGGCTGGCTGGGATATCCCATGCAAATCAAAGTGGATTTTCTGTGCAGAGACAGCATCCTGGCGGCGCCTTTAGTCCTCGATTTGGTCCTTTTTGTCGATCTGGCCCAACGAGCCGCCATGAGTGGCATTCAGGAGTGGCTTTCCTTCTATTTCAAGAGTCCACAATGCGCAGCTGGCCTCTACCCCGAGCACGATCTATTTATTCAATTGATCAAACTGAAAAACACCCTGCGCTACCTCATGGGAGAAGAGCAGATCACCCATCTAGGACTGGATTACTACTATCGGCTCTAAAAGAGACAGCTTAATTCTCCACGATCCTGAGAGGAACTGCGGCGGTTGGGGGGTTGGGGTCAAGTCTTTGTTTGAGCAGAAGTCCTAGCGACCATTTCCCTGATTCTTTGCATACGTCAAAAGCGGGTTCTGTCCAGCTTGAGCTTGGCTTCAATCGCCCTACAGGCGGCCCCAACGCTTTCATAACTGCCTAGGGGAAAGATCTCTGCAATCTCCTTCAACCTGACGTTACAGAACTTCCTGGTCAGGTACATAGCTGCCTGGCTTCATCACGCTCGCCCCTCCGCAAGCGAAAAAGATCGTCCCAGGGTACCTTATAGGCACGACACCCCCCTCTTATGACATCAGATACCCGAGCCTTTTAAGGATCTTAGCCTCATAACCCACATGTTTTACTCGATGGGTAGTCACCGTCTCTGATCCGAGAGACGAACTCCTCACCTCCTGGAACCGGCGAGCGCCTCTTTTCCGAATAGAACTCCAAAAGGGCCCGCTCATTTCCGGATAACAGGTATCCTCAATGAGGGTCAAAAAGCCCTTGAAGTCGGGCTCCGACCCAAAGGCAGCCTCACCCCTCAAGGTGCAATTCATCACAGGATAGTAGGCACCGGGATATTCGATACGAAGAGCCCGGACCATGCCTCCATGATTGGCAGATCCAGCTTAATTTGTCAAAAAAAGACTTGACCC
>CAYFYO010000103.1:0-12834 GCA_964347335.1 uncultured Thermodesulfobacteriota bacterium
TGAAAGAAGAATCGACTTCAAAGAATGGATGGAGTTTCATAGCCAATTCTGCTGACCGTTTCGCATCTTCGCTTCGGCCTGCTTGGGCATAAGCCGCAGCAAGTCCGATATGGGGCCAAGCACTACTGGGATTTCTGCCCAGAATTTGTTCCCCTGTCCTTATTGCATTCTCGTATTCCCCTTTGAGGTAATACGCGAGCGCGAGGCGTCCATAATCGTCAGGCTCGGCATGTGGATGATATCGCAACGCGGTCTGTAAAAGTTGAATCGCTTCATCTGTTCGGCCTGCAAAAAGCATGATCGTACCGAGTTGCATATGGCTAAGGGCGTGGTTGGGGTTGAGTTCAATCGCTTGCTGTAATTCGTTTATGGCAAGATCATATTTCTGGAGCCGAAGATATACAGATCCGAGCAAAGCGTGAGTGAGAGCGTCAGGCCCTCCGATACTCATGGCCTTTTGCCCATAAGCCATCGCCTTTTCCATTGCTTGTTGGGAGAACTCGGTCCATCCGGCCAGGGCCTCAATGTAGTAGGACCAACCGAGCCCCACATAGGCTGAGGCATAACTGGGATCTCGTTCGATTGCTCTTTTGAACATTTCTTTTGCTTTGATGTTCGCTGAACGGTTTCGGCGTAGCAGAAACTCCTCCCCGCGCAGTACATAATCATAGGCCTCAAGACTCTCTGTGTCTTTGCGCATTGCGCGCGCCCGCTCAGCCGCGTCAACCTTGATTGCTAGCGTTGCGACGATCGTCTGAACAATCTCATCCTGGACTGCAAACAGATCTTTCAAATCCCGGTCATAGCGCTCGGCCCACAGGTGATGCCCTACTGTGGCGTCAATGAGTTGAGCATTGATGCGGACTTTTTGACTCAACTTTTGGACGCTGCCCTCCAATACATAACGCACCCCAAGCTCCCGGCTCACGTCTCTAACATTCACGGGTTTGCCTTTGTAAGTGAAAACCGTATTGCTGGCGATGACGAGCATTTCGCGGAATTTTGAGAGATCCGTGATGATGTCATTGGTGATGCCGTCGCTAAAATACTCCTGCTCGAGGTCTCCACTCAGGTTTTTGAACGGCAGCACGGCAATAGAGGCCCTTTCAGTCACAGGTATAGCGGTTTCTACAATAGAAGCAACCCTGTCATGGGGCGGAAGAGAGCGCAAATAGAAGTTCCAAATGGCCACTGCAGCTGACCCAACAACCAGCACACCAGCAGCCACAGCTGCCCACTGCAGCCGTCTCGGTCGCGGCTTTTTCTCGCCGATCACCTTTCTGGGGGCTTGAGGCCCCATCAAGACACGATAGACCCGTACGGGTTCGGCGATGTTCTTGACTGTGTGTTCTCCCAGGGATTCATACCCAAGGGCCAATTTGTTCTTGATCTGATCGTAGGCGGTGCCGGAGATGCAGATTCCTCCTGCCTCGGCCAGACCTTCAACCCGGGCCGCAATGTTGACCCCATCGCCATAGATCTGCTCTCCCTCCTCCACCACATCACCGAGGTTCACACCGATGCGAAATTCCATCCTTCGGTTTTCAGGCAGTTCGGCGTTTCGCATCTTTAGCTCTTCCTGGATCTCTACGGCGGAGCGAACCGCGTCGACTACGCTGGCGAACTCGGCAAGAAGATTGTCCCCGGGGGAGTCTACAACCCGGCCTTGGTGCTTCTCGATAAGGCTAGACATGATCTGCCGGTATGCCCTTAGGGTTCGGATGGTTGCTTCTTCATCCTCACCCATGAGTCGGCTGTAGCCTTTGACATCGGCACTGAGGATAGCGGTGAGCTTCCGTTTAAAGTCTTGAGGGCTCATGAATTCCCTGTCCTACACTCATTCTTGGTAATGGGGACCCAGTGAACAAAAGCCTCCAAAGAGAGCGAAAGACTCCTCGGAGGCTCATATGGATACCTTCTGGCAAAGTATCATGGCTCACTCCAGAAGGTTGACAGCACATTGTATCAGAACCGAGTTGACTACCCACTAATTACCACAGAGTGGGACAAAACCGCAAGGTCGGACGGTTGACCTTCCTTTTCTGTACCGGGTCCCTTGAGAATTGACGGATAAGCGGTTATGATTCCTGGTGGCCCTAGGGTCTCCCCTCGCTTCGGCCTCGATTCCCAGTTCAGACAACTTGCGAGGGGATAGCTCTTTGTTGGGTGTTATGGAGACTCGAGTAGGGGGTAGCCATGGAAAAGATCGGTTCCACAGACGCGGCAGCCTGGATCGAAAATACAATCAGAGCGTTCATTCGCAATTCCTCCGAGAACACCCTCAAGGACGAGAAGAACAAAAGGGCATGGGCAGACCCGCTTGTGGGGTTTTCGAGCGGGGCTGATCCGGTTTACCAAGAGTTCAAAGAACACATTGGGGACTTTTACTGGACACCTATCGAGATATTCAGAAAAGCCTTCACTCAGGTAGAGGCGGCAGCCGACGAACTCACGGTGATCAGCTGGGTCTTGCCGCAAACCGATGAGACAAAACGGGTTACCAGAAAAGAGACCGTCTATCCCTCGGAAGACTGGGCAAGAGCCCGGATCTACGGTGAAGAGGTCAACGTCACGCTGCGCCAGCATGTGGTGAACACACTCAAGGAGGCCGGGTACCCGGCTGTGGCTCCCCACATCTCTCCTTTTTGGGAAGAGAGAACCTCTGAACGCTACCGGAATGCCTCGACGTGGTCCGAGCGCCATGCAGCCTACGCATCTGGGCTCGGGACCTTTGGGTTGTGTGACGGGTTGATCACTCCCCAAGGAAAGGCCATGCGTTGCGGATCGGTCGTGGCTCAGATCCAAATTCCTCCCTCAGGCAGGCCATACGCTGAATCTCATGAATACTGCCTCTTTCGCACCGAGGGAATCTGTGGCAGGTGTATTTCTCGGTGTCCTGTGGCTGCCATTAGTGAATCCGGTCATGATAAGGCAAAGTGCAGAGACCACATCTTTCGTGCAACGAGAAAGTACGTCCGTTCCCATTATGGGTTCGAAGGATACGGCTGTGGGTTGTGCCAGGTCGCCGTCCCCTGTGAATCTAAAATCCCCACTCGGTCGGATCTGGAATAAAGCCGGGTCCGAGACGCGGTTGAAAGATCCCATGTGAAGGAAGTCCCAGCCAATGCGCGTCGTTCAGGGCAAGGGATAGGCCGAGGCCAAATTTTTTTTCACTATTTAACTAAACATACGTTGACATATTCATGTGTTTATGCTAAAAGTTAGTATAGAACTATTTCCATGACCCAAGTATTCGGTGGGAGGGCGTGCAGCATGGTCTGGATCGTCTGTTATCATCGAAAAAACCAACCCAAAGTGGAAATCTCTGTGTGTCAGCGGTGTCGATATCTGAAAAAATGCAGGGAGTTCAAAAGTGCCGTCGAGAGACGTCACCTCGAGTTTGAGGCGGTCCACAAGTAATGGATGAGTCTCTCGCGATCGAGATGCGCAAGAGATGGGCCGTCTCCTTGATAGAACGATTTTTCTGGACGATCCGGCCTGACCTCAGTGTGCGTCGACGCCTCCCGGCCTTTGATTAAGAGACCTTCAGGTACCCCTGCCCGACAACCAATCAGTGACCCCAAAATACCGATTCGGCCTGCCTTTTTTATCGGTTTTTCTGTTTGACCCATCGAAAAGCTGAATTCAGAATCCCCCGGCGACTTTGTCCTGAGGCGACGGTCGGGGCCTGGACAAAAGACTGGCGAAAGGCGGAGCCCTTTCATGATAGAATGGGGGGCATGGATCTCCGGCGTCTCGAGGTATTCTGTAAGGTCGTCGAGCTGAGGAGCTTCACCAAAGCTGCTGATGCGGTCTTCCTGTCCCAACCCACGGTGAGCGAGCATATCCGGACCCTCGAGGAGATGCTCGGGGAGAAGCTCCTAGATCGCCTGGGCCGCGAAACCTTGCCGACGCCGGCCGGCCGCATCCTCTATCGCCATGCGCAGAAAATCCTCAGGCTCCGTGAAGAGGCGATCCAGGCGATTACTGGCTACCGGGGAGATCTGTCAGGCCGTCTTGTCGTCGGGGCAAGCACGATACCGGGCACCTACATCCTTCCCAAAATCATCGGATCCTTTAAAAGCCTTCATCCCTCGATCCAGCTGTTGTTGAAGATCTCGGGCACCGGGGAAATCGTGGAAGCCGTGTTGAGGGGGGATCTCGAGATTGGCCTCGTGGGATCAAAGTGGAAGGATCGCCGTCTCATAACCGAAGAGATCTTCTCCGAAGAGCTGGTTCTGGCCGTCTATCCGGAGCACCCCTGGCGCACTCGAGATGAGGTGGTCATGGAGGATATTTATGACCAACCCTTCATCTTACGGGAGAGGGATTCTGGCACACGAATGGTCATGAGCCAGATCTTGGAAGATCATGGCTTTGATTTTTCCAAACTCCGAGTGGTCGCAGAAATCGCAACCACCCAGGCCGTGATTGAGAGCATCAAGGCCGGAATCGGGATCTCAATCCTTTCACGGCAGGCAATCGAAGAAGACCTCCAGCGCGGTTCCTTGGTGGCTGTTCCCATCAAAGGTGTTCGGTTTTATCGCCACTTCTATCTGATTCAAAGAACAAACCGTGAACTCTCGCCTCTCTGCGAAGCCTTTCTCACCCACATCCGCACGCAAAACCAAGAGAATAGGGGACGTACCTAAGTTTATAAGTTTCTTTTTTCTGTACCTTCTTGGTGTCTTTATGGTCGGAAAACAGAAGACTTGGCGAGCATCTTATAAACTCATGAACGTCCCCCCTTGGCTGTGTTTTCGATTGCATTGGAAGTGAGGGGATCAGTTCCTCATTGACTATTTTCGGTTTTCTCCTATACTGGGCACAGACAGGCTGGCCATTGTTTCTGAGGCCTGCGATGAGGCTGTATCGGACAAAAAGCTGAAGTACCTCTCCCATCGACCTTAAGCATGAATTCTGGGAGCGGCGATAGCAAATGCGATTCTATAGGGGCTCCTGCTGCCTGGCGGTTCTAGCGCTCCTGGTTGTATCGGGGTGCGCCACACGCCTCAGTCGGCCTGGTGCTAGTGATGCTGCTGTCGAGGCGGAGCGACGTGAGCAGCTGAAACTCGCGCTGTCTCTCCTACTGGATCGCCAGATACGCACCTGGAAGGTTGGAAACCAACTTCGAAGAGCAGGCGCAGACCTCTGCGGAGATAAGGTGCGCCACACGTTTGGTTTCTTTGCCGTTGACCGTGACACCTTTGCAAAAGCCTACCAAGAAATCGCCAGTGAAATCGGACTGGAGTCTGGGGTGCGCCTTTGGGAAGTTCTACCGGAATTTAACCCTCCTGAGGGCGAGATCAGAAGAGGCGATGAGATCGTGGAGATTGACGGCATACCAGTTTCAGACTTTAAGTCCTTCGAACAGGCCATGAAAAACCCTTTCGAGACGGGTCAGCTCTCTATGAAGTTGCGGAGAGGAGCAGAGGAGGAGGTTTGGGTCTTCCTCAGGGGAGTTCTCGCGTGCGATTACCGGGCTGGGGTCTTAGAAAAGGATGGGGTCAATGCCTTTGCCGATGGGAAGAACGTGTTTCTGACGACGGGAATGATCCGGTTTGCCGATTCTGACGACGAACTGGCGTTGGTCCTCGGCCACGAGTTTGCCCATAACGCGCTTGGCCACCTCCGTCAGACGAGAGCGCAGATGTTTGCTGGGCTTCTCGTGGATTTGGCCGTAGCAGTTTTCGCCGGGGTAGATACTGGCGGTCTTTTCTCACAGCTTGCCCGGATCCCTTTTTCCGAAGAGTTTGAAGCTGAAGCTGATTATATGGGTCTGTATCTTGCGGCTCGAGCCGAATACGAAATCCAAATCGCACCGAACTTCTGGCGTCGCATGGCCGTGGAGCATCCCGGCAGCATTCGTGACAATATGATGGCGACGCATCCAAGCACACCAGAGCGGGCTGTGGCACTCCAAAAATCCATAGAGGAGATCGAAGCGAAGCGAAGAGAGGGAAGCCTGCTGACGCCCGAATTCGAATAGCTTTCGTGCAGATTCTTGAGGCGCGGCGCAGAGGCCACAAGACAGGTGACTTCGTGCCAGGCGAGGAGTATGGGGATGGGACCTTTAGTTGGCTATAAGGTGTTAGAGATCGCAGGAATCGGGCCGGGGCCGATGTGTGCCATGCTGCTGTCAGACATGGGAGCGGAAGTTCTGCGGGTTGATCGCATTGTGCCTGGTGGCCTCGGTTTAGCGATTCCCCCCAGGTTTGACTTTTTGAGCCGGGGGCGCCGATCCGTGGCGATCGACTTGAAGAAGAAAGAAGGGTTGAAGGCTGTGCTCCGCTTGGTCGAAAAGGCGGATGTCTTAATCGAAGGCTTCCGTCCCGGCGTCGCCGAACGGCTCGGTATCGGGCCAGAAGACTGTTTTGCTTGTAACCCCAAGTTGATCTACGGGCGCGTCAGCGGGTGGGGACAGGAGGGACCGTTAGCCCATGCCGCGGGGCACGACATAAACTATATCGCCCTGGCTGGAGCGCTCCACGCTATTGGCCGAGCAGGGCAACCGCCGGTGCCGCCACTCAACCTGGTCGGTGATTTCGGGGGCGGCGCACTATACCTCGCCTTCGGCATCGTTTGCGGCTTGCTGGAAGCCTCGAAATCCGGCCGGGGACAGATCGTCGACGCCGCTATGGTAGACGCCGTCTCGTCGTTGATGACCTTCATCTATGGCCTCCAAGCGATGGGCGTCTGGACCGACCGGCGCGGGGAAAACATACTGGATAGCGGTGCCCATTTTTATGACACTTACGAGACCGCAGACGGCAAATACGTCTCTATCGGGGCAATTGAGTCTAAATTCTACGCCGAGCTCTTGCGCCTGACCGGATTGGATGGGGAAGATCTGCCCCATCAGATGGACCGAGCTCACTGGCCCGAAATGCGCGAACGCCTCCGCGCTGTTTTCAAGACCAAAACCCGCGATGAATGGTGTGACATCATGGAAGGGAGTGATGTGTGCTTCGCCCCGGTCTTGTCTATGGAAGAAGCGGCGAAGCATCGACATAACAGGACGCGTGGGACCTTCGTTGAAATCGATGGCATGGTCCAACCTGCCCCGGCTCCACGCTTTGGCCGCACGGAGCCGAAAATCCAGTCTCCGCCTCCCGAGCCGGGCCAGCACACCGACGAGGCGCTGGCCGACTGGGGCTTCACCGTCGAGGAAATCGAAAAAATGCGTAAAGCAGGGGTGGTGGCCTGACCTGTAAAGAGGGACGTCTACTATTTCATAACTTTTTTGCGTCGGAAAAATATCTTTTAGAGATCCTTTCCCTCATAAGGCCCGCGTAGAAGTTCCAGGAGCCCTTCATCATATTATTCTCAAAAATACCCAGAATCTCCCAGCTCTCGGTGAACAATTCAGCAAAATTGTTTGTTATCCAGAGATTAGGGGGTTCTCCAACAAGTGGGCGAGCCGTCGGGTGAACCATAATTTTCCACATTTACGGGGTTCTTCAGGAATTTTTCCGCATACTGTATAGTTAGACAGCCCGTGTTTCTGACGAAAAGGAGATCGTGATGAATACACTTCGAATTACGTACGACGAGCTGCAGCATTGCACTGTGTTACGGGAACCTCAGGGAAATACCGTGGCCATGGACTGCCCCTACACCGGAAAAGGCGAGGAGTTCTCGCCTGGGAACCTGGTGGGCGCGGGATTGGCGGGATGCATGCTGATCTCAATGGGGACGTTGGCTTTGCGAGATAAAATAGACATCTCCGGCACCAGCGTGGATGTTCAAATGACTCAGACTGATAAGCGTATTGAGGCAATCAGTTTGCTCTTCAGCATGCCAAGAAACTTTTCTGCGAAGGAACGTGTGAAGCTAGAAAGAGCCGCAGGGCTGTGCCCGATCAAAAACAGTTTGCACCCTGATGTTACGATCTCGGTCAATTACAAATATCCAGACTGAATCCGCGGAGACGAAGACAAGTGGCGGATGTTGCTCTATTCAAGGTGGACAGGAAAACGGAATGCTGGGAGCATTCAATAATCCAGTTCATGTGCCATGGGTAGAGGTCCAAATAACGATGGGCTGAGATCACCCGAACAAAGAAATCATGAGCCATAGGTCGCCTATCTTCCAGGTCATATTTTCAAAGGGATCAATGCCTATGAATTCTAGGTTCGCAAGGGCACAGCAGGACTGACCTTGTTCTGATCTCCCAGCCGGGGTTTTTCTTGGGTTCTTACCTGTTTCTTTGTTTTTCATTTTCGGTCGCCTCCGAGATTATTGATCGTGTCCTTTTGCGATTATCCCTTCTTTTGTCCGGCCAAATGGGCAATGACTCTATATCAGTTTGATATATCTTTTTTCTTCTCCTCGTATTCCTCTTTGCTGATTTCGCTGAGGGCGTATCGCTTATCCAGTATATCTCTCGCAGATTCGGAAGAGGCGCTTTGGTGGCGTTCAGCTGGATTCTGCCCATCGTGCGGGCCCGTTGTGCAGCACATCCGTCCCCGCATCATGAGGAAACAGAGAACCATCATTGCGATCGGAAATATCCACCACCAATCCCAGAATTCAAGGCTTTCGTATCCAGTCATTTGCATGGTCTCCTCTTATTTGATTGAAGTCACGCCCGTAAAGTAGTTGGTGCTGAGGCTATTTTTCCTTTCTTTGTTTTGGCTTTGCCTTGGCTTCACCGCTTTTCTCATCCTTCATTTTTCTCATCATGGAGCAGCAGTCAGAGACAGTATCTGTGTCGCCACAACACGCGCTCATCTTTTCAACCATCGCCTGACAATCTTCAAAGGAAAAGGGAAAACCTGTTTTTTTGGATTTACCATCCCCTTTCGCTTTCTCATCACCAGCCATGACAGCCTCCTTTCGCGATAATCTATCCATAAGACGTCAAATCCCTTCGAAAGGTTACGCCATTCCCCTCCGTGAAGGAAAAAGCCCGTAAGAAAAAGGCAGGTCAAAGTGACCTGCCCGTAACGTGCTGTGGCGTCTTTCTCAGTTCTGATGAAGTCGGCGGAATGATATAGATTCTAAATGGGATTCCTATCATTCAAGCTAAAAATGGTACCCGGTTGTGTTTCGGTCAAATCGAGTGCCTCAGTGTACCGGAAGCCATCGACCTCTACGACCACAACATAATACTGCCTAGGTACCAACCAGAAGATCCGAAACTCCGTTGGGGCAACTGAACTCGTCTGTGCCACGACCACCTCGGTGTATATTTCGTCGACGTCGGTAACATCTCCACTTTGATCCTTATCCAGGTAAACAGTGACAAAAGCCTCCTGAGAGGTTGCGAAGCTGGAGGCGCTAATCTCTCCGTGAATCGTTGCAGCTTCCTGAGTGTTATTGATGTGGAGCACCGGCTTGAGTTTGTAGGTATCGAATCCTGTTACCACGATTGATTGGCTCAGGTCGAAATCGACCGTGAGGTCGACTGCCCCGCCGCCCACCACCTGAAAGTTGAACTGCTTATCGGTTTTGAGGTTTTCTGAAGGAATCACCACTGGATGCTCCGACCCGTTAACGATGATCAAGGCCTCAGTGACCACAATACGGATCTGTGTATACTTTCCAGAAAGCAGCGCCACCGGCGGGACGAGGTCGGTCGTCGTGCCATCTGAGAACTGAAGCAAGTCGATCGTATAAGGGGTTTCGGCCAGAGGGAGGGAAACCCAGCCTCCTCCCGGCCTGTGGACTAAAACTTCCTCAAAAGTGATCAGAACCTCCTCAGTCCCTGAGGGAAGCATCGGCTTCGTATCGGTTACACCGATGACGATCGTACCGAAACCACCCGAGCCACCCGAACTGCTACCCCCCCCTCCACAGCCAAAGAGAAAGATCGGAATCATCAGGGTCAAAAGGTAAGTGCATATTCTTTTCACGGATATTCCTCCTTTCCTGAAAACCCCGCTGATTTGCGATGGATATCGGGTCGAGAAGAGCATATTTTAGCAGGTCAGGAAGACGCGGTCAAGAAGAAAGGTCAGTGTTTTCAGTTTTTTACACAGATTTACACCCATTGACAACAACAAAGGAATTTACCGCCCCACTAGCACCACCGAGTGTTCCAGCGGCCCTGGATTCATGCATGGCGGGTCGACAGGCGTTTTTCCTGAAAACCCTTTCTTCATCATCCAATGGGATTTATTTGGATGGAAATACTGCATAACCAAATCGGGTCTCACCCGTTTGGTCCATCTTGAAATCGCTCATCCCACCCTTCAGAGCATTACGGCAAAAAAGGCTGAATTCAGTTATCCGAGGGACATTGATTTGCGGCCTCTGTAGTCCCAAACGGGTCGATTGGGAAAAAACACGATTTAATTCGCTGCCGCCCCTTATCATCCGGGCATCTTTCTCCCGAGAACGGATTCAAGACTGACGAGGAGCGATATCCCTGACTCGATGTTGGACTCTCAACATTGGCCCGAGTTGACGCGCCACACCAACTGCTGTAGGGTTCACCTGAATCCCGACCGACCACGGGGGCGAAGATGGTTTGGGCCCAATTTGCTCTAGCTGCTGTGATTATCGTTGTATCAGGACATAAGTTGGCCCAATATGGCGACGAAATGGCAAAGAGAACTAGGCTCGGCCAGACTCTCCTGGGAATCATCTTGTTCTCCGCCATAACCTCTCTCCCCGAGTTGACCGTCTGCGTCACCTCTGCGTCAGTTGTCGAAGCGCCGGATTTGGCAATAGGCAACGTCTTCGGCAGCAACCTGTTTAACCTATTGCTCATCGCTGTCCTTGATATCGTACAGGGAAGAGGGGCTCTCCTCGACCTTCTCTCCCCGGGGCACATTGTTGCAGCAAGTCTCGGCATCTTGCTCGCGGGGCTGGCCGTCCTCTCCATGGGCTTTAGATTGAGTTTCAACCTGGGCTTCATGGGGCTTGAAAGCATCATCCTTATCTTGACCTATGCGGTTGGAGTGAAAATGCTCTACCGCCATGTGACCATGGAATCGGCCAAGGGAGATTCACACGTCCAAGAATCGGCGACCCCCACGAAGGGGAAATCAATCCATATCTTTTTCGCTATCGGTGCGATTGCCATCGTAGGCGCCGGCTTCTGGCTTTCCGTCACAGCGGATGCCATTGCTCAAACGACGGGCTGGGGACGGTCTTTTATCGGGAGCTTTATGCTCGCCGTCGTCACGTCACTCCCAGAACTTGCGGTGGGAATTCCACTGGTGAGGATGGGGCATTTCGATATGGCCATTGGAAACCTCTTGGGCAGCAATATCTTCAACATCACTCTGATCCCCTTAGCAGATGTGTTTTTCACCAAAGGAGCCATATTGGCAAATGTTTCACACAACCATATCCTGACGGCCGTCTTGGGGATCGTAATGACCAATATTGTCATTATGGATCTTGTCTACAGAGCCAAGAAGGTCCCCTGGCATATTAGCTGGGGGTCCATTTCCATTATCATCTTGTATTTCCTCGGGAGCCTCACCCTCTTCAAACTCGGAATTCGATGATGAAAACCTCAGGGCATATGAAAGGACCCCCTTCTCGATTTCGAAACCATCGAAACCGATGAATGGAAAGCGGCGTGTCACGGCAATCAACGCCCCGCCCAAGTTAAGCCGACTTCCGAGGAAAAGCCACCGCTGACCTGTTCACTCATGACTGAGATATGCAGTCTGGAACATCCCGCAGAGGTGTCTATTTGCGGAGGAATTCAACAGTCTCGGAGGTGGGCGAAAGGTTTCGAACGCATCTTGTACTCATCACATTCCGTCCTGACTCATAGTTTCGGCTTACCGGTTTGGTTTTGCCCTTCTTGCCAGGGAGGCCCAACTCAGTATCACAGTTACTTATATTGATTCCGATGACGGCGTCATGCCCGGAATCCACGCAACGGAGACAAAAAAACCCCGCACGAAGCACGGTTCCTAAAGACCTGACTCGCTGCATAGTTCAGGGCAATTTGTAACTGCCTTTGCCTTTGGAGATCGCCTGGTAGGTCCCCTCAGCGTCTTGTCGTACATACCACCGCTGGTATTGCAAGGTGCCCTCTATTCCTGCGAATTTCCCAGTCCCTCCTATGTACTTGCCCGTGCCGCTATTCGGACTGGGGGCAGGGCGGGTGGTATCCTCCTTGATTTCAACGAGCACTTTGTCACCCTCCGGATCCGTCAGAACGATGTATCCCAATGTTTTTCCTACTCCCTTTTCGAAGTAGACGATCCCGACACCGCGACTCGACATATTGTGAAACAGACCCTCGCCAGAGTCACTGGTTAGCGCCCCGGTATTTTCATAGACCGCGACGAAACGATCCTGATCAAGAGGAAGCACCTTGAAAGTGCCGCTGTACATGTTCGTGCTAGAACCCTTTCCCTCCTTTGCCATCTGGGCATTGGCCGATCCGAAAGCTAAAAAGAGAACGAAGTTAAGTACAAACGCGATGATACCTTTCATCATAATCACCTCCCTTTACGCGAGTCCGGCGTTTGAGCGCAAAATTGGTGAGCTAATGGCACTCCCTTCTCGATTAGAGGTTATGAAAACCTAAAAGCCTCCAAGAGGATATGAAATACACTCGCAGGCTTCTGGATGGGCACCTTCTGAAAAGCTCTTATCATGGCTCAAACCTAGGGGCTTTCTGTTCTACCTAATATCGAGTGGCTTTTGTGGAAGGGATGAAACCAGAATAGTGTCTCAAGTCGCAGCAGGAATTCCAGCATCTAGGCGAATGTTCAGTATTTGAAGGTGAGATATCTTGGATCTCGGGAAATACAAGCGGTCTATTGGATGAACTGCATCCCCCCATTCCAACCCTCATTCTATCCCTTTGAAATAGGGTGTCAAGAAGGGATAAATTGCATCCTCAGGCCGTTAACTGCT
>CAYFYO010000104.1:0-12560 GCA_964347335.1 uncultured Thermodesulfobacteriota bacterium
GCCATAGCTGTCTGTAAGTACAAATCCTGGCAAGTCGATCCCCCGTGGCCCGAGAGTCGAAAGCGCGCGGTGCCGAGTATCTCCTCCTTTTGAGCAGAAGCGCCTGACCTCCGTTTGACGGGATTTACCAGCGGTCTGATTGAAGGGACAGGAACTCGCTTTCTGATGGGGTGAGGGGAAAAGCGCGTGAGCTCGTGTGTCAAAAAAAGGCGTCACAACCGATGGGGTTCCGACTTGCTCATGGCCCTGTCGCTCGAATCGTGGCCTCACAGGAGCATATCAAGCTCAATTACCGCCCTCTGGAAGGCGTTGATTCGCGCAAGGGGGGCACAGCGTTTTCCCGTTGATTTGGCGGAGCAGATCCATCTGGGTCGGTTCACCACAGCGATCACAGGTCTTGGATTCACTCACTCTGGCCTTCGGGGGGATGTCAGCAGAAACCTCTTCGATTTTGAAAAGGGAGTCCGCATCCGCTTCAAGAATCTCTCCGATGCGCTCGTGACGGAGACGCTCGAACGCTGCCCTCTCCTCTGGCGATGCCTTCTCCTTTTGCAGCTTTTCAGAAAGGGAACGATACTCCGGACCGCCCTCCAGAAACTCCGGTCTCAGACAGACCCGCATCGCCCTCCCGCTTTCTCTGAGGGCCAGTGTAAATGCATGTTTCCCATAATTTTTGAAAACGAAATTCCCCTTCCCAAAAGTACAGCCCGTTGTCACCTGAATGGCGTCGGCACCGCAAGCGTCATTCTCCACGATGGCGACGAGCTCCTCATCCGATGCCTTCCCAACACCGAGCCGTGCCATGAGGAGTCGAGCCGCCCGAAAACCAATGGCCACCCCCGGACAGACGTGGCCATGAAAATCGACACATTTCCTGAATTCGTCATCTAATCGGATCTCTTCGTGTCCCATCGTACGCTTCCCAGGTTGTGTTTCCTCTCCCTCCCTCTCAAGAAAACCGAGCTCCCCCGCGTTTCGGGAAGCCCGGTTTCTCGAGGTACAGTGACCTCTCCCCTGCTTAGGGGATCGAACCGTTTTCTCCGGCTATTTGCCGCCTTTTATCGTCCTCTCCAATCCTTGGGTGACTCGCTTTTGGTCCAGCGTCCTCAGGATTTCTTTCAGTCTCTTCCCCCGGAACTCCCTGAGAAATGGCTTGAATGCAGAAATCTTCTCGAACTCTTCACGACTGATTCGCTTCTTCAGGATTGCAAGCACCTGGTCAGCATCTTTTAGGGTCTGCTGATCGAAGAGCACGACCTCCTGTCCAGCCGGTACAATTCCACGGGCGAATGCGAGATAGAACTTTTCGATAAACCGTTTCACAGTCGCCTTTTCCCGAGCGCTGAGTTGGGGCAGGATTTCCTGGAATCTCGGCTGCACTTTGTAGTAAGCATCAACCAGGGCAAGACCCCCTGAAGTCTGACGAAGTATCGAATTACGGAACTGTCGAGCAGCGGTTTCCTGACCACGCAGATCGAGCCCAAGAAGATCGACAAGGGAACTGACAAAGGGACAACCGCAGCGATCCTCGTCACCGCCAGCACCTCCGCTGAAAACGATCGAACCTGAATCTCCTCCCTCTGACATCCACGCCGTTACAAACTGGTCGACGAACACGGCAATCCCAAAGTCATATTGAACCCGTACGGTGGTATCGATCGTCTTGATCGTCGAGGTCGTATACTCAGTCGTTCGACCCACCTTCTCCACATTCAGTCCAATGTTACCCTCGGCCACCGCATCCGCATTCAAAAAAGTCACATCCAACTCCTGAAGCACGGTCTGAATCGGATTGAGGATCGTGGAGTTACACGAACCCGCAAACAGCAATCCCACAACTCTGTGGTTGGGCCCGGGTGGCGCGAGGCCGAGGTTCATCTCGTTTGCGACGTCGCCTGGGTCGAGAGGCTGGGCAATCGCCGCGTCGATCCGATTCACCCCCTGTCCTTCGGGGATCACGGGGACAAAACGTTTGAGAAGGGCAATCCTATCAGTCGGGTCCAGACCCCCGTCAAAAACCCCTGGCTGGACGATTGAATCGCCAATTTGCGCGTTATTCGAATTGGCGAGCACGTGATTATTACTCAGAATATTCACGGTGCCATCGGTATTGTCACGGACCAGACAGCCCAGGGTGCCGGCCGTAACCTGTGGGTGACCAATTGAAATTCCCCCTTTTGCCGGACGCTGCCGCTGTGTGAGTTCCAAGGCATAGAAGGGGCCTGTTTCCACGACATCGGTTTCTATCTCAAATGATCCCACAAAAAACTTCTTGGGGACGAGACGTGAGAGCGGCAGAAATTGTGGCGGGGTCTTCCTCGCGACAAAAACCGTCATGCCGTAGCGTCCAACTTTCCCGCCGTGGGCGATTTTCTCGCCGCAGCCAACCCCGACGACATTTCGATCCATAAAAAGCGTCTGACCGTACATTCTCGTTGCGACCGTGACAAACCGTCGGACCAAATTGAAATCTTGGGTAGCCATCATACCCCCCTTTCCCACTCGGTTTACGCGTATGCGACTGAGTGGCTCGATGAGTGTAAGTGCCCGTCACAACAGATGGAAATCCCATGCCTCCTGCTGCACCGTGGCTAGATTCTATCATTTTGATCCGTACCTGTGCCATACCTGGTTTTATGCCGAACTGTCATGTGGGGTGTACCAAGGGGTCGCTATCGAGTCCCTTCGATGAAATCCACGACCACCTGAGCCAGCTCGCGGCCTCTGTCCTCCTGGAGGAAGTGGCCCGCACCCCTGATGGTGGTGTGGGGCTGCCCTGCAGCGCCAGGAACGAGCTTTTGGAACACCCGGTCAGCGCCCCGGAAGACTGGATCGCCATCGCTAAAGGCGGTGAGAAACGGTTTCTCCCATTGACGAAGAGATTTCCAAGCGCGACGATTCGCCGGGGAAGCTGGGTCATCGGGCCGAGTCGGTACGAGCCTCGGAAATGCTCTTGCTCCCTGCTTGTATGATTCTTTGGGAAAGGGAGCGTTATAAGCGGCGATCGTCTCTCTGGTGAGCCTCGTCCTGCAGCCAAAGCTCACGATTCGGCCAGCGGGAAACCACGGTGTCCACTTGGCAAACGTCTGCCAGAGGCGGAAGGCGAAGGGAACCCTGGAGTCGCCGGTGGGGAGAAAGCCATTGGCCACGACAATTCGAGAGAAGCGCTCCGGAAGCTCAGCCGCAAGACGGAGGCCGATCAGCGATCCCCAATCCTGGCAGACGAGGGTCATATTGTCGAGACGCATCCCCTCGAGCCACCCCTTCATCCAGTCGACGTGACGTTGGTAGCTGTAATCGGAGAGCAGGGCGGGCTTGTCGGAGCGGCCGAAACCCACCAAATCGGGAGCCACCGCCCGGTATCCGGCTGCGACCAAAACCGGGATCATGTGGCGGTAGAGAAAAGACCAGGTGGGCTCCCCATGCATGAGAAGCACCCGTGCACCTTTGGCCGGACCCTCGTCGATGTGGTGGATGCGGAGATCCTCAACCACGGTGTAATGGGGCTCGAAGGGATAATCCGGCAGGTGAGCAAACCGATCGTCAGGGGTGCGCAGGACTTCCATTCAGTTCGACCTTTCCGCCTGACCCCGATCATGGGTCTCACGCCTCTCAGGCAGTATCAAATATGGCGGCCGATGATCAGTGGTTTTTCAAGGCGCTTGGTGATGAGATGCGTCTGGCGTTGTCTTCGGAAAAGGGATACTCCATGTAACGTGCCGTGGTTCGCGCAACGGCCTCGCCAAAATAACGAACCACCACTCGCAGAGCCATGTCGATACCTGCGGAGATTCCAGCAGATGTCAGGACATGACCATCTTCCACCACGTGTAATTGGTCTTCGACCGTCACTCGAGGAAATGTTTGACGCATCCAGTCTAAGGACCGCCAGTGGGTTGTTGCACGACGTCCATCGAGTAGGCCCGCCCGACCAAGCAGCATCGCCCCAGTGCAGACCGAGGTGAGGGTTTCCACCTCTTTGCCCTGTTCGGCAATCCAACGGATGAGAGAATCGTTGTCGATCTCTTTGCGGGTCCCCCAACCGCCAGGTACGACGAGAATATCGAGAGATGGACAGTTCCCCAGCGTCCGATCTGGAAGAATGCGCAGACCCCCCGTGGCGACGACGACTTCATCCTTTTCGGCAATCATCAGAAGCTGAAAAGGTGAAGGCGCTTCTCTCCGCCTTTCTTCCGTGAGGCAGGTGACGGAGAAAACCTCGTAAGGCCCGCTGAAGTCGAGGACCTCGACATCGGGAAAAATCAGGATACCGACGCGTTTTTGATCCATGAATACCTCCGACATTCCATCCGCAATTCGTGCGCTTGAGGATTTGGAATCGCGCTCATGCTACTCTTCGATCGCGATCATCTCTTCCAGTGTCTCTTGAGAATACCACCGACCGGTTGCCATGACACCACGAGGGTGTCGGATATGGGCGACATCTTTCAGTGGATTGGCACTCAACAGAATGAGATCGGCCCGCTTGCCGACCTCGATCGTGCCAAAATCGTCCTTCCCAGTCATGGCCTCGACCACTTTTGAGGCATTGACAGTGCCAGTAACAATGGCTTCGTATGGGGTAAAACCATCCTCGGTGAGGATCCTCAACTCATCGTGGATCGAAAAACCAGGCACAATACCCATCCCACCGGTCCCGGCGTCTGTACCAAAAATCAAACGTATCCCTGCTTTCCTTAATTCACCCAGCAAGACCCTTTCCAGGGTATATTTGAAGGGTGCAAAATTCTCGTTACCGCGAAATTGCATTTGGTGCGTTTCCTTTCCCTGGCGGAAAGCATCCCAGTACCATTTTGGGAGATACTTATTGACTGGACGGGCCAGAAATGCCTGTGGCTCAAAGAGCTTTTGCACGATGATCTCGCCGACGACCAGCGTCGTACAAATCGGGACATTTGCGGTTTGAAGCTGACTCATGACAGCCGAAATCGATTCTCCGTGTCTCCTCTTGAGATCCTCGACATTGAGCCCAAAAGACGACCTAGACTGTTCTACGGCAGTTTCGATGAGATAGAGAAACCACTGCTGCGGAGCCATTTTCTTGTTTCTATCGAATTCGAGGAATTCGAAATCCAGCTCTTCGATATGGGCGATCTCGTCCATGCCCTCTGATATCACCCCATCCAAGCCAACTGAAAAGGGGATATGGCCAGCCGAGTACATCCCCAATCCCTTGGCGGCCGTCATGGCCTCGCGAAATTCCTCTTTCGACAGGAATGAATAGAGTTTAATAAAATCGAAACCTTGAGCTTTTTGGTCCCGGATAGTTGTCTGAGGATTTTCAACAGGACCATAGAGAATTGGACCAGCAGCGTAGATGGTTGGCCCATAACGTCGCCCCCTCCCAATTTCCTTTCGCCAGCGAAGTGCATAGGTCAACGATTTCCCTCTTGGCCCGAAATCCCGAATCGTTGTCACCCCGTTGGCCAGGTAGAGATTCAATGGCGAAACCGCCCAGGTGTCGCTCGGCCAATCCTCTCTCGTATGCGTATGCATGTCGGCAAGGCCCGGCATTAAGTAAGTGCCCGCTCCATCGATAACACTTGCCTTTTCAGGCACGGCAACCTCATCCGAGGGCCCCACGGCGGCGATCCTTGTCCCCTCGACCAGGACGGTTTGATCCTCTCGGACGCGTTCATGCGTCATGGGGATGAGATTGACATGAACAAATGCGGTAACTTGCTCCTTTTCCGCATGACAACTCGTCAAAATGAAGGTGAACAAAACAAAAGCGATGAAAGACTGGGACGATGGTCTCATTGCCCGAGGCTCCTTTTGTGTCACGGATCTTGATCGTGCGTGAGAGACATGCTATTCCCTTTGGGACGGGCTTCCTGGTTGCAACCAGACTTTAGGCTCTCGGAAAGCGCCAGTTTGTCACGGACTAGGTCGTTTCTGCTCCGTTTCTCCTCCATTGAACGAGCGTTACCCCGATGATGACGGTGAACATCCCGATTATCTGGGTTAGCGTCAGCCGCTCACCCAGAAGCAAGGCAGCCAAAAGAGCTGTGCCTAAGGGCGAGAGATTCAGGATAATATGGAGTTCAAGAGCCGTTAGAACGCGAAGAGAGCGGTAGTAGAAGAGGTAGGCAAGGATCGTATTGATTACCGCCAACCAGAGGACCAGGGCCAGCCCTGGGAGGGACGGCCTGAACGCCCCCTCAATAACGACACCGAGCAGAAGGAGTAATCCCCCTCCAAAACCCAATGGGATCGCCGTGAGCTGGATCATGCTCACACGGCCATCCTTTGCCGAACTCCGGCTGAGGATACCATAGAAAGCGAAAGCGAGGACTCCAAGAGACACCACCCCCACGGCAAACGGTTCCCCGGCGGCCAGGCCAGGTGAGAAGAAAAGAGCACTTCCACCCATGGCGACAAGAATTCCCACGATCTGCCATCCCTTAGGCATCTCCCGAAGCCAGAGAATACCCAGAAAAAGGACTGGCAGGGGGAGCAGACTGAAGAGGAAAGAGCCCGTAATGGCGGGAATGTACTTCAGGCCCCAGAAGAGTGCCCCATTGGCCAGCGTGTAGGCACAGAGACCCATCAAGAAGAGGTCAATCCACTGGGCTCGGGTCAGTTTGCGCCTCAGCTCTCCACGATAGCTCATGATGGGAACGAGCAGGATGAAGGCGGTAAAGTACCGCATCCCTGCAAGGGTCATCGGTTTGAGATAAACGAGTCCCATCTTGATAAATACAAACGATGAGGACCAGATCATGGTGGTCAAGAAACCTTCGGTGACGGCCAAAAGACGGCTGGATCTCAGCGCACGGACCTCCAATCGAATTGATGAGAGATCGGCCTCTCAACGATCTCTGAGTTTTATCACATTTCGCCCGGGGCTTTAAGTCGAAGTTTCAAACGGACGGCAATGGCATTTATCGGAAAAAACCCGGTCCCCTTCGGAGCTGAAGGAGTATGTTTTGTTTCATCGATCGTTCATTGAATCCCGCGAGACGAGATTCAAGGAGCCCTGTGGCTTTGCGGTGAATCTCGACCACGCCTCTGGAGGCCTTCAGGATGCAAAGCCGGGGAAGCAGATCTCTTTAAATTTTTCCATGGATTGACAAAAAATTCAGACCAAAAGCCTTGCGTGAACCCGAAAGATGATCAAAAACCATTTGAATTCAGAAGGTTACAAAAAGGCTCATTTTGGTATGTGAATTGCGTAGCAGTCATTTTAGAGGCGAAATTGTAGGTCTCCTACTTTTCGTCATGGCGAATTACCCCGAAAGGGTCGGACGCAAGGCGACCCGGTCAGACCTTGCAGAGAGAGACCCGGGTGGCCTGACCGCCAAGAAAAATACGAAATTCTATGCGAGCCCGTCCTTTCGGATGGGCTTTTGATTTTGGACTTGAAAAAGGAGGGGCTGATGGGAGTCAGGTGCTCTCTCTGTAAACGTCACGTCGATATGGAAGAGGAACTGGCGTGTGTCTTTGAGTGCTATGTCTACTGCGGCGAATGTCTCGAACAGATGGAGAGGAAAGAGAGGATGCCCCCTTCAAATGGGATCCCGCTAGAGTCCGATCTTCAAGACGTCCAGTGAGGGGCCAGATTCTATTCATCCATGCGCGGGGATGTGGCGGCAGGCTGTCATCTGTCAGTTGATTTAGATTAGAGGGAGGGGGCGGGTTCTTCGACTTCAATCTCGTGATACCTTTCGAACTCCTCGCGGGGAATCTTACCCGTGAACATGGACTTCAGATCTGGCCAGTTCTTTTTGATCATCACAGCGAAGTAAACATGGCCGATGATCATCGCAGCCAGAGAGGCCGTAAAGAAGTCATGTAAGAGCCGGTTGAAGAATATGAAATCCCAACCGAGGCCAAAGAGGCGGAGAGGGATCAGTTGCCGCAGAGGTTTCCAGAGAATGAATCCGGTCAGGGTGAGGACCAAAAGGTTTGCAGAAAAGGCCCAATGAACCAGGATCTGGGCCGGATGATACTTCCCGAGTCTCGGATATGCTTTGGTCAAACCGAGGAAGTTTCTGATGATCGTCGCTAGCCTCTGCTGCTCGGCTCTTCCAAACCACAAATAACCGAGCCGATCCAAGAAAAAAGTGCTGTGAATGATGTGGAAGGCGACCCCCGCGAGGAATATCGGCACAAACCACATATGTAACCTGAACCACGTTGATGTCGTGATCTTCAGGGACGAAAAGAGATTCGGCGCATAAATTGCCAGACCCGAGATCAGGAGGACCGAAACACTCACGGTGTTTGCCCAATGATAGATCCTCTGTGGAACGGTATATCTTTTGATTTCTTCCGTCATACGATCTCTTTCGCTTGGGGCCTAGCTCTCTTCTGTCTCAGTCGGCGTGGGTTGCCGAAAAGCCCTTCGGGCCGCATGGATGAGACAGAAAAGGATGGAAATACCGATAAGGCCGAAAAAAACGAGGTCATCGAGGCGATAAAGCTGGTAATCAGCCATCACCATCGTGGGGAAAGATACAGGCTCCATTGGCGCTGTCCCTCTGGCTCACTTGGGTAGAATGCCCTGGTTTTCAAGCTCATCGGCCACTTCTTTCAGATCAACTTCCTCCAGTTTCTCTCTCGTGGGAACCCCCCGCGCCACATCCCATCCGCACAGCTGATAAAACTCGTCCTTTGCCCTCTCTAGATCTGCGCGGTTGTATTTCCGGCCCGCGGCGTCAAGGTTTGTATAGTATTTTTCAAATAGGACATCGTCTTCCCTGGTTCGACCATCCCGGCAAGCGATGGCTCGCTCCAAAGTGGACAACATGTCCCCCCTTTTGTACGACTCTTCTTCAGACATGTCGATCCCTGTAACGGCAGAATAGAGACGACTCTCAATCGATGTATCCCCAACGTGGTTCTCTGTGTTTGGGTCGAAAATGAAGGGGAAGGGAATATCGCAGACAATGTAGCTGTCCTTCAGCAAGGTCCTTTCCTGGTGCCTCTTGACAACTTGGGGCGTCCATTCCCAGTTAAGTGCCTTCCCATCTTCCGTGATGAATTCAGCCGCCTTTTCAGAACCATAGGCATACTTCATCACGGGTCTCAAAATCGTTGTCAGATCTTCAGGGACTGCCGTGCGTGCATCCTGCCCGATGGTGAAAGCGGCTCCCCAAAGCTGGGACATGAGATTATGAGAGGAAAAGACGTCTCGATTATCCACTGCCCAGAGCAGCGCAAGATGAGATAGGGCGTGCCCTGTCGGGAAACCACCCAGATACCCCCAGTGCTCCCGGTAACCCCCGAACCTCCCTGCCCGAGTGTAATACATTTCCATACGTTTCTCAGCCTCTCCTCCGATCTTCGTGGCCGCCCTTTGACCTCCCTCGGCGAGAAGATCCCCAAATCCCTCCCGGTGTGCAATTTTTCGAAGGAGTTCGTAAATGAACCGTTCACTCCCGATTTCATCTAATGGGAGTCCCGTATCATCTTCCGTGAGTAGGTCATCTCGGTAGCAGTCGTCCAACCAGGGTAGGATGGCCATAACATCGTAGGCGTTAATGCCAAATAAGTCCGCCATTTTGGCAGCTTGCCAGGTGACCTTACTGTACCCCTTCTCGTAATCATAAACCGTGGACTCCATGTACATGTATGCCTGGGCACAAAACGCAACCCCGTTGATAATGTCCGGACCTCTGACGTGAGCTCTGCAAATCACGGGACAGCCAAAACATCCATCGAGGACTCGACTGTAACCAGAAGAGGGATTGTTTACGAGATCTAGCAACTCCCCGGGGGCTTCCCCGAGAGACCCTCTCCCATATCCCCCGCCCCATATGTTGTATTTGAATCCCGGCTCCTCGGGTTTGAAGGGATCGCCATAGGCAGATTTCCTGGCAAACCGGTCATTGACATCATGGATAATCTCGATGAGCTGCTTGGGCCTGGCCACCCCCACATGACCCGTTCCTCTGACGGCAATGGCCTTCAGGTTTTTCGATCCCATAACACCGCCGAAGCCGCATTGACCAGAAGCATCTCCCGTATCGGTCAAGATAATGGCAATCCGGCTCTTTTTTTCTCCGGCCAAGCCGATCGTCATGACTCGAGTATTTTTTCCGTGAATATCCCAGATTCGTTCTTGTGCCTGGTAGGTATCGAGACCCCAAAGACGGGTGGCATCGAGGATCTCGGCGGTTCCGTCATTGATCCAGAGGTAGACGGGTGTGGGGGATTTGCCCTGGATAACGATCGCATCGTATCCAGCCCACTTAAGCTCGGGAGCCCAATGACCGCCAACTCCTGAGCGGCAGTATGATTCCACGGGTGCCGTTTGCGGAGCCTTGCCCATGATTGTGAAGCGCCCTGATGTGGGCGCCAAAGTGCCCTGAAGAGGCCCGGTGGCAAAGACGAGGCGGTTCTCGGGATCGAAGGCGCCCACTTCGGGAGGGATTTCGTCCCAGCAGATTTTGGCGCCGAGCCCTCTTCCCCCCAGAAATCTTGGCACGTAATCCTGGGTTGGAACTTCATCGGTCCTGCCCGTGGTGAGATCGACTCTCAAGATTTTTCCAACCCAGCCGTAGCGCTTCACCTAGACCCCCTCGACAATTGGATAACCGATTTTCAAGCCTTCCTCAGACTTCTCAAACCGCAGGGCTCCGGTAGGGCAATACTTGACACACTGTGGATCGCCGAAGCAGAGGTGACATTTGACGGTGATGTTCTGAACAGCATCGAAGCGCGGTCTTGGCAAGGCAAAAACCCGGTCGCAAGCCTTGAGACATTGTTGACATCCGATACAGACCCTTTCGTCGATGACCCTGGCATGGGTTCCGGATTGCTTATCGACTTGCAAAGCCGTCACGGGGCAGGCCCGCAAACATACGGGATCGAGACATTGAAAACAGACTCTCGGCTGGTAATCGCCTCTCATGTACTCTTTATCCAAAATGACCCGAGCGAGGGCCGCGGCATTCCGCCCATCACTGTTGAAATTGGAACACACCGCCTCACAGGTTCGACAGCCTGAACACACCGATTTATCCGCCAAAACGGCGGCTTTTGCCAGTACAACCCTGGTGCCGTCAGGGAAGGTTACGATGTCGAGTATGTCCGCGATTGCCACGGCAGAGAGAAAGGAGAGGACACCGGCTGTTCCATTCCTGAGGAAGGTGCGCCGGGTGACAGGGTCGGAGAGCAAATGGGTCGTTCTGTCCTTGCGGGGTGAGGTCTGTATATCATTCGTGGTCTTCCTTGGGGCCATTTCCGCGCTGTCCCTTCAAGCGTGGCGAATAGAGGTATACCTTCTCGATGTGGGCCAGGATACTCGTATCACGTGTCAAGACTCGCTTGTGAAAATCACACCGAAACTGATCGAACGGACTAGGATGTCAAGGTTCAAAATTCGATTTTCGGATTCAAAGTGTCGCCTTTGAGGAGACCATGGGATCGGGTGAATTATGCAAGTTACTACGGAGACACTACACTAGGTCGCCGGCGGTGAAAAGAATGGTCTCGCCTGGGCGGGGCCATAGGTCTCGTCGGCTCCTTCGACAACCAATTTATAATAGTAGTTGGATTCTGCGCCAAGACTCTTGTCTAGGTACTCGTACTTCCTTTTTCTTTTGTCATAGGGAACCGATACAATTTCCTCATAGGGCCCCTCGGCAAAGGTGTCACTCCGAAGGATTCGAAAAACGACCTCTCCGGTGAAAGGGGTTTTCACCTTCCACTTCAATGCGACCGCCCGATAAAGGGATTCTGCCTTGAAGGCTGAGATGGAATCCTTATCCGCCAGTGCCACGATGGGAAGGATCAGTAACCCTGCCATGATGCCAGCAAGTAAGTACCTCATCATGCTGCCCTCGCTGCAAAGGGGTGTGTACCATAGATCAAAATTAGCCCCACCCCCTTCAGAACGGTGATTCAACTGCGAAAAGGGTGGGGCTATCCTCGAAGCGATTTAGAAAATCATGATTTTGATGTCATCGTCGCTTTTGGCATACCCGACGCCCACTTTGACGGCATGGGCGATCTGGTTGACATGCCAGGCGTCCATGGTGATCTTGTTCTGCGTTTTCGGATACCATTCCTGCAGGATTTTGATCCCCATCACATCGTTCGCCACTTGGTCCCCCGAGGCGAGGATGAATCCAGGTTTCACCAGTTCACCGTGAGAAGGGCCACCGCTGATAAATGACCGACGGCCATCCATGATGATCAGATCGGGACGAACTGGAAGATTGATTTCAGCGGACTGCTGGCCGACAAAGATGTGATTAAAGTTGTGGAGATGGGCTCCCCGGTCAGCGCGGTGGAGTATGCCGACAGAGAGTTTCAGACTCTGGGTGATGTGCCCGAGGAAATGGGTCTTCATGATGGGTGTATAGATGATCTTATCGTAATTCTGAAGATCTGCCGAATATCCAACCGTGCCATCCCCACCACCGAATCGGCCCAAGAACTCTGCCTTTTCGTTCTTAATATTCATCCACTTCATCTTATCCCAATCGTTAAGAGGGATATTGTTCGCCCTGCAAACCTGGTCGTAACCGACCTTCTTGATGACCCTTTCCGTGGGTCCCCAAGGTCCGCACGTGTCGGCGACAGTCAAG
>CAYFYO010000105.1:0-12257 GCA_964347335.1 uncultured Thermodesulfobacteriota bacterium
AGATCCAGGATCTTTTCCGCAGCGACCTTGGCGGCCTTACCACAAACCACAGGGCAACCCTCTGGGCCGTGTCCACCCGCAGCCAGAAATGCCTCGTACTCCTTCTCTTCGTGGAGTCTGAAGGGTCTGCCAAAAAGGATCTTTTGGATCTCGGCGCAGTTCGTATAGCCCACTTCTTCTTTGAATTTCAGAAAGATCTCGCCGGCAGGTTCCATGGCCAGACGATATTGTTCCACATCTTCGATCTTGTCTCTCCCCACGATTTGGCATACAGCCATGATCGCACCGATCAGTGCACCGCATGTTTCGCCCCGTCGTGCCACCCCTCCGGCCAGAGCGCTTGCGGCCTTGAATGCGCCTTTGTCTCTCAGATTCAACGTTTCTTGAAGCGCCGCGAGAACCGATTGGCAGCAGCCACCAAACTCCATCTCATATTGGAACGCTCGTCTTGCGGACGCGTCAATCATCTTTTTTCGAGCAGCACCCATGTCGGCTCTCCCCTGCAAAGCGAATTGACTAAAACTATACCTTCTGACTTTGGCTTTTCAAGTGTCCCTCTGTCAATGACGAAGTCTCGTCTCTCTCTACTCCCATTTTTGCACCTTTCTTGACACGGATAGGGCTTTATCCTATACTGCGTCGCCCAAAAGGCCGACTCCATTCTTTCGCACCGTGCGCCGATGTGATGTGGGCTTTCAGGGAAGGAAAGGAGGCACCATGAGTCGCAGGCGCTTCGTCGATCTCAGCATAAGCATCGAGCCAGAACTTCCGAGCGACCCACCCATGATGATCCCCAAAATGGACTACATCGATCACAAACAGGGGGCCGACCAGATGACAGCATTCTTTCCGGGCCTCGGCAAAGATCAGTTGCCCAGGGGTCTGGGGTGGGCTGTGGAGTTTTTGACACTGACCACCCATAGTGGCACCCATTTGGACGCGCCCTACCATTATCATCCCACGATGGACAGAGGCAAACCTGCTTTGACCATCGATGAGATTCCCCTTGCGTGGTGTCTCCGTGACGGCGTCCTTCTCGATTTTCGTCACAAAGAGGACGGAGAGCGGATTACGGTGGAGGATCTCCAGAGGGAGCTGAAACGGATTGGTTACGAAATCAAGCCCCTCGATATCGTCCTCATCCAGACGGGAGCCGACGCGGCATGGGGAACCGAGGAGTATCTGGCCACGGGTGCTGGGATGGACAAGGAAAGCACTCTATTTCTTACCGGACAAGGGGTGAGAGTCGTCGGGATCGACGCTTGGAGTTGGGATCGTCCCTTGCCATTTTTGGCAAAGGAGTTCTACAAAACAGGGGACCCTCGGGTGGTTTGGGAAGCTCATTTTTCTGGAATCGAGACGGGGTACTGTCATATGGAGAAGCTCGCGAATCTCTCGGCCATCGGTCGCCCCTATGGGTTCACAGTCTGCTGTTTTCCAATCAAGATCAAGAGGGCGAGCGCCGGGTGGGTCCGACCTGTGGCGATCGTGGACGAGCGTTGAGATCAAACAGGAGGCCTTGTCTCTTTTTCAACAGGTTTCGGTGAAACAGACCCCTGGCAGTCGTTTTTAAGAATAATCTGAGGTGCTTGCCCTGCCCTCCCGCCGGTCCAATCATCCCCTGGCGCTTCGTCCACGCTCTCTGAGGCACCATCCGACCAACCCTTCTTCGATGCTTACGGCTGCGCCGAAGTTCGACCCCGATCCCCATGCGTGTGCTTTGACCGCATGCGGTTGAAGGGTCTTTGGGCGGAACTCCGATGTGTCAGGATCGAGCGCTGTACAGGGGGAGGGAGTTTGCTGCATAATATACATAGGCGGAGGTACAGCTAGATGAGGAATCTGGAGATCGCAAAGGTCTTCTCGGACATTTCTGATCTCCTGGAAATCCAGGAAGAGAACCCCTTTCGGATTCGAGCTTACCGGCGGGCAGCCCAGAATTTAGAATCGCTGGCTGAGGATGTGGCTTCGGTGGCGGCTCGGGGCGACTTGATGGAAATCCCGGGCATTGGTAAGGATCTATCCGCTAAGATCCAGGAGTACCTGGAGAAGGGGACTGTTCGATTGCTCGAGGATCTCAAGAAGGAGATCCCCGAGGGTTTGATCCAGCTGATGAACATCCAGGGTGTGGGACCTAAGAAGGCGAAACTCTTTTTTGACGAACTGGATATCATCGACCTCGAAGGACTGGAGCGGGCGGCCATGGAGGGGAAGCTCCGGGTCCTTCCCGGGATGGGAACCAAAAGCGAGGCCAAGATTCTCAAGGGGATTTCTCTTTTCCGGGAGGGGGGCGCCCGGATGTACCTCTGGAATGCGACGACTCTGGCCGATAAGGTCATTCAGACATTAAAAGGGCTTGGGGGACTCGCCCGGATCGAGGCGGCCGGCAGCTTCCGGCGTCGCAAAGAGACCGTGGGAGACCTGGACTTCCTGGCCATCTCTGAATCTCCCGATGCCATCATGGAGGCCTTTGTCGAACTCGAGGAGGTCCGTGAGGTCCTCGGCCATGGCAAAACTAAGACCAGCGTGGTTAACACCCAGGGCTTCCAAATGGACCTCAGGGTAGTGGCGCCGGAGAGCTATGGAGCCGCTCTCGCCTACTTTACGGGTTCGAAGGCCCACAACGTGCGCCTCCGAGAAATGGCCGTGCGAAAGGGAATGCGAATCAACGAGTACGGGTATTTCCGAGAACTCGGAGACAAGCGGCTTGGGGGAGAACTCGAGGAGGATCTGTACGCCCTTCTCGGGATAGACGTTGTGCCGCCAGAGCTCAGGGAGGATCGGGGCGAGGTGGAGGCAGCGATCGAGGGCAGCCTCCCCGAATTAGTGGAGTATGGTGATGTCAGAGGAGACCTGCACGTTCACAGCCACTACAGTGACGGCGCCCATCCGATTTCGGAACTGGCTGAGGTGGCCCAGGCGAGAGGCTATCAGTATCTGGCCATTACCGATCACAGCCCCTCTCTGGGCATTGCCCACGGAGTTTCTCCTGAGAACCTCAACAAAAAGCGTCAAGAGATTGAAGCCTGGAACCGGACGGGAAAGGGCCTCCGCCTTCTCTCCGGGACCGAGGTGGATATCCGGGCCGATGGGACACTGGATTATCCGGATGAGATCCTCGGGTCTCTAGACCTCGTCATCGCATCGATCCACTCTGGGTTTTCCCGCTCCCGCGAGGAGCAGACCGAGCGCGTGGTTCGAGCGATGCAAAACCCCCATGTTCATATTATCGGTCATCCAACGGGACGGCTTATCGGCCAGCGTGAGGGCGTGGACCTCGATATGGAGGTGGTGGTCAAGGAGGCCGGCCGGACGGGCACGGCTCTGGAGATCAACGCCCAGCCACAGCGTATGGAACTCACCGACGTCTTATGCCGTATGGTGAGAGAGACGGGGGGTCGGGTGGCAATTACGACAGACGCCCATGTCCTTCAAAGTCTGGACTACATGGCCTTGGGCGTGTCCATTGCAAGACGGGGATGGTTGGGAAAGGAGCATGTGATTAACACGCTGGACGGAGAGGGATTGATTCACTATCTCAAAACAAAAGAGGCGAAAAGCTAAATGGCTGGAGAGCGCCCTCATGGTTGGACAGGACCTTGCCAGTGTGATTCAATCATCCCTGAGATTCATGAATCATCCGGGCTAGGAAACTCGGTCCGGGTCTTCCAGGCGGACCTCCTCAATCAGTCGATCCACGTCTCGGGTGATCTTCGCAACGCATTCTCCTACGCTGACCTTCCCCTCAACGAGGAGTTGGAAGTTATCCTCAAAGACCTTTTCGAGCCTTTTGTACCGCTCAAAGCGGGGAACGAATACCTTGTTAGGTGTTCGGATAAAATCGAGAAAATAGACGTTACGCTCCGGTGGGCTCGTGTCCAAGAAGGCTTGACTCTCGGCAATCGACCTCCTTGCGGGAACGAATCGCCCGGTCTCGGCCATCTTTCTTGCGGCCTCTTTTCCAGCAAAAAACTTGAGAAATCGCCACGATTCTCCGGGGAGCTTGGTCCGGCTTGAAATGACCCAGGGATTCGACCCTCCGACAAGGAGCACCCTCGGTTCCTTTCCCGGCCATTTTGGTACTGGCCCTACGTCCCAGTCAAAGACCAGATTTCGACGAAACCCGGTTACATCCCCCCGCATGAGCAGTACCATGGCAACCTTCTGCATCGCGAAGAGATCCTGACTCGCTCGAGCCTCGGGAGGTGGGACCACCTGGTACTTTACAATCATATCAGAGAGGAGCTGGATAACCGCCCGGCTTTCAGATGAATTGAAGAGACACTTGCTGTTTTCCTCGTTCAGGATCATCGCGCCGCTCTGGCCTGCGAGCAACTCGATCACACCCATTTTCACCTTGATGTAGGCCCCATACTGGTCAACGATTCCGTCGCCATCGAGGTCCCGGGTCAGTTTCCGGGCAATATCCAGGAATGTTTCCCATGTCCATGATTCGTTCGGATAGGGGAGACCGGCCGCGTCAAACATTCCGCGATTGTAGTAGACAGCCCAGCCGACGATGTCAAGTGGTAAACCATAGAAATGACCACCGGCCCGGCTGCCCATCAGGGCTTCAGGATAGAAGTCCTCGAGGTCAATTTCTTCCTGATCCCTTTCGATATAATCGTCCAGGAGAAGAAGGGCTTTGTTTTCCACGAACCGGGGGAAATAGCTGTTGGCCAGGCGCATGAAATCCAGCTTGCTCCCGGCTGCGGTCATTGTGAGAATTTTCCGGTGATAATGGGTCCATGGTAGGATCATGAGTTGAACCCTCATGTCCGGGTTTCTCTTCTCGAATTCCTCGACGACTTCTCGATAGACCCTGTTCGAAGCGGGAGAACCCCAGGTGGTAAACCGGATGGTCTTCTGTTCCGCAAACCTCTCGCTCTGGCAGCCTCCCAAAATCAAGAGAAGGAAAAAGGAGACGATACCGATCTGGCCCAGCCGCGGTCTGTCGAAATGTTTCATTATTGAATCACCTCTGTCATACATATTATACTGAGATTCACAGTCGGAAGATAACTGCCCTTTGCCTAAGCATGCGATTCAAACGGTCGGTTTCATTTCCGAGATTGTTTGGGATACCCAGAACGCTTGGTGTAAAATACCTCAGGGACCTTCGAGTCGGAGGTGATTGTGCTCAGCTTTCGAAGATATAAAAACAGAGCATTGGCCACAATCCTCACCCGCTTCCCCGTTCTCTCCCGGAGGTTCATCGAGGCATATCAGCCCTGGGAGTCAGAGGATATACCTTGGACACCCGTCGTGACACCACTGCACGAGTCCACCGTCTCGATTGTGACGACCTCAGGGGTCCACCACATAGATCAGGAGCCTTTCGATATGGTGGATCCCTTCGGTGACCCCTCATACCGGGAGGTGGACCGTGTGTGGCCGATCGATGAACTCCGGATCACCCATGATTACTACGACCACTCGGATGCAGACAAGGATATCAACATTGTTTTTCCCATTCAAAGGCTCAAAGAACTCGCGGAAGAGGGCGTGATCGGACAGGTCGCCGAGACTCACTATGGGTTCATGGGTCATATTGAAGGATATCATATTCCAACACTCCTTCAGGAGACCGGTCCTGAGGTTGCCCGTAAGTGCAAATCCCAAAGGGCAGATATCGTACTTTTCACGCCGGGGTGAGCGATTTGCAATCAGTCTGTGGGGCTGATTCAGAGAGTCGTTGAAAAGGTGGGTATCCCGACGATGGGAATCTCCATCGTCCGCGAGTTCACCGAAAAGGTAAAGCCGCCTCGCACCATTTTCCTGAGATGGCCCTTCGGCCATCCCCTTGGCGAGCCTTTCAACGTGGCGCAGCAGCGGACGGTTTTGTTTGAGGCGTTTAGGGCCTTATACGCTATCCAGATACCTGGCGAAATCGTGAATCTGCCTTTCAGGTGGAGAAGAGAGAGCTACAGCTCGGAGGTGCCCTCAGACTTCACGAGAAAGGTTCGAAATGATGAAGGTTTCTAGAGTCCCAAATGATCGAAGCTCGGTTCAAAATCCAAACGAGAGCGGACAAGTGCATCTTCCCTGTCGAGCGAATTCGGGCTGTTTTCTCAGTTGGTTAGGTTTGGTCGTGTTCATTCTGACCACCCTGTGGCCCCTGACTCTATCGGAGGGATTTGAGGCTCCCCATGGCAAAGGGGCTATCGTTTCAGGAAGACTGAAATCTGTGTCTTCTGGAGTGGTCGTCTCCAGTGCCCTCTGTCAGCCCACGCAGCCGGACAGTCTCGGACCGTTCTACAAACCAAATGCACCGGTGCGGTCGAGGGTTGGTACAGGATACATCCTCCACGGGATCGTAAGATCCTCAAGGGACTGTTCCCCCATTGCCGGTGCCCGGATCGAATTGTGGCTCGCAGGACCCGATGGGAGTTACGACGACGATCATCGGGCCACGGTTTTCTCAGATGAATCGGGTCGGTATGAATTCGAGAGCAACCTCCCACCAGCCTATGTCGGGCGGCCTCCCCACATTCATATCCGTGTATCCGCCAGAGGCCACAGGACACTGGCGACCCAACACTATCCTGCCAAGGGTCGGAGCGAGGAGGCCTTCGATCTTGTGGTGATCCCTCGTGAGTGATCCTCCAAATTCCGAAGGGTCTGTCTTGAAGACGGGTAAGCCCCTCAAAAAGTTACACGAAGCCCACAATTGAAACCGTCCAGGGCAAGCTTTATTCGGAAGAGGTCACCCGGCCACACTGATCCGCTTCCCGTGCCAGTCGTGAGGACTCAGAGCACGCGGGGCGCGATGAGACGATAAAGGGTAGCTTTAGCCGAATGGGAAGGACATTATCTTGCGATCCCGTATCCCCTGTGGTATAAAAGGATTCGGCTGATCTGCAAATGACAAAATAGAGTTCAACCTTCTGGAGGAAGCTATGACAATGGGGTTCCAGAAGGTTCCCATACGGGGCCTCTGAGGGGTGCTTTTCCCTCCTTGGAGGCTTTGTTATTTGGGTTCCTTGCAAGCTGACGCTTTCCTCGAGCGACCTAGAGAATCTGGGGACTCACGAAATTCCCTCTCGTCTGATTCAAGCCACGTCTGTAATCGGCACCAGGAAGCGACGTTTCCCTTTCTCTCCCATCACACCACCGAAACCTCAATTGCGACTGTGCGTCTTCCTTCAAAGCCCGGAGGGGGCCCTTCCCACCAAAGGGTCGGGCAGCCCCGAGATCCTTACTCGATGATGGGTTCAAGGCGGAAAAAGACTCCATACGATTCGTCATCCCAGTATTTGGGACGACTACTCGCGGGCACTGGTCTGGCCGCGCTATCCCTTGGCTTCGCTTTTTTCGCCCAGGCGGAAACGAGATCTGTTTCAGCGATGAAACCAGGAGCTTCATCGGAATTCTTCAATGAGACTATGCAAAACGAAGGTGGGCGGGACGGCTCCTTTCGGTTTTTGACCGATGTGAGCGTGGCGATAGGAGTCGCAAGTGTGAGGGGAGGGGATTATGCCGGGGAGATAACGAGAGAGTTTCAGTCCGATATTCTGAGCGTGCGGAAATGGTTTGCCCATTTCGGTGTCCGGGAAAGGAGCTTGTTTGATCCATCACCCGCCCAATTTGACCATGAGTTGGAGTATCTGGGAATTGGGTATGAGATGGAACATGGAAGGATCAGGTTATTCTGGGACCATACCTGTTACAATCCGAGTCGAAAACTACCCGAGGAGAAAAGGAACGGGATCCACTGGAATGAACTGGGCCTGGGATATGAGAGCACAGGGATAAGGCTGGGAAACAAAAATGACAGAATTCGGTTCGATCCGGGTTCCGAGTGGTTGAACAAGTTCAACTGGAAGGCTTCTCTCAGTAAAATCTGGATGCGGACGGAGAACCGTTATGAATGGATATTTAAGCTTGACATCAGAGACGACGTGGTCAGAATGGGTAATCACGTTTTTTTCATCCAAATTGGTGGTGACGCCATCTACGATGAAAGGGGGATGAACCAAAACGTTTCCCTTGAGATTGGAGATCGAATCCGCTTGAATGACGTCACTTACCTGATTGCTTTCGCCTCATATGACCATTTTCATGACTGGTATAGGTTAGACGACGGAGAGGATTTCTTTTCCGCTGGTATTTCCCTGGAGATGGGGTTGGGGAGAGAAGGATCGAAGCGTTTTTCAAATCGACAAAAACCAAAGATCGCATGGGCTCCCAGATTTCGCGTAAATGGTGGTTACGCGAAGTTTGTCGACGACGAGGAGTATGGTTACAGCAGTGATGTCGGTATCGATTTGGAGTTTCTCAGAATCGGTCACAACAAGACCCTGAGTTTAAACACGTATGCAGGAATGCTCACATTGCCTCACGATCTCAACCCCTATTTTGTTATGTACAGGGCTGGACCGTCTTTGGGATTTGCCCTCGATAATCTGGACTTGAGCACTTTTCATTCTTATTCGGGTCTCTATGGTCTCGAGGGTGAGGGTGTTATCCGAGACTATCATTTCCTCGGGCTTGATCTGGAGAAGGACGATGCCGGTTATTGGGATTGGCACTTCAGGACGGGCGTTTATCCATCAACGAAGAATTTCGATTTCTGGGGGGATTTGGAGGGAAGTCTCGGTTATGAGGCGTATGCGGCGAGATTAACCCCTTACATCCGGGGTTCGGGTCATTATCTCCTGGGAAACAGATCCGTGTTTGGTCGTGCCGTTGAGGCAGGAATCAAGATCCCTGGTAAAGTCGGTAGCCTTTGTCTCTATTTTCGCCACCAGGATGATTTTGATGCCTTTCGATTCGGCAGGGGAACACGAACTCTGGTCGGCTTCAGAAGACAGGTTTGATGCAGAAGGGAGGTTTTGGAGACGATACCCGGTGACGTTGGTATCCGATGATGAGCCCTCTGATTTGAGTCGAAAGGGCGGCAAAAGGGCTTGCTTTGTTGGCTGGAAGTGTCACAGAGAGTAAGAATACACCCCCGGAAGGGATAACGGTAAAGTGCCTTTTAACGGAGAGATGTTATGCCTGAGCACGAGATCTATGCGCTGAAATATGCCGGCCCGTTAGAGAGCTCTGGGGCCTTCCTGATGTGGCTGAAAGACTGGGAGCAGGTGGAAGAACGGAACTACTATATCTGGTGCGTCAAAGGCGGTCAAGAGACTGTGGTCGTGGATACCGGTGTATCCCCCGACCTTGCCATGGAGAAGAACCTTACAGGATATGTAAACCCCGCAGAAGTCCTTTCGAGAATCGAAGTCGACGTCAGGGAGGTTCGCCACGTTATTCTCACCCACATTCATTGGGATCATGCGAGTGGTGCCAGTCTCTTTCCGAAGGCGACCTTTTGCATTCAGGAACGAGAGTATCATTTCTGGCTGAAAGACAGAATCGCCGAACGACCACCCTTCGAGCATGTATCAGATAAGCGCACAAGCGCCTATTTGGCTTCCCTCGAAAAGACGGATCGACTCGCTCTTCTACAAGGAGACCATGAAATCCTTGCAGGCATCGAATGTCTCTTGGCGCCGGGACACACGGTCGGTCTCCAGGTGGTCGCGGTAAGCACGGCCACGGGCATTGCCATCCTCGGATCAGACTGCGCCCATGTCTTCCGGAACTACCGTGAGGACTGGCCGAGCGCGCTCATTGTCGATTTGGTGGAGTGGATGAGAACCTACGAAAAGCTCAGGCTCAAGGCCCCTTCAATTGATCTGCTTTTCCCAGGTCACGATCCTATTATGTCCGAAAACTATCCCGAGGTGGCAGAAGGCGTGACCCGACTCGTGTAGAAAGCCCCTCACCAAAGATACACCCCGATCCCTGTGTCAACAGCCGATCAGCATATCGCGTCATTCGTGGGTCGATCTAGCGAATAGGCCCAAAAATGCTTTTTTCGTTTCTGGCGACTCCATTATGGCTGCCCACTCCGGGGGGGGTGAAAGGAGACGATCCGAGTACGTTCGCAATGTCACAGCAACGTACAATTGAAGGTATGAAAGGGGAGGGAATAAATCTCGGTATGTCGATCAGAACAGATCAGTGTCTACGCGATTTACTATCTTACGATCTTTTCCGCCTTCAAATAGGCCTTCTTGACCACTTCATTTTCAGCGATTTCAGCGGCCGTTCCTTGAGCGATGATTCTTCCCTTTTGAACAACATATCCGGAATTGGCTATTTCGAGGGTCTTTCTCGCATTTTGTTCTGCCAGAAGAATGGTCGTACCCCATTCCTGGTTTATCCTCTGGATCATTTCAAACATTCTTTCGACCAGGTTTGGCTGTAAACCCAGAGACGGTTCATCGAGTATCATCAGTCGGGGCATTCCCATGAGGGCTCGCCCAAGGGATAACATTCCCTGCTCCCCGCCACTTAATGTTCCCCCCAATTGGTTCCGTCGCTCCTCGAGTCGGGGGAAAAGCCCGAAAATTTCTTTCATTCTCTTTTGGATGACCTCTTTCCGGTCCTCATGAAAGCAGCCCATTCTCAAGTTTTCGGCCACAGTCATTTCTGGAAATATCTTCCTTCCTTCCGGAGCGACGGAAATCCCTATCTCGTTCACTTGGTAGGGTGGCATCCCCTGAATTTGTTTTCCATCAAATTCTATGGTCCCCTCCTTAGGCCTGACCAGCCCTAAGATGGTCCTGATTAGAGTGGTTTTGCCGGAACCGTTACTGCCCAGAAGGGCAGAGATCTCCTTTTGTTCTGCATTGAGGTTTACGTTCTGCAGGACCACCGCTTTTCCATAAGCAGTGGTAACGTTGTTCATTGCTAACAGGCTCATTTCCCTAGATACGCCTCCCTGAGTTCTTCATTTTTCGAGACCTCTTCAAACGTTCCTTCGGCGATTTTTTTCCCATAATTCAGCGCGATTACCTTGTCCGTTATACCCTCGATAACCATCATGTCGTGTTCCACAAGAATTATCGATAGCCGGGGGTAATAGTTCTCCTGAACCCGCCTGATATCACTCATGAGTTCGACACTCTCTTCCGGGGTCATTCCTGCTGAGGGTT
This sequence comes from uncultured Thermodesulfobacteriota bacterium, assembly GCA_964347335.1. Taxonomy (GTDB): domain Bacteria; phylum Desulfobacterota; class BSN033; order WVXP01; family WVXP01; genus WVXP01. Next base: position 10,992 of record CAYFYO010000105.1, read on the forward strand.
CATCCAGCAGTAGCAGGGCCGGCTCCGTGGCTAAGGCCCGACATATTTCCACCCGTCTCCGGTCGATCTGAGATATCTCGCTCGTCGGCGCAAAACCATGATCGATCAGCTCCTCATTGAATTGCTTCAACAGCTGATTCGCCCTTTCAATGGCCGTCGCCAGTTCCTTTTTGAATCGGGAACGGCGAATGAGCGTATCAAAGAAGCCAGAACGAAAATTCTCCAGCATTCCGACAAACAGGTTGTCATAAACGCTTAAACCCAACACCAACCTCGACTGCTGGAATGTCCTACTGATGCCTTTCTTTTTGATCTGATGCGGCATCAGGCCAGTGAGGTCTTCCTCTCGGAGAGTGAACCGACCTTCATTGGGTTGGTACACTCCGGTAATCAGATTGAACAAAGTCGTTTTCCCAGCTCCATTTGGCCCGATCAACCCAACAATTTCACCTTCGGAGGCCTCAAAATCGACGCGATCGACGGCTCTTAGCCCTCCGAAGTCTTTGGTCAATCCCTCACAACTGAATAGTTCCGAACTATTTTCGGTCATCTTCGCCTGCAGGATCTGTCTCCGATGAAATTGTTCTTGAGTTTCCTTTTCCGATTGACTTCATTTATCTGATGGAGCGCCAGCGGCTCTTGAAATTCTGAGGCCGTAAGTTCTCACCCTGGCTGGGATCAAACCCTCCCTTCTCAAGATGAGCATGAGCACGAGGATGACCCCGAAGATGATGACCCAGTATTGCTGGAGGGCTCTGAGTTTTTCGGGCATGATGACAAGAAGGACAGCGGCCGTCGAAACTCCCAGAATGCTGTCCACCCCCCCCAGGATGACGGCACTGAGAAAGAGCAGGGACAGGTAGAAGGTAATGTCAGGAGGAGCGATATAGGTCGTCATGTGGGCGTAAAAGGCGCCCGCAAGGCCGATGTAGAAGTTTCCGACTGTAAAGGCAATCATGGACCAGTTGTTAACGGCTACTCCCATACATTGTGCTGAAAGTTCATCCCCCGTGTCTTCATTGAAAGAGTTCCAGGTGAGTCCCACCCAGGAATTCCAGAGCCTGACTGCTACAAAAGTCAGTAAACCACCCAACACCAAGGCAAGATAGTAGAAGTTTGATTGAGCTGGTAATTTAAAACCCAAGATCTTGATTTCTTGGAGAAAAGAGTAGTTCCCTATCGACATGAGAGGGATTCCCACGATTCCTTGTGCCCCACCGAGCCATTCGGCGTTATTGAGTAACGTGTGAAAGGCCATGACAAAGG
>CAYFYO010000106.1:0-12205 GCA_964347335.1 uncultured Thermodesulfobacteriota bacterium
GCGTGATCGCGTCCGGCTTCAGCGTGAGATCTTCCGGGAGAGGCGTCTCGCCAGTGTATTTTTGGCGCAAGTATGCCGTGATTCTCCGACTGGCTTGATCCGGGTCCAGGCTTGGTTTGGTATCGATATCGATGTCCGGGATCCATTTCCCTGAGACAGATTCAAGATTTTTGGCTTGATCTAGACGCAGCTTAAGTGAGACCCCATAGACTGGGATGTTTTCGTATTTCTGGTATAAAGAGAGCCGGCTGAAGCCTTTGGGATCGGTTCTTATCGGACCTGCCTGTATCTCTTTATCCGGAGCCTGGATCCCATACAGAGATCCGAAGTTATCAAAGAAGTAGGTTTTAAGGACTACGGGATCGAGTTTCAGCGGTCCTGAATAGATCCCTTTGAGTTGGCGAGGGATTCCGAGTTTTGAGTTCCAGAAAACCTGGAAATTCGGCATCTTTTGTTCTAAGGATTTCTGGATGCTCTGCTGTGTCGGTGTCGGCTGGAATTCTTGCGAATAGACATTTGTACTTAGAAGCAGGGCCAAGAGCCCGCTAACCAGGAGTGACCTGAGAAACAGTGCTTTTCCTTTTTTCACGTTGACCTCCCTTATGGTGCTTCGAAATCAGTGTGAGAAGCTCGAGACGGCAAAGTTCGGATCATTTCTCGCCTTGAGGATGAATTGGCTCATCTGGGTTTCGAGAGGCTCGACCGCCCCCGCTCTCGTGCATGAGACCGCAGTTTAGCAACTTGACAACATTTGTCAATAATAAAATCCCGGCTGTCTCATATGGACAGATAGTCTTCGCTATTCCCTATTGAAATCCATCCCTCCTTGAGCGGTTAGCCGAGGGAGTGTGGCTTCCTCGAGAGTTCAGGCTTTTATTTAACTTGAACGATCTTCTCTCCGTGCTGGTTTCCTTTTGCCAGAAACCCGATTCTGTATTTGTCCAAGAACGACTCCACGGGAAACGTTTCTTTCTAACTGAAATCCTCCTTTCAAATACCTCCCCTACACTCACGAGTCTCGTTTCGACTATGGCACGACAGCGACCGGACCTCGATCTTCTCTTCCATCTTGGGCTCGAGGGCCACATACCAAACTTCTTGACTTTCACAGATTCCTCTGTTCTCATGAGGAGACAAGAATCGAATGAGTGGTCCGTCTCTCAAACTATGGTTTGTTGATAATCAGATGATCTCCCCTGGCCAACCTGGCTATTTCCACGGATGTTGAATCATGGAGAACCAATTTTATCTCATTCCTAATTCGGCGGTTCGCTGTTTGAGAAGGAGAGACCAATGTTGCCAAAGAGACAGAAAAAGACCTATGACGACTTCTATGATTCGGCACGCCATAACCAAATCTTGGATCCCAAAACAACGTTGATGATCCATTTAGCTGCAGCCATGGCGGTCGGCTGTTATCCCTGAATGGAGCATTACTTTGGCGAGGCCAAAGCACACGGGTTAACCAATCGGGAAATCGGGGCCGTGCAGTCCATCGTAATGGCGGTATCTGCCGGAAGGGTCAGTGCGCAGTTTCTTGAGGCTCGTACGAGAACCATGAGACGAAAAAGGGAACGGACGGGCGCCAAACTCGAATGATCCAAAGGGAAGAGGTGCCTCCACTGAACTCAACGGAATGGAGTAACCTAAAGACGTTTCAGTAAATCAAAACACGCCTCCGGCAAAGAGAATGACCGGCGCCCTCCCCTATTTGATTCGTTTCAAAGGAACGACCCTCGCTTTTTCTCGGGGGCGTTTCCGCCCGCTTCCGATTCTCTCCATCCGATGAGGAATCCCCTGGAAGGTCCACGTCTGGCCGAGAAAGAGATGGACATCTTCGAGGACCCATTCAAGTTCCCCGAACTGCGACCGGAGCATGATGCGGTACCAGCCCTTCTTCACGTCCGGCAGAATCGCCCCCACCTGGGCATAGAAGGCGGGTCTTTCCCGGATATGGATCAGAATAACATCAGCGGGTTGCAGATTCTGCTTCATCCAGTGCTCCCCTCCCCCTCAATTTGGTTGAGCCACTCGAGTCGTTGCACGATTGGCGGATGCGAGTAGTAAACCCAGGCGAAGAGCGCATGGGGGTTCAGATTTGAGAGATTGTCGAGGGCGAGCTTCTTGAGCGCCTGACCGAGGGCCTTCGTGGACCCCATCAGTTCAAAAACCATGTGATCCGCCTGCCTTTCAAACCGTCTCGAAATCGCGGACTGGAAGGGACGAAGGAAATATCCCCCGACGCTCATGATTGTGCCGACGAGAAAGAGCCCGACAAAGGGAATTGGCCCATCCAATCCAAAGGCCTGGTAAAGCAGCGGCCACCCAAGCAACTGCGCCGTCACGAATAAACCGACCAGAGAACCGATCTCAACGAGCAGGAGTTGTTTGATGATATGTCGCCGCTTCCAGTGTCCAACCTCATGCGACAGGATGGCCAGGATCTCATCTTCGGTATGGGAGCTGAGGAGTGTGTCGAATAACACGATCCTTTTGGTTTTCCCAAGACCCGTGAAATAGGCGTTCGTATGACGGGTTCTTGTGGCCGCGTCCATCTGGAAAACCCCTTTCACGGCGAGACCGGCCTCTTCCATCAGCTGGCGGATCCGACGTTCGAGCGTCTCTGCTTCGATCGGTTCGAATTTGTTAAACCAGGGGGCAATGACCACTGGATACAGCCAGAGGATGAGCCCTTCGAAGATGGCCAAAAGGATCCATGCCCAAATCCACCAGGAATGGCGAAGATGATAAATCAGGACCAAGAGGAGTCCGACAACGATCCCTCCAAAGACGATTGAAAGGATGGTTCCCTTGACCAGATCCAGGATCCAGGTCTTGAGGGTACTCGTATTGAATCCGTAACGCTCTTCGATGACAAATGTCTCATACAGGCTAAATGGGATTTCCATGAGGTTGAATACGGCATAGAGAAGGCCGAAGAAGACCAGCCCCTGTCCGATCGGATTGGAAAGCCACCCGGAGAGGGCGCTGACGCCGAGAGGGAGGACACCCGACAAAAGAACCACCAGAATCAGGCCCTGGGTAAAGAGACTGTTGATGAGTCCAAAACGAGCCGAATCGGCCGTATACTGAGAAATTCGGGCCAACTTCTCCTGATCGACGAGGCCATGAAAAACAGGCGGAACCTGATTTCCGTGCCTGCGAAGATGGCGGATATTGAGGCGATTGAGAACCACCTGAAAGAGCGAACGAGCGCCGAAAGCGATCAGAAAGGCAATCAGAAGCCAATTGAACTGGATCATGTCCTATTCTGACGCAAATAGGAGACGATTTCAACCGGTCTGAACGGGTCTGAATCGTCGACGATGCCTTAGACGAGAGACTAGAGATTGGAGACTGGGGACGAGAGACGAGAGAAGAGAGACTAGAGATTGGAGATTAGAGACGAGAGAAGAGAGACCAGAGAATAGAGATTAGAGACTAGAGATTGAGGACTGGAGACGAGAGAAGAGAGACGAGGGACGAGAGATTGGAGACTAAAGACGAAAAACCAGAGATTGGAGATTAGAGACTAGAGACGAGAGACGAGACACGAAAGACTGGAGACAGACTAGAGATTAGAGACTGGGGACCGGAGACGAGAGAAGACAGACCAGAGACTGGAGATTGGAGACTGGAGATTAAAGACGAGAGACCAGAGACTAGAGACCGGACAATAAAGGCTAAAAGCGAAATGCCAAGTGACCAATAACCAATAACAAGTAACCAAGAAGGGGTGCATTTCCTCGAACCTTTTGCCCCCCTGCTTTATCCTGGGAACACCGAATTGGCGAATCCTGAGGCGGTCTTCGGGACATGTGCGTCTCTTGCATTCGATCCAGCCATTGGCTAAGATACATCGGAAGCCGTCATCCCAATCCAAAAGGCCCAAATCCTATGGCTCAGTGTTTGAACCACCCAGATCGCGAATCTTTTGTGACCTGTTTCAAAATGCAGGTTCACTACTGCAAGGAATGCCTCGACACGTGTGAGGCCTGCACCGACCCCTGTGGATATTGCAAGTATAGGACCCAGTGCATCATTTTTGAGCAATGCCGTAAAACTGAGAAGGCAAAACGTCTCAGAGGCATATAGCCGAGTGATGGAGCATCCCACACCCTCATCAACCTGAGTTAAGGATTTTTTTCGGATAGCGAGGTTCGAATATACTCAACTGGTTTTGAGTAATTGAAATTTAAGCCATTAAAATCAATATGTTTATTGATTTCGATTTCTACACCGGAGTTCACCCAAGGTAGGGAAGTTCCTCGATTCCCTCATCCCATAGTTTGTGGCTCCAGAGAGAAACGACATCCTTGAAAGGATGAGGGCGATCCGTTATCATGAGGGCAAGATGACCCATGAGTACGAAGGCCGTTATCGGACAAAGCATGCGCCCAATGCGGGTGTAGATTCCAAGATTGGTGAGCTCATCCATGAAAAGGCGAGGAATCGGCGTCTTTCGTGTGCATCGGCATTCACCATCGCTCGCGAGACAGGGACGAGTCCTGCCAAGATTGGTGAGTCGGCGGATTTGCTCGAAGTAAAGATCACGGCGTGTCAACTCGGCCTGTTCGGATACCAGAAAGGGAGCCGAAACATCGTCGAGCCTGCTGAGAGCGTCCCGGCCGAGCTAGCAGAGGCGCTAAAAGCACGAAGGGTGAAAGGGAGGCTTCCGTGTATCGAGGCTTGGGCCGTCGCCGAGCAATTCGGCTTGTCCAAGATGGAGATCACAGCGGCTTGTGAAACGTTGGGAATTCGCCTGAGTCAGTGTCAACTCGGGACCTTCTAGCCCCCTCCGGGGCGGATCATTCAATCCGTGAGAAACCCGGAAACGACGATTTTCATTCAGCTCCAAGGCCCGGTGCCCTTGCGAGGGCTGTGAGAGACCAGACCCCCTTTTTTTGAGTTTCAATCGATGGCCGAACCAAAATGGAAAAAGATTCTCGATCGGGTCTCTGAGGTGGAGAGAAACCTTGCCAAGGAGATCCTCCGGAGAAACCTCCAGAAAAAGGGGACAAGCGTTTCCGAGGAAACTCTAGAGCGCATGGCCGAAAAGGCCGTTGAAGATGCCCGTGCGATGATTCAGAAAAAGGGGCGACAGACCCTCCGGGGGCTAAAGGTCGGGGCCAAGGCCTTCTGGGAGGAGGTCAAAAAGGAAAGCAAAGATTGAGGTCACATCGAATTCAGTGGGGGATAAGCCGCTCCCCTTTAGTGTTCTGTCGACCAACAATTTCCAAGAATCGGTCCCGGAGATTGTTGCTGATCCTTTCCTGCGTTTCTCCGGTCAGCCCTTTCGCAACGACTTGTCCTCCGGCAATCATGCCATGCCCCCCTGCCGTCCCTATTCCTCTCACCACCCGACGCGCGGTGAGGCCGGCATTCTGATGACTTCGCTTGGTTCGAAGAGAGAAGATCACCCGGCTGTTGAACGCGCCCAAAACGAAGGTCCATCGAACCCCGGAAATACGCAGGAGAAAGTCCGCCATGAGCGGGACCATATCTGGACTCGCCAGATATCCCAGATCACACAGAACAACGTCGCCAAAGAGCCTGGCTTCGTGGAGGGCCTGGTCAAAGAGCGTAAAGTAGTGTCGGGAGAGTTCTGGATACTCGATCTGAGGCAGAACCTTGAGTTGAACCTTGGAATAAAGGTTGATCATTGCCTGATAATCCGCCTCCGTCGCATCCCTCCCCAGATCCTGCGTATCGGATTTAATGCCATAATAGAGGGCCGTGGCTAACTTCGGCCCGATGGATAATCCCGCTTCAATGAGGTACTCGGTCAGAATGGTCGAGGAACTGCCATAGTGTGGCCGGATATCCGCATACCGCACCCTTTGGGAGGCCTTTCTGAGGTTGTGATGATCGATGACAATCGCTGGCTCCATCGATGGGGGCAGGGCGTTGTTCCCCGCTCGAGGTTGCGTGTCGACCAAGGCCACAACGGTAAAACTGTGGACACCGATCATTTCGACGGGTTGAAGGCGAATATTCAGGAGCCGAACCATGGCTCGGTTTTCGGCCCTTGTGATGATGCCACCGTAGGCACAGACCGAATCCACATTGAATCTCTTTTTTAACAAATAGCTCAGGGCCCAGCCCGCGGCAATGGCATCTGGATCCGGATTGTTGTGTGTGAGAATCAGAACCTTTTTCTTTCTCTCCAGAATTCGCCGGAGTTTATCGAGCCGCCCTTTTTTCACCACGGTTGACTCGCCAGCCTGCTTCTGGGTCTTCGATTTCATTGGGGCACAATGACCTCTTCTTAAGATTCTAGGTCCTCTGCTGAAATATCGCCAGTCTCAGGAATTCCCCTTATGCGGCCCTTGGCTTCGTCAAATTGGCCAACATCCTTTCGACCCGAAATCCTGATCGCTCTGCCCTCCGACAGACCCTTCGAAACACCCTATATCTCTCCCTAATGGCATCAGCCAACCTCTGGTCTAAAGTGGCGAGGGTCGTCATCAGATCGAAGATAGAGACGAGAAGGAGCCATTCCATCAGCGCTTCAAACCGCTCTTTGCTAAACCACAGGATTCCATCATACCAGTTGAACTCGAGGAATTGTTGGACTCCGTGCTCAAAGAACAGGCCCCTCAGATCGGGCTCTATCCTCTCCCGCTGTTGCGGTGATCCGAGCACTTGGCGATGGGAGACAAGGATTTTGACGAGCTCCGCCTCTCGCCTTGCCGATTCCGCATCACAGCCCAGGGATTGAAAAGTCTGGCAAATGACGCTTCCCAGGAGCCATTCATCCATCCAGGCTGCGCTTTGCTGTTCATATCCCCGATCAGACCGCACCTTTCCCAGATTACAAACGGTCAGCCATGCCAACGCAACTCTCCAGAAGGTGCTTCTCGGACTCTTTTCCGTCGGATTGACGGTGCTGAGATTTGCGATTGCCGATCGGACCTTCGGGTATTTCTTCCATTCTGGCGATGTATCGACAGAACCCAGTTGAACGATTCCGCTTAAGAGCGTCGAGGCTTCTTGAACGATTTTGGAGGAGTCACCGGATGCGCCAGCACTCGTTTTGATCTGGTCGAGGAATTTCTTCATCGACTCCTTGAAAAGGTTCATTGATTCTTCACTTTGCGGGGCATCAAAACCGTCACGGCGGACGTTGACGAGTCTCTCCAACATGAGGGGGTTCATGATCTCTTTGAAGGGGTCGTGGATCGGAGCCAGGAGCATCTCTGTGAGGGCCACCTCCATATCGGGAACCCCCCGGCCGCTGAGAAAGGACTCGAGCCGAGCATGGTGGCCTTCCCTGTCGTCCTGAATCTCCCTGAATTCATGGAAAGCGTGGTACTGATAGGCCCCGAGTTCGACATAGAGACCCTGGTCTGAGAACGCTTTGCCCTGGCGGATAAACTCGAGACCTGATCGATGGTCACGAAAGACATAGTAATAGGGACTCTCCGTCTTGATGCCCAACCCCTCGGCGAGGTTCTTTTGGGCGAGCCCTTTCGCCCCTGCCCCATTTGCGACAGCCATGGGGGTCGACACCTTCACCCAGCCCCGTGTGGTTTGGTACTTATTGTTGTAAATGATGAGTGACCGCTCCTCCCCAAAGCGATTGGAATAGGCAAAGACATTCTCATCCACTCCACCGGCCAGGTCGTGGAAATCGTAAAGGGTGAAGTTCTCGACACCGCTGAAGAGATGGCGCTTCCTCATGAAGGGGAATATCTCGGCCTCGTGTCTCTGGACAAGGCCCCAATCAACCTCCTCGTCAGCGTAAGCTCTCCGATACTCCATCCCATACTTCTCGGTGAATCCCTCAATTTGGCCATGGCCGAACATAGGAAGTCCGGGCATGGTGACCATCATCAGGGCGATGCCGATGTACTTGTCCTCTTTTCCAAATTGAGCGACCGCCGTCGCCTCGTCTGGGTTGCTCATGAAATTCACAAAGCGTTTCAGAATCTCGGGATTGAATTCCAGCACATTCTTCATGACACCACGGTATTTTGCATTCTCCTCCATTTTCAGCATGTTCATAAAGGCGCTGTTGTACACCCGATGCATGCCCAGAGTTCGGACAAAATATCCCTCCATGAGCCAGAAGGCCTCGGCCAAAAGGAGGGTGTCCGGAGACTCCTCGGCCACGCGATCCACCACTTCCCGCCAGAACTCAACCGGGAAAAGCCTGTCAAATTCCTCCCGACTCATTCCATGCTCTGCCCTCGACGGAATGTCACCGCCCGTGCCCGGCTGGGGATGCCACAGACGCTGAAAGTGTCGCTTTGTCAGGGTCATGGCCGCGTCAAACCGGATGATCGGGAACTTGCGAGTCACATGGAGGATCGTGTTGATCACGGCTTCCCGCACATCTTTCCTCAGAAAATTGAGCTGAGCCGTGTCATTCCACGGCATGCTCGTTCCATCATTTCCGTGATAGATATACCGGGTCTCTCCGGTGAACTGATCTACTCGCTTGAACACGACGGCAGCATCTGTCCGATTCCAGTAGCCGTCCTCAATATAGATCCCGAAACGGTTATGGGCGGAGAGGTTGGGTCCGGTGAACTGATAGCTCGGGAAAGGACTGTAGCCAAGTTGGAGAAACCAGTCGGGATGCTCGATGACCCACATCGAGTCGATGCCGGTATGGTTGGGAACCATATCACTGGCCAAAAGGATCCCCCTCTGTCTGGCTCTCTCCTTCAGATTTTGCAGGGCATCCTCTCCCCCCAAATCGGATGCGATCGTGTAGTCGTAGATGGCATAAGCTGAAGCGAGGGCTTCGGGGTTCCCGGTGAGCCGTTTGATCTCTTGGGAAGCCGGACTCCGCTCCCAGACACCGATCAGCCAGAGCGCGGTGAAACCCCAACGGGCCAGAATATCTAGCTCCTCGTCTGGGATCTGGTCGAGGTGAGTGATCGAGCGACCGTACTTCCGAGACAACTGGTCGAGCCAAACATGAACGCTCTTGGCGATCAGCACCACCCGTGGCATCCAGTCGCGGTCCATGCTGAATCTCTCCGGTTCGTCGTACAGACCAACTCCCGGCCCGTAATAAGGGACCAGGGCGGGCCCGGGTCCTAGGAATCGGAGTTTCTCCTCCTCTTTGATCAAATCCAGGGCGAGGAGGATCTTCTTCATGATCTCTCCCGAAAGCAGAGAACCCCAGTGATCCTTAATATAGACGAGCTGGCCGGAAAGGGACCCGGGTGAGGCATTGGCAGGAGCCCGGAGCATGCGAGAGAGAGACTCGTTCTGAGGGCCGAAAAGAGGTTGGGTTTCAAAGAAATTGTCAAGGGACTCCGTGATCTTGAGATAGGGTGTCTTCTTCCTCAGGTCTTGATCGCTAAAGAGTTCGGAGAAGGGAGAAAAGGCCTGATTCCCATTGGCGAGGGCGAGAAGAAACATCTCCTCCCAGGCAATGACGGTATTTGGTTTTCCCCCAGTCTCCTCCCGCAGGAAGTCCTCCACAGACTTTCTTTTGCGATAGACTTCCACGGGCGGGAAGCGCTCAAACAGGTGTCGGGATGCCTTCTCGATCGATTCGGTTCCCACCTTTTTGTTCAGCCATTTCATCGCTGAGGCAGAAACCTGAGGGTTCACTTCCTTCCGGTACAGGTCGAGAATATAATGAGAAACCTCATCGATCAGTTTTATGGCGTTGAGGTCTGCGGCCCTCACCACGCTCTCGGGATGGATCCATGTCTCTCTCAACTCGTTCATCCGCTTGACAAAGAGCCGGACAACGTGGAAATCGGATGCGATCTCGCCGGTTTTGGCTTCCAACAATAGCTCATCCAAGCGATAGTGGTCCCGAGAGGTTTTCGAGACGCGGAATTCGAAAAATCGACTCATGCGGACATCCTTGCCCTGTCAGAATACCAACCAGGGAATCTATCCTCCTGTTGTCTCAAAGCGGTCCATCCGGAAGTGTTGAAGAATATCGTGGAAATCAGAACGATAAAACGGGTCATCTGGAAAACCGAAAAGATGTGTTCCGCACGCGCAGTCTGTGGACCCAAAATCAGGGATCTTCCATGCTCCGATCTTTGCCAAAGCGCTCGCAATGTCGCATTCGAGACGCGTGGCTGATCGGATGGGGAGTCCTGACCGTAACTCCGAGACGGCTCGAAGGGTATCGATATGCCAGTGGGGACGTTTACTCATGCGGCGGTGTCTTTCGATCCGGCCCTGAAGTCCTCTCATCGCCGACCCGACATATACGTAGAATCCCCGGGGAAAGTGGAGCATCCCCAATCGACCAATCGAGAGGCGCCGCTTCCTTCCAAGATAGAGAACGAGAAGATAGGTTCCCCTGTCTTTCGATTCCGCCTCGACATATTCCCAAGGAATTTCGAGGAGCCGTGGATCACCATCGAGGCTGAGATCCGATCGCCAGTGCACAGAAATTGGGATAATCTGGATCCTGTGGCGAACCGCGAGGAGGGTATGGGAAAAAGCCGGATCTGTATGATAATCGGGCATGAAGACGCTGGCGTGAGGCCAGTGAACAACAAAAAGAACGGCACCGAGGGTGCGACTGTTAGCAAGGGACGCCAATTCTCTCAGATGTCGCGCGCCTCGCTCAGTCACGGCATCTGGAAACATGGCCACACTTTTTCCAAAAAGCGTGCAGGATTTTACCTCGAGAAGAATTCTTTTCGCCCCTCGCTCCAAGAGGAAGTCAAAGCGGCTTCGACCGGCCTTGATTTCCGACGCTTTGATTCGAGCTCCCTCGAGACCGGGAACCTTTCCATGCTGGAGAAGGTGGCGGGCCACGTCATTGGTCCGATGGGTGTGGAGCATTACGGGTAGACCCTCTCTTTCCACGGCCACGGCCGTGTACTGGGTTTTTCGGAGCTTGACCCCATTCTCCTCCACGAGATAGATCCGACGGCCCGGGACGAGAAGCTCGGCAAGCCTCCCTGGATTCGGAAGGAATGCCCGGATGACACGCCCTCCGCGCTCGCATCGAACCAGGAATCGATTCGGTCGGTCTCTCAAATTCGCAACCTGGATTCCCTCAAAAAGCCTGAGGCGGTGACCATTCTCAGGGCGTCCGCTCATCATGGGACCCTTTTCCTCCTCTTTCCCGCCCTGGGAGCTTATCCCATTCCCACGTTTTTGTGAAGGCTCAGCCGGTCTTTGAGGAGTTCCCCCGGTTTTTCAAGGGATATGTATCAGAAGCTACTGATTTCTCTGCGTATTTGCGATTTATCCAATGGGAATTTGTTATTTGTCATTGGTTATTGGTGATTGGTCAATTAGCATTTGTTCCTTAGCCTTTATTGTCTGGTCTCTAGTCTCTGGTCTCTTGTCTCCCGCCTCCAGTCCCCAATCTCTCGTCTCGAGTCTCCAATCTCCAGTCTTCAGTCTCTAGTCTCTAGTTGGTAAATATCAGAACATCGTTTACCCGGTTTTGGGTTTAGCATGTGTCAGAACATCGTTTACCCTTCTCAGGGGTGAGAGGTGATCCATCGAGGTAACTGGTAAGGCAAAGTGCTAACCAACTCTTCACCGAGATAGACCTGGATTTGATGTAATTCGGTGACGATTTTGGCCCGCACATAAGAGTAGACAAGGGCCTTGGGAAGTTCAAAGCGTTCTCCGAACACATCGAGTCTTTGATCACTTCGGATGAAACGGATGAGAGAGATCGTTCCATCCGGGATGTAGTCCAGCTTGGGCAATTTGAACTTTGGAGGTGGCAGGATTGGGACAAAGCCAACCTCTTGGAGCAATTGCAAGGGGGTCTTGCCTTTGAGGCAGCTGTAGCGATGATTTCTATTGTGGAAGAGCTCGAATTTTTTGGACTGGGATCTGAGATGACGATAGCTACGAAACCACTGGGTTCGGAAGAATCTTCGGTTGTAGGTATCATTAAAGCTCTCCACTACTCCATTACGCCAGGGCTCTCCAATGGGGATGAAGACCACCTCGATCCCCAGTAACAGGCAGAGCCTCAGGACAATGCCGAAGGAGCGGGGGTGGCGATTGCTTCCTCGAAAACAGAGTTGGTTGTCCACCTGGAGAAAGTCGGGCATGCCCATGGTCTTCCAACAGCGGATCAAGCCCCAAGCCACCCCTTGGTCGTGTTTTGTTCGTTGGGGATGGAGAAAAACCCGATGGCTGTGTAGATCCATCACATTGAGCGAATAGAAACGGCCATCGCCCTTGATGTATCTTGGTCCAAGGAGGTCTGCCTGATGGATGTTGTTGAAATCCAGGGCCTGTG
>CAYFYO010000107.1:0-12195 GCA_964347335.1 uncultured Thermodesulfobacteriota bacterium
GTGGCATCAATCTCATCCACGATGTTGGGTATCTCGACATGGGGATGATCTGTTCCGCAGAGATGCTCGTTATGGGTGACGAGGTCATTGGCATGGTGAAGCAGTTCCTCCAGGGGGTTGAGGTGAATGCTGAGACACTCGCTCGTGAGGTCATCGAGAGCGTTGGCCCAGGGGGAAACTTCCTTCAAGAAGACCATACCTATCAATACTTTCGAAAAGAGCACTGGATTCCGTCCCTGATGGCCCGGGAAAAATACGACACCTGGGTAATGGAAGGACGAAAGACGATGGGAGATCGGGTTCAGGAGAAAATCCGGCACATCCTCGAAACTCACCGTGTACCCCCGCTCGCCGATTCGATTCTTGAGGACCTCGCCCGTCTGAGGAAGGCGGGAGAAAAGGAACTCACGCAACGGGTGTCTACCACCTAGTGTGAGCTTGAGCCCTGATCCGAGCCTGGAGTCTGCTCTTGATCCCAGCCAGGTCGTCTCGGGAGAATCCCTCCCAATGGCAGGGAAGAATCGAATTGTTGTGAAACAGAGGCTCTCTCTCTAATTCGTAGGAAGAGTTTCGAACCGCCGCTTCCCAGAGGGCAGTGTGAGGAATCGGTGAATACTCTGCAATCTTCGGGATAGCCCCCCATTGCAACACCTTCTCAATCCCTGCCTCCACCTCCTGCCACGGCTGGCGAGGAAGTCCAGCCATGAGATAGACACCAATATCCTCGCAACGAAACCCTGCTTCCCTCAGAAAGACGATGGCGCTTTGGACTTCCTCCTCCTCTATCTTTCCCCCGGTTTCCATCTGTCTCATAGGGTCGATCGTCTCCAACCCCAAACGGATTGTCTTGAACCCAACCCGGAACATAAGGTCGGCTGCCTCTTGCTTCAGACCCCGTGCATGAATCCCGTTTGGCAGATGGAAGCGACAACGAATCCCTCGATCAAGAATCTCCTCGAGGATAGGAATGAAATGGCTGGAAGGATTCGTGAGGAGCGCGTCATCGCAAAAAGCGATATCGATAATGCCGAATTTCTCCACCCAATGACAGATCTCCGCGACGACGTCATGCGGGCTCCGTTGAGTAAAACGCTCGGCGAGGAGAGAAGAGGCACAGTAAAGGCATCGATAGGGACATCCCTGAGAGGTTAGCAGACAGATGCCGTCCAGATGTGAATAGAGATCGAATGCCGGATAGGACACAGGCTCATTCCTCTGAGGCTGGCTCTTGAGGATCTCTCCGACCAGAACGATCGCACGATCGACGTCCCGTCCCACAAAAACAAAATCCGCCCCTGAATTCAGAGATGCATGGTCACGGCAAAGGGTCGCATAGATCCCCCCCAAGATGATTGGAACACCGGGAAAAGCCTTTTTCACGAGCTCAATAACACGGAAAGGACCTGGATACCAGTAGGTCATAAATGAGGTGACAAGAACGAGATCTGGCCGCCCAATTTGTTTCAGACCCAGCCAAAATCCGGCTTCGGTGATGCCATATCGGCTGTAGGCCCTCGGTATCGACTTCAGGGGAATGGGTTTTTCTATCGGTTCCTTGAAGAATTTTCCACAGCCATAAAACTTTCGACGAGGCCTCCCCTTGGCGACCATTAATGACATCCATGGACTATAAACATCGAGACAATCTAGCAGAATCACCTCATAGCCTTGGCTTCTCAGACAGCCCCCAAGCTGCAACAGCCCGACTGGCTTGGCCCAGAGGTCGTATGCAGCGAAATCATAAATCCAGGGATTGATGAGGAGGATTTTCTTGGTGTGGCCCATCGCACAACTCGGGATAGTAACTCAGTCAGCATGCGGCAAATATAGGAATTGCAGATCGCATCTCTGCGACCAAAGCCATTGCCCGTTGTCCGTCGGTCTTTGTTCAGAGACTGGCATCCCGGCATTCAAAATGCAACCCCACTAATGCCCTGTGTCGTTCGGTGATTTGAACGATTCCCTGCCACCGACCACCGACAAATGAGAACTGAAACGCTCAGAAAAACCTCCTGCGGAGTGAAGGGCGATTTCTCCGGTGGCTACGCTTAAAGTTCTTTCTGGCCAGGAAAATGTTTCACGTGAAACATCGATTCGATTACTTACCGATACAAAACTGACTAAAAATCCTCTCCACCACATCCTCGGAAACGGTCTCTCCCACAATTTCTCCAAGCCGATCAAGAGCAGAGCGGATCTCCAGGGCCATGAGTTCGGGAGAGACATCGCTCCGCGCCCCTCGCTTTGCCCCTTCAACCGCATCCAGAGCCTCTTCAAGAGCCCTTTTGTGTCGCACCTCCATGACGACGGTACCATCTCCAGACCCGCTCATGCCGCTCTGGACAACGAACTCATGGATCTTCTCGCTGAGCCTTCCTACTCCTTCTCCAGTCCTTGCTGAAATTTCGACAAAAGGCGCCTGTGGGAGAGCCGCCTGGACCTTGTCCAGTCGCAGTTTGGGGGCTAGGTCGATTTTGTTGAATACGACAATCTTCCTCTTACGCCCGACCAGGGTGAATATCTGCTCATCCTCAGTACTCAAGCCTCGACTTCGGTCCACGACCAGAAGAACGAGATCCGCTTCATTGATCATCTTCTTCGTCCGTCTGATTCCCTCCCGTTCCACAACATTTCTCCACTCCCCAACCCCGGCCGTATCAACGATTCGAAGGGTCAACCCAGAGAGGCTCACTGTTTCCTCAATAACATCCCGAGTGGTCCCAGGCAAGGCGGTCACGATGGCTTTTTCGTCTCCTAGTAACACATTGAGAAGGCTCGATTTTCCCACGTTGGTTTTTCCGACAATCGCCACAACAAGGCCATTTCTCAGAATTCTTCCGTCCTCAAAAGACGAAATCATATTTGCCAAGACTTCCGAACATTTCTCCAGTTCCCCCCTAATCCCGTCAGCGTCTAGATCTCCCAATTCCTCTTCAGGAAAATCAAGACGTGCCTCGATCTCTGCCAACGTTTTGAGAAGGATCTCCTTGATTTGGATTACCTCGCTGGAAAGTCTTCCCCGAAGCTGGTCATTCGCTGCTCTCAAACCCGCAGGAGTTCTCGCCTTTATTGTCGCAATCACAGCCTCCGCCTGAGCCAGATCGATTCTCCCATTGATAAAGGCTCGCTTCGTGAACTCACCAGGCCCCGCTAACCGGGCCCCTCCCCGGAGCGTACACTCAAGGATCTTTCGCAAAACCAAATAACCCCCGTGGCAGTGAATCTCTAGCACGTCTTCTCGAGTATAGGTCTTCGGTTTTGCCATGAAGAGGAGCAAAACCTCATCGATTACGGCGCCGCTCGCCGGATCGACGATGTCGCCATAATAGACCCTGTGGGATTGGAGAGACTTCCTAGGATGCTTTCCCCGGAACAGCTTAAAGGCAAGTTGCTTTGCCCCGGGTCCGCTAACGCGGACGATTCCGATTCCACTCTCCCCGTAGGGAGTCGAGATGGCGGCGATTGTATCCCAATCAGACTGGAACATCATCGGATGTCGTGAGGCCGATACCTTCCGGCATCGACCATGTAGGTTCTAAGGGGCAGGGATTTCGACCGAGCAGTATTTCTTTGAGAACGATCGTTTTTGATCTATTCTTTCTCCTCCCTATCCTCATTTTGACTCGTTCCTATTTTGGGACGAATGACCAACTTCTTATAGAAACCCTCTCCCTCGCTTATCGTCTCCAGAAGTCCATCACCTTTTAGGGTCATGTGAATGATTCTCCGGTCCCGGGAATTGAAAACACCCGCAACCAGAGACCGCTTCCGTCTCTTTACTTTTTCACCCAAACGAAGTGCAAGGTTTTCGAGGGCTTCGACACGTCTTTTCCGATAGTTTTCGGCATCCACAAATACCTTCTCGCCCTCCCTGAAGCGCCGCTGGTAAACCCGATTGAGAATATACTGAAGGGCATCCAATGTTCTTCCATGTTTTCCGATCAGAAGGCCGCCACTATCCCCACTAATTTCAAGTCCAATGTCCCCTCCAACTTCTCCAGCCTCGACCTTTGCCTCCACTCCCATTCTGAAAAGAATCCCCTCAAGAATGGACTGTATGTATTCAATCTTCACCTCCCGGCGTTTTTTATCGTATTCCTCGAGAATCTTCTCGTCATCAATGGGGGACTCTTCTGCCAATTCAACAGCGTACGGATCGGTCTTCTCAGATTCGATTTCCTGGTCACGGTCTTCACCGTGGTCTTTCTCATTCCTCTCCATTTCGGTTTCTCCTTAACTTCCCTTTCTCTTAGTATAGTACTGCTCACCAATTGAGAGAAGATTCTGAACAAACCAGTACAGGACCAACCCCGACGGAAAGCCAAGAAAAATAAAGATAAACATGATCGGCATAATCATCATCATTTTGGCCTGCCGAGGATCCCCCATGGTCGGGCTCATCTTTTGCTGGAGCAACATTGAAGCGCCCATGAGAAGAGGCAAGGGACCCACCGGCGTGTTTCCGAGTAAAGGAAGTGGTAGTACATCGATGAAAAAACTGTCTGCTGATGAGAGATCCCGAAGCCACAGCACGAACGGCGCATGACGCAGATTAAAGGACAACGGCAGGGCCTTGTAAAGGGCAATCAAAAACGGAAATTGCACAAGCATGGGGAGGCAGCCACCCACGGGATTCACCTTCCTCCTTTTGTACAAGGCCATCATCTCCTGATTCAACCGTTGCCGATCATCTTTGTATTTCTGCTGAAGCATTTTCATTTCTGGTTGAATCTTCTGCATTTCTTGCATAGATTTGTAACTCTTACGACTCAAGGGCCAAAAAATGATCTTCAAAAGCACACTCAAGATGATGATATCTACCCCGTAGTTGCCCGTCAGACCGTGGGTAAATTCGAGAAAATACAACAATCCCTTTTCAATGCTACCGAGGTACTTGCCAAAGTTGATTGCCTTCTCTGCCTCGACGTCTAATTCCTTGAGAAACTCTGGTAGCTTTGGTCCGATATAGAGGAGGAAGGAGAATCGCTCATCCGCCCCGGCCGCCACCTCCACCTCGGGAAGGATGATACTACTCTGGAATCCGACCCCATCCCCTTCCGATATCTGCCAATCCCGGACGGCGGCCTTCACACCGCCGACCCCGCGGGGTGCAATAATCGAGACAAAGTAATTGCCTTCAGGGGGCTGCTTCTCCGGCGGGTTCATGTTTTCGGAGGCTATCCATTCAAAATCCTCCCCAAAGGATTTCCCCTTTCTGATCGCCTTCGCACTTAGCCTATCCACCGTTCCTCCGGCAAGAACAGAGGGGCCGGCAAATGAATAACGACTACCAGGTTTTATCACCCCATACCACTTGAGTCGTAACCCGGTTTTCATAGCCTCATCGCTCCGATTGATAATCTCCAAATCCAAATCGACTCGATATTCATCACCGTAGAACCGGTAGCGCTTCACCACCTCGAGACCTGTCACGGACCTCCCAACGAAGACGATCGATCCGTCTCTATTTTCTGCGACGGAGAGTTTATCGGCGTTCACATCAAACACCAAATCCATCTCCTTCTCTCCATGCAAACGAATCTCTGTCTCCAGGGGCAGTTCTCCCAATCCCCGGGCCGTAACCATCTCAACCGGTGCGGGTGGGCTAACCTTCTCTCTCCTCCACAAGACGACTGTCTCTTTGCGATCTGTATATTTCTTCAAGGTCCAACTCTTTAGTCTGCCGCCTCCCGTTGTGAAGATCGCACGGTAAAGGGGTGTCTCCACGACGACATCTCGAAGCACTCCTGCCTCTTCGCCTGCATACTCAGGAATCTCCTCTGGGTATACTTCCTGTCGCTGAGGCTGCAATGGGGCTTCCTCTACCTGTTCCTCTCTGATCGTAGGCTCCTTCGGGGTCGGCGCAAATATGAGCTGCCAGATGACGATGACCAGCATCGATAGAATGATCGCCAGAATCGCCCGCTTTTCCATAACACTCCTCTTGTTTCCCCTCCAAACTAGACGGGATCATACCCCCCCGGGTGGAAGGGGTGACACTTGAGAAGCCTCTTCAAACTGAGCCAGGACCCCTTCGCCACCCCGAACTTCTGAAGCGCATGAATTGCATAGTGAGAACAGGATGGGGCGAATCTACAGGTGGGGCCAAAAAGAGGTGAGAGAAAGATCTGATATCCTCTAATCAAAACAACAAGGATCTTCCCAACCATATAACCCCAGTCAAAGGCCATACAGTATTTCAAAGCCCTTAGAGTAATCTCTTCAGTTCTTCCTCGACGTCCGCGTATCCTCCAACGCGCGCCTTCGGTCTCGCAATGATAATAATGTCTTCCTGCCGACTCATCCTGCCCCGATGAAGCCGAAAAAACTCCCTGACAAGCCGTTTTATTCTATTCCGTCTCACCGCATTACCAGCCTTCCTGCTGGCAACGATCCCAATTCTTGGATGCTTCTCTCTGTTTTCGGAACAGAGGACGATGAAACTCTTCGTGTTTATCCTTCTAACCCTATCCCTCTTGGGAAGGAAATCCGATCTTTTGAGGAGTCGAAACTCCTTTGGCAAACCGTACTGCTCCATCCCTATCCGACACTGCCCTAGACCGTCAGCCTCTTTCTGCCCCTGGCTCTCCGCCTCTTCAAGACTCTCCGACCACCCTTTGTGCTCATGCGAGTCAGAAAACCATGGGTCCTTCTTTTCTTGACGTTACTCGGTTGAAAGGTCCTTTTCATCTGCAACCACCTTCAGGAAACTAAAAGGTAAATAAAAGACCACAAAACACTCGAATTGTCAAGGTCTCTGGCCTCTCTCAGTCCACCTTACACTTCTAAACGATTCGATATTTCTGGGCAATAGGGAGCCGTCGACCCATACCGAAGGCCTTCGAGGTAACGCGGAGACCTGGAACTGCCTGCCGCCTCTTGAATTCGTTGGCATCCACTCTGAGAATGACGTCTTCTACCAACTGAGAGGGGTAACCGAGACCAACAATCGCCTCGGGATTTAAGTTGTCTTCGACATAGGCCTTGAGAATCCCATCGAGAATATCGTAGGGAGGTAAGCTGTTTCTGTCTCGCTGGTTGGGACGGAGTTCCGCTGAGGGTTCTTTCTCGATGATTTCCAAGGGAATGATCTCCCGCTTTCTGTTCACGTGTTTTGCAAGACCATATACAAGGGTCTTGGGTACATCGGAGATCACGGCCAAACCACCAGCCATATCCCCATAAAGGGTGGAATAACCCATGGCCACTTCCGATTTGTTTCCCGTTGTCAGAACGAGGTATCCAAACTTGTTTGAAATGGCCATAAGGAGATTCCCTCGAATTCTTGCCTGGATGTTCTCCTCCGTTACATCAGGCTCCTTTCCTTTGAAGATCTCCCGTAGAGAATCCTCATACGTTCGAAAAATCGAGGTAATGGGAATGATTCGATACTGTATACCGAGGGTGTTCGCAAGGCGCTTCGCATCTTCGAGGCTTCCCTTCGAGGAATACGGTGACGGCATCATGACCGCGAGTACGTTGTCTTTCCCCAGAGCCTGAACCGCTATGACAACTGTCAGAGAGGAGTCAATGCCACCACTCAGACCTAGCACAGCCTTGCTGAACCCGCATTTCTGGGTGTAATCCCTCGTGCCCATAACGAGCGCCCGGAGAACTGACGCTTCCCCATTCGAGACCGGGTGCACCGGTCCATACTGGTTGTCCGTATCATACACCACCATATCTTCTTCGAAGTCTCGACACTGGGCGGCCACCTCTCCCTCAGCGTTTATGGCGAAACTTGCCCCGTCGAAGAGGAGTTCGTCATTGCCCCCGACCTGGTTCACGTAGATGAAAGGCCGTTTGTATTTCCGTGCGATTTTGCACAACATCTTTTGGCGTAAGGACAACTTTCCGGTGGAGTATGGGGAGGCCGAGATGTTAATGAGAACCTCACCCCCTTTCCTCATCAGCTCCTCAGCCGGATCGATCGGATAGAGGCGGCGCTTCCAGAAATCCTTATCGTTCCAAACATCCTCACAGATCGAGACGGCTACAGCCTTCTCCTTAAATCTCAGGATTTCCCGCTCTGAGGCCGGTTCAAAATAGCGCGCCTCATCAAAGACATCGTAGGTGGGAAGGAGCGACTTATATTGGCGGGATACGATCCTTCCCTCATGGAGGAAGGCGGCCGCGTTGAATAGGTTTTTTCCAGTCCCAGTCAGATTTCTGTCCGCAAACCCACAGATCACACCAATTCCATGCGTCCAATCCGCGATTTCATCGAGCTTTCGAAGGTTTTCCTCAATAAACGAGTCTTTTTCGAGGAGATCCCGGGGGGGGTAACTTGTGATGGTCATTTCTGAAAAGACAACCAAGTCGGCCTTCTGATCTTTTGCCTTTCCAATGGCCTCATGAATCTTCTCTCCATTTCCCTCTATGTCCCCAACTGTCGTATTGATCTGAGCAAGGGCGATCTTCATCCTCGCCTCTCTTCCACCGATAGATCTCGATCTCGTCTTACGGGGCGATTCATTTCATTGCAGATGCTTCTCGCATCATGCTGAAGAGACAACACCCCTTCCAAAATACCCTATCACTTTGATCCAACTGAATCAATTTACAATGCTGGGCTTTGCATCATTCCTCGCAATGATCCACTTCTGTGTAAACAAGGTCCGCAGATCTTTTGCCCACCGAGGGACGGCAAGAAGGGGAAACCCTGCAAGAGGTGTCAAGAGGGCACGCTTTCCCATTCGTCCAATCGATGGCGGGAATGAGACTACCGTGAGAGTTCAGCAGTAAAGGGGAAAAAGGATGGACTTCACAAAACGAAAACCGCATGAGGACCTGAAAAAACAGACAAATCGGGCTTTACACAAAGGGAAAATTCGTTAAGAAAAATGGCTTGAATTTTCCCTTCTGTACTGTTATACTATGGTTTGATCCTGTCCGATCGTTTTTATACTGGCTCACTTCAAAGGGAAATCCTTTAAGCAGACGTTATTCCCCACAATTCTCTTACTATCCATAAAAATGGATATCTCTTCGTGAAACACCAAGGATGGGGAAACCTTCATAGTTCAGGAGTGCCTTTACCATATTCTACCCTTCTAGGTTAGACTCCGAAGATCACTCCCTAGGCGCGATTCATGAACACACTCTGGCAAAAGGTGTTGCAATCCCTGAGAGAAAAAGTGAACCCGCAGAGTTTTGAGACCTGGATAAAACCGATCAAACCGCTCTCTCTCGAAGACAACGAGCTCAAGATTCAGGTTCCAAACCGGTTCTTCCAAGACTGGATTCAGGATAATTACCTCTCACTCATCAAGACCTGCCTTTTCGAGGAGTGCCAAAAGCATTTGGCCGTGAGTTTTGCCGTCGGTCCTCCAAAAGTATACCCCCCCTCCCGTGCCGTTCCGGCGACTGAATCAACCGTCGAATCTTTCCACTTACCTAAATCAGCATTCAATTCCAAATACACCTTTGATAGTTTTGTAGTTGGACCAAGTAATCAGTTTGCGAATGCAGCGTGCCTTGCTGTAGCGAATCTTCCCGGCAAAAACTACAATCCCCTTTTTATATACGGCGGCGTTGGACTCGGAAAGACCCACCTCCTCCATGCGATTGGAGGCTACGTCCTTTACAAAAACATCATTCCCGATTGGAGTTCCGTGTGCTATCTCTCGTCAGAAGACTTCACGAATGAACTCATCAACTCAATTCGCTATGAGAGGATGGACGAGTTTCGGAACCGTTTCAGAAGGATGAACATTCTTCTCATCGACGATATCCAGTTCATTGCAGGAAAAGAGAGAACTCAGGCAGAGTTTTTTCATATTTTCAACTCCCTGTATGAGAATAGGAAACAAATCGTCGTGACGAGTGATAAGTTCCCGAGAGATATTCCGAAATTCGAGGAACGTCTCTCTTCCAGATTTGAGTGGGGCCTTGTCGCTGATATTCAGGCGCCCGACGTGGAAACCAAGGTGGCCATTCTCAAGAAGAAGGCTGCTGTTGAAGGGATTAATCTGCCGAATGATGTGGCGTTCTTCCTCGCAACGAACATCGACTCCAACATTAGAATTCTCGAGGGTTCCCTGACGAGGATTGGTGCTTTCTCATCGCTGACAAACACCGAAATCACTCTGGAAATGGCCAAAGAAGTCCTCAAAAATATTGTCCGGGAAGAGAATGAAAGCATTTCCGTCGAAGCCATCCAAAGGCACGTCGCCTCTTTTTTCAATGTCCGTTTTGGAGACCTGAAGGCCAAGAAAAAAAACAAGAGTTT
Source organism: uncultured Thermodesulfobacteriota bacterium (assembly GCA_964347335.1). Taxonomy (GTDB): domain Bacteria; phylum Desulfobacterota; class BSN033; order WVXP01; family WVXP01; genus WVXP01. Next base: position 10,232 of record CAYFYO010000107.1, read on the forward strand.
CGTTCTTCCACGGCAAATAGCCATGTACCTCTGCCGGAGGTTCACCACACTTTCTCTTCAGGAGATCGGCGAAAAGTTCGGTGGAAGAGATCATACAACTGTTCTCCATGCCATCAAGAAGATCGAACAGAGGAGCAGGGAAGATCCTACACTCGGGGAGAATCTAGATAAACTCGCACGCTTTGTCAGAAACTCGTAGATAACCCTGAGGATAGCATCGTTAACAAACTGGGGACAGTCTTCCCACTTCCCCTTTCTACAATTTATTGAGCATTTTTCAACTGTTCAAAAATCGGGAAAAACATCAAAAATTCAGTTAGATAGCTCTGTTTTAAACAAATCGACCTTCCTATATCGAATTACTAAAATGAAATACGATTATTTTTAATTATAGGTTATAGGAGGCCCTCATGGAATTTCGAATCGCAAAGAAGGATTTCCTCAAAGGACTGACCATGGTCCAAACCATTGTTGAACGTAGAAGTACAATTCCAATTCTTTCAAACACTTTAATTCAAGCAGATCAAGAGGGGATTACACTTACGGCAACAGATCTAGAAACCGCCATCAGAGCATCCTTTCCAGCTACAATAAACTTAGAAGGACAGGCTTGTGTCTCTGCTCGTAAGCTATTTGAAATTGTTAGAGAGCTCGGCGAATCGGAAATCCATTTGGAGAAGAAAGAGAATAATTGGATTACCCTCACTTGTGAAAAGTCGGTCTTTAATCTTGCGGGCATCAACCCAGAGGAGTTTCCCCCTTTGCCTGTGTTTAAAGAAGAGGATTTTCGTCCGTTTCCTACAGAACAACTCAAAGATATGATTGAGAAAACCGTCTTCGCGGCCTCTACAGAAGAGTCTCGCTATAATCTAAATGGTGTTTTTGTAAAAGGCGTTCAGGTCGACAGTCAACCGACGCTCCGGATGGTTGCCACTGATGGACACCGCCTTTCCCTTGTTGAAAAAGCCGGTTTGGAGTTCTCAAATTTGGAAAAGGGGGTCATTCTTCCCAAGAAAGGCCTTCTTGAGATTAAACGGCTCATCGGCAATGGGGGGCAACGAGAAGAGGAAAAAGAGGAGGTGGTTCATCTATCCCTTTCTGAGAACAACTTTGTCGCGAAGAAAGATAGAGTCATTGTTGTCACGCGTCTCATTGAAGGAGAGTTTCCAGACTATGAATCGGTTATTCCGAAAGACAATGATAAAACCGTTCGTTTGTCCCGAGGACGCTTTGTTTCCTGTTTGAAGAGGGTCTCAACAATGGCAAGTGAGAGGGGAGAGGGTATTATTTTCGAATTTCGGAAAGGCTCTCTGGCACTTTCCTCCTCCAGTCAGGATTTTGGAGATGCCAAAGAGGACATCGATATTGATTATGGGGGAGAGGATTTAGTTGCTGGATTCAATGGACGATACCTTCTCGATGCTCTAGCTGTGATAGAAACCGAAGAAGTGTTGTTTGAGCTTAAGGATAATACGACTGCCGGGATTCTCAGACCGGTGGGGGACAAAGCGCATCTCTGCCTCATTATGCCGATGAAGCTGTAAGTGGGAAGAGGAATTTATGAGAAAGCAAGTGTACACAGCAGACCAGATTAGAGTTCTCGATGGTTTGGTGGCTGTTCGGAAGAGACCTTCCATGTACATTGGAAACACCGCATCCGAAGGTCTTCACCGCCTTGTGCAAGAACTCGTGGATAATAGCATTGATGAGGCCCTCGCAGGATACTGCACCCGCATCGATGTGATGATCCACATTGATAATAGCGTTACTGTGAAAGACAATGGACGGGGAATTCCTGTGGACATGCATAAGAAGGAGCGCCGTCCCGCTGTCGAAGTTGTTATGACTAAGCTTCACTCGGGGGGTAAATTCGATAACCGAACCTATAAGGTGTCAGGAGGTCTTCATGGTGTCGGATTGTCCGTCGTTAATGCACTGTCCGAGTTTCTGGAGCTGGAGATTCG
>CAYFYO010000108.1:0-12095 GCA_964347335.1 uncultured Thermodesulfobacteriota bacterium
GACTTGATCTCTTCCCTCGAGCGCACCATGACGAGATCTCCAGGCTGTAGGGTCGCAGTCTTCAATCGCGCCGATACCTTACTCAAGGGAGCCTCCTCGGTGTTTCTGACTTCTGAAAGGAGGTTGATCACGTATCTCCAGCGCCGTCTGAGAATTCGTCTTAGCCGGTTTCGTCGCTGCCACAACATTGCGGCAGTTCCAGGCGGTTCAGCCATTTTCGGTAGGCAGCGAATTTGGCAATTATTAGGACTCCTTTCTTCCTTAACTTTCACCACGTTGTCTCTTTATGTTGATGATCGGATTTTCTTGTAATGTTCACCAATCACAGTTAGAACACAAGGCTAAGTTGGTAAATTGTTTTTTTTTATGTAACCTTCTGATTGCCGATAATTCATCGCAGTTCCAGATCTGGGTGATTGATTTTTCTTTCAAACTCCCTACCCTATAGTTTCCATCCAGATCTGCTATACACCTGGTAACATCACCATTCCAAAATACTGTCATTCGTTCCCATAAATTGTGACAAGTTTTGGTCCTGACAGGAGTTGAATTCGCATTTCCTTTGCTACTGGCGAATTGCTTTGATATTTCACCAACAGGATGAACATGGTCGACGATTCCGCTCCAATTGTTAACAAACGCTGATTCTTCCTCTTGGTTTTCAGGCATTCTGTAGAAAACCGTCTCAATGATGGGACCATTGGCTTTGATCCTTTTTCTTACTCTCAAGAAGCCGAAGAGGCTTTCTAAAACCCCTTCGTGATTAACTCCTTTCATGATTCTTTCATGGACCGCTTTTGAATGGCCAAGGATCGAAAATTGGATGTAATCAGCACTGTTAACCCCAGACTGGAGTATGGCCTCAGTTTTCTCTCGATCTAAGAGCATGCCATTGGTGGCAAGAGTGATTCCCATGCCTTTCGATTTGATATAAGAGATCATTCTGACTATTTGGGGATGCAATAATGATTCGCCGTGAAGGTACAAATGGATTCTCCTTACTCCGATGAGTGCCGCATCATCGATGATTTTTTGGAATAAGCTGAAATCCATGTAACCCTTTCTTCTCTTCATCGTCTTTCTGGAGCAGCAGATACAATCGAGATTACAGTGGTTGGTCGGTTCAAGCTGCAGGCTGAGAGGTACTCTCGCTTCCCTGAGGCCATTCCGTGCGACCCGAGGCACCAAAAAAGGGAGCTTCTGCTCATAAAAGATCCTCAGGTCTTTAAAAGACTTCAGGAACTTAATCTCTTCCAGCCCAAAACGAATCCATGAGCCAATGCTCGGCATGTCGTCAACGCTCCCTGCTAAGGGCCCCTTTTGCTAACGCTAACCTAGGTGCCTATAAGCAAGATGACCAATCTGTTTTATGAAATAGTTTGGAAGATGACTGAAAGCTCTTCCCAAGTACCGGACCAATGGGTGGTTTCTGTAATTTGTGTTGGAAGCTTCTTTAGGATAGTACGCCTCCGGGATATCAACGACCTCAGTCCCCCATCTATTTTTGAAATCTATGAGTCCCTTGTCTTCCGGCGACGTTCTGCCAAAGTCGAAAGAATTATACCCATCATTATAGGCGGATTGTATGGCCTGCCAAAAAAGTAAGTGGTTCGGACTCAAGTGCTTAAAGCGCTCATCGGATGCCGCATACTCCGTGGAAACGCGATTTTTGTACTTGAACGTTATGATTCCTCCGATGCTTTGTTTTTGGTAATCCGCGAGAAGAAGATTGATTCGATTGGAGCGGTTAAATACCTCCCATGCTTCGCTGAAAAATCGGTACGGGTGGGGTGGGAGGTTCTTCCGTTTTCTTGTCATGAGATGAAGAGAATAGAAAGATCGGACGTCTTCTTCTCCCACCCCCCTGCGCTTAGTAACTTGACTCCTCTCAGCCCGCTTGATCCTTTGTCGGATACAGGTTCGATGAAAGGCTTCTTTAAGCCTTTCAGGTTCTCTATCAATCCTAAGGTAATGATGCTTGTAGAACCGTCTGAGTTTGAGTCGATCCTCATTCATCAAATTCGATGTGTGCAGCGTGTTGATCCGGATATAGTCTGCGTTCAGATGATTTTTCAACCGAATCGCTTCTTCAAAGAGCACTTCAAATTCCTCTGACGAGGAGACCAGGGGATCGCACAATGTGGCAAAGGGCAGGGATACAAGTCGGGATCCCGTAAACCAACTTCTCACCAAACATAGAGGTAATGCGGCCTGGATCACCCTGGAACCATTTCCTCTGAGAATAAGGTAAAACGGCTGAATGTGACGAAAGCTTTTAGTGAGGACCGTAGCCCAATCAGAAAGATGATAGATCCACCCCCAGGGATGCTCTCCGACAAATTCATCCCATCTCTTGTCGCTCATCGGATTTATAATCGATATTTGTTTCATGGATTGCCGCTCAGGCCAGATGCCGGTAGAGCAGTTCGCCGCTTAACCTGATAATGGGTTTGGGGGCTTTTTTCAGTACCATTTTTGCCAATTGGTGTTTTCTTGAGCCTTCTGTAAGAGCCTGGTTGGCTAAGTTTTTCGGGAAATATCCATAAGGGATTCTTTGTGCTTCAGTGCCCCACTTTTTTTTATAGTCCATCAAACCCTGGTTATGTATGGAGGTACGGCCGAAATCGAACATCTCATAACCATCCTCCGCGGCCTGTTTAATAGCCTCCCACATCAGGAGTTGGTTGGGCCTGAATTCCTTATAACGATCATCTGAAGCCCCGAATTTATAGTAAACCACCATCTTCAACATGAGAACGATCATACCGGCTATAGGTCGTCCATCACTAACAGCAAGAAGTAGCCTCAGCATCTTTAATGGGTACAACGCATTCCACAGGTTTTTGAAAAAACCGAAAGGTTGAATGAGCACTCCATGTTTTTTTCGAGTTATCAGATGCAATTGATAGAAAGTTTCAAGATCTCTCTCTGAGTGGCCCTGGACAACCTTGACCCCCTTTTTGACCGCTTTTTTCACTGCCCGCTGGACACTGTCTTTGTGAAAAGCCCTAAATAACTTGTTTGTTTCTGTAAGTGGCAACCGGTGCGTACAGTAGCTTTTCTCCCATTGAATGTTGTCTCTGTCGAATACCCCTTTGGACGAGAAGGAGCGGATCTCGAAATATTGGGCATCAAAGCGCAAACGAGCTGTTTCCATCAAATCCAAGAGAACGTGCAGTTCGTCCCCTCCGCTGACCAAGGGATCACAAAAATCGGAAAACGGATAAGCGATGATCCGCCTTCCCGTTAGAAAGCTATTCACAAGGAGAGAGGGGATAGCTGCCTTTAGGTCTCCCCGACTTCCCTCAATTACATGGAATAAAGGTCTATACCCGTAGCTGTTTTGGATAACCTCCTGCCAAGCAGTGTGGTGATAAACGCTGCCATAGGGGTGAGCCGAGACAAATTGATTCCATGACCTCGGGTCAACGCTGTCTACTGTCCTTACCGTCATTTTCTATTAACTTGCTTAACTGGAACCGTATTGCTTTGTAGCGTCCTTTTTAGAAATCCCTTCAGATTATAAACAGAGGTGGGGTCGCCGATAATGCGTTTGAACAATTTAGCGCCTCGCGCTCTCAAGGATAGCCTAACAAGATTCATTGCGATCAGTAATTTGGTAGGGGCAGGATGTTTTTCACTGAAGTCAACCATCTTAGGATGAAGAAGGTATGGAAGCAAGAACCTTGGCAGAAGCCCCTGCCTGCGCCGGGTGCTCTTGCCCTCCATGATAAAGAGGAGTCCATTTAGATATAGGTTTTTCCGTTTCCAGGCATGCCCCTTGTATTTCAGCCCACCCCGGAAATCAAGCTCAAAGCCACTGTCTTGCTTTCCATCAATCAATCCATCCCGAACTGCACGATGGTAAAGAACGGTTCCGGGGAAAAACACCAGATTGAATGCCTGCAAATAGTAGGGGCTGGGCAAAGTCGCCATTAGTCGGGCAGTTTCAATTAAATCCTTTGGTTTCTCGTAAGGATTTGCAATGATCATGAAATAATAAGGCACGACCTGGGGATACCTACTTATAATCTGAGCAGCATGCATAACCTTTTCGTTCGATACATGACGATTGTAAACATCTCTTTTGGTGCACTCACTGCCGCTCTCTATTCCCATGCGTATTCGCCACAGGCCGGCTTTGACCAGAAAATCCATTTTATTCTGATTAATTCTCCAAGGGGAGGCACAGCATTCAAAGGGGAGTTTGACTTGCCTAGGCCATTCTTTGGCAAATTCTCTTAATTCATCAATGCTCCGTGTGAAAAAGTCCTCGTCGGCAAGAAAGAAATACTTAGCCCGAGGAAAGTATTTCTTGAGCTCCCTAGCTTGCTCTATGTATCTGGAGATAGTCATCTTTCTAACGTAAACACCATTGCCTGAATAAAGCCTCTTCATAACCGCATTGGAACAGTAGTTGCATTCGTGGGCACACCCTCGGGAACCATTGAAGATAATCGGTTCTGTCATGTCGGTTATGCCGGTTGCCCTCACGAATCCTCTATTCGTCAAATGAAATTCTTCATCGTAGGTGAAATCAACTAAAGGCAGTTCATCAAGGTTGTTAACTAAGGGGCGCAAGGCGTTCAGTGTCATCCTGCCATTGGTTTTGTACGCAGCATTGGCAATATCCTTCCAATCCTTCCCAGCAGCCAACCGTTCCATCAGCTCGAGCATCATCCCTTCACCCTCGCCCCGACAGACTAGGTCCGCTGATTCGGCACACTCTTTAGGATTAAGTGTAGCGTGGATGCCTCCCCATACAATCAACTTTCCGAGGGGGCGAAGATGTTCAATCACCTGCCTAGCCTTCTCAGATCCACGGGAAACGCAGCTTATCCCAATGATGTCTGAGTCTTTAGCGATTTCTTTGGCTTCTTCTAGCACTTGTTGTGAATAGAATCTTTCAGATGAACCCATCAGAATGATCCTGGTGGGATGCCCGGCTTCTTTCAAAACAGCGGAGACACTTCTCATTCCCAAGGCCCATGGATCACTATCTGTATGAATCAATGCAACTCGCATAATGGCATAGATCGGCTGGTCAAAAATGTGATCGATTGAAACAGAAAGGACGTCTGATGAAATCCCACAGGGACAATGCATCAATATCTGTCGTTATGGCCAGCGCTCCTCTGAATTGCTCAGGCCATCGCCAGAATTGCACCAGGGGAAACCTTGTTCCTGCAATCATCATTTGTAGATCTTTATTTGTCCCATTAAATCCCTTGTCCAGATAAAGGGCGCACTCACCCATTTTAGCCGGGCATAGAATTGGGTAGCCATCATTTAGCAGATACTCAATTAGGTGACCGGGTGCATCGGCTGCAATTCCAATCACCGGTTTTCGAGGGCTTTCTAGGACATAGGGCGATTTCTCCAAGGCGGGAACGAGCTCCAATTTTCCCTCTGCCCTTCGGATACAGATCGAAGCCTTTTTAGTACACTCAGCTCTTATCTTGAACTTGTGATTTCCCGCGGGTTCGATTATGAACTTGAATCGGCGCTTTTGTTGCCACCACGAGGCGATCTCTCTCAGAGACGCTACCCATATATCATTACGGTCACGGGCCCTCTTCAACAACATATCCAACGGTTTTCTCAACAGATGAAACCTCTCGGGATGAAAAAGAAGATTCAAGAGTTCTCCTTCTCCGCATGAACGATTAAGCATGTCCAGCCAAATCTGAGCAATTTTGATTGGATTCGAAACCTTAAGTCGATCTATCAATAACTCGTCATCAGGAACAGAAACTGGAATCTCCACATAAGTATCGGTCACCCATGGGAGTGAGGGCCCATTTTCATACGAAATGTAGGCATAAGATGTGTCTAATAAGCCCTTTATAGATCTATACAGTTTTTCTTGCTCTGAACTTCCATCGAGATTATGGAAAACTACATGGTTACTTGCCCATGAGAAATCATTCGAGGCAATGGCTCTTGAAGTTTCATTACTAAACCGCAAATAAGGGGCCCTGAAACCAGAGAAATCGATTTCATTTTTCTTGAAGACTGCTATAGCCGCCTTTATTTGACTATTTTGTTCCTCATAGGATAGATCTGAATAATCTATGTGATGATAACCATGAATCCCTAAATCAACTTTCTTCCTCATGAGAGAGCTCATGAAATCATCATTTCCATTGATAAGGTCGGCAGTAATACAGAAGGATGGAGTGCAATTATAGGACTTCGTTAACCCAATGGCGTCCAATATTGCATTCTCAGATTTCTTTTTGGTAAGCCCAAACCGCCGGAGAATCCTCGGAAACCGTGTCAAAAGATTCCAAACGCCTTTAGATACTAGTAGGTGTCGCAAATAGTTCATACATCACATTCGTTTCGGTTCATCTCGCAGTGGTATCTTTGCCGGAGTATGCCAGAGGGAGGAGAAAAAGTTTGATTCGATTCTCAAACTGAGATGATTTCTGTGATTGTGTCTACAATCTGATTCTGCTGAGAGTCCGCAAGCTCTGGATATATTGGGAGCGAAAGAATCTCGAGCGCAATCTGTTCCGATACCGGGAACTCTCCTTGCTTGTATCCTGTTCTCACGTACGCTTCTTGAAGATGCAATGGTATAGGGTAGTGAAGTCCAATAGCAATTTCATTTTCTACGAGATGTTTTTGAAGGTCGTTCCTTTTGTGGGTTCTAATAACATAGAGATGGTAGACAGCTTTCGCCCATTCTGGCTCATAGGGAACGATGATGCCATCAATTTGACCAAGAAGCTTATTATATTGATAGGCCTTTCGGCGACGCTTTTCGTTCCATTCGGCAAGATGTTTCAACTTGATTCGTAGGCAGCCTGCCTGGATGGCGTCTAGCCTGCCATTGTAGCCCTCGATCTCATGGAAGTACTTCTTTGCCTGACCGTGGTCGCGCAGCATGCGAATCCTCTGGGCAAGATCCTCGCTGTTGGTTGTCACCGCGCCACCTTCTCCACATGCGCCGAGGTTTTTTCCCGGGTAGAAGCTGAAAGCCGCGGCCGAACCCATAGACCCTACCCTTTTCCAGCGGTTTTCCCTGTCTGAGAAGTATTCTGCCCCGTGGGCCTGGCAGGCATCTTCGATGACGATCAGATTGTACTTTGTCGCAACTTCCAGGATTGAATCCATGTCTGCTGGCTGGCCGTAGAGGTGGACAGGAATCACTGCCTTCGGCAGTGGCGAACAGCGCCTAGCGCTTGGCGCAGAGCGTCTTTTGTGCTCAAACCGTTGTTTCAGGTGATCTTCCAGCTTGTTCGGATCCATGTTATAGGTATTTTCGTCGATGTCGACAAAGGCAGGAGTGGCGCCGGCCTGGGATATGGCCTCAACCGTGGCGATAAAAGTATTTGGTACGGTAATCACCTCGTCACCTGGTCCAATTCCGGCCGCAATCAAGGCAAATCGGAGCGCATCTGTACCACTATTCACACCAACGCAGTACTTGGTTTCACAGAATTCGGCAAACTCCTCCTCGAAGGCCTCTACTTGTGGTCCACCGACGAAAGCCGCGTTTCTCAGGGCTTCGCGGAAGACTTCCAAGAGCTCTTCTTCGAGTTCTTGATGCTGAATTTTCAAATCAGTGAAGGGAATCACCGTACTGGCTCCCGCAGAACGCAAAGCGCCAAGCGCATAGCGTGAGAACTCCCTCTCATCTGAGGGTCTTCTGGAAATTCGTGATTTGTCGACAAAGATGATCTAGACTATCCAGAAGCCTATCCAAGGTCACTTGAGGTATTAAATCTCTTTGATTTAACAAAAGAAGAATATTTGCATTCTCGAAGGTTGACCTTCGGGCAATATTCAAGAATTGCTTGAATTCTTTCTTTGAAGAGGAACCCGAACCTTCCGCAATGTTGTTGGACATTGACATTCCTGAACCTCTAAGCTGCTCAGCGAAACGATATAGTCTTCTGTTTTCAAGTTCATCTGCAATGTTAAACAGGTCATTTGCGATCTTAATGACCAACTGCCAGATCTGAAGATCCTGGAATCTGAATTTGATCCTCATTTCCATTTAGTAACTCGCCATGCGCTTTGCGCCGTGCGCTATCCATACCTAACGAAAAGCCATTGTTTCTGCGTGAGATTTCTAATCATCTTTGATTTTCCTAAGAATTCGGGCGGGGTTGCCGGCGACGATGGTTTTAGAAGGAACGTCTTTGGTGACGACACTTCCTGCGCCGATAATGGCCTTTTCTCCAATCGTCACGTTACACAAGATTGTTGATCCAGAGCCGATGGACGCTCCTTTTCTGACCAAGGTGGGCTCGACCGTCCAGTCTTCCTCGGTCTGGAGTTCTCCGCCATCGTTCGTTGCTCTGGGATACTTGTCATTTGTAAATGTCACCCCGTGGGCCACTATGACGTTATCTTCGATGGTCACGCCCTCGCAGATAAAGGTGTGACTTTGAATCTTGCAGTTTTTCCCAACGGTTGCGTTCTTTTGTATTTCGACAAAGGTTCCAATCTTCGTGTTATCGCCGATTTCGCATCCGTAGAGGTTGACAAAATCGGCCATCTTCACATTCGAACCGAGCTTGACGTCCGGGGCGATTCGCTTATGCTGCATTTCTAAGGATCTCGGCGTATTTGATTGGTACCGCTCTTCCCTGCCTTCGAAGGGATTCGCTGGCGGCCTCGAGAACCGAAACGACTCTCATGCCGCTGTAACCGTCACTACGAGGTGTCATATTCTTTTCGATGCATCTGAGAAAATGGCTGCACTCCTCCCTGAGAGGCTCATAGTCCTCGATGCGGGGAATATGAATGTCACCGTAGCGGTAGGAAAAGGGAAATTCGCCGTAGGTGTCATAGTAGGGGGGCACATCGACCCCTTTGTCATAGATTTTTATCTTTTCCTGGGGTTCTGTGTCGTTGTAAACCAACATCTTTTTGCTTCCAACGATCGTTGTCGTTCTCACCTTATTGGGATCGAGCCAACTGCTGTGGATGAAGGCGATTGTGCCGTTACTAAAGTTGAGCGTTATCGTGGCCACGTCTTCGATGTCCTTCTGGTAGTGACCTTTTCCCTGGATGCTGTCCCAAAATGTAGATTATGATCGAGATGGCATGGGGAGCGAGGTCCCAGGTGACATTGATGTCGGTCTGAAAAAGCCCGAGATTCAGGCGGACGCTGCTGATATAGAGGATTTCCCCAAGATCACCTCTTTCAACGATCTGCTTAATCTTATTAACCGCTGCCGTGTACTCAAAGGTGTGACCTACCATCAGAACCTTTTTTCGCCTCTCGGCCAGATGGATCAAGTCCAGGCATGCCTCCGAAGAGTGCGAGAGGGGTTTTTCGACAAAGACGTGTTTCCCTTGCAGGAGGGCAAGTTTCGCCAGGTCGTAATGGGTAAAGACCGGCGTGGCAATTGCGATCGCGTCAATTTTTGGGTTGCCTATCACGTCTATGACATTTGTTGTCGTGGTGATGCCAGGATATAGGGTCTTAATTCGATCCAACTTCTTTTTGTCCAGATCGCAGCACATCTGCATCTGACAATTTGGAAGCTGGTAATAGTTCCGAATAAGATTCGGCCCCCAATAACCACAACCGATTACACCTATGGTGATCATGATAACCTCCGGGTATTTGGTCTATCTGGTCTGTTTCGTCCATCTCGTCGATCTCGTCGATCTCGTCGATCTCGTCCATCTCGTCTATTTCGTCTATTTGGTTTGTTTCGTCGGTTTGGTGGGTCTCGTCTTCAACGATGAGAACAAGCGAAGCGATTGAACGACTCGGACGCTTCTAGTAGGCTCCTTTTGCGGAGAAGACGGCGGGTAGGGTTTTGAGAATGATTTTGAGGTCGAGCCAGAGGGACCAGTTCTGTGCGTATCTAAGGTCGAGGCGGACCATATCATCGAAGCTCGTCTGGCTTCTTCCGCTCACCTGCCACAACCCCGTGAGGCCGGGCTTGACTTCGAGAACCCGCCCGTGATGCCACAGTCTGTACTTCTCCACCTCATAGGGAATGGGAGGACGAGGGCCGACAAGGCTCATGTCCCCCTTCAATATGTTAAAAAACTGAGGTAATTCGTCCAGACTCGTTTTCCTCAAAATGTGACCGACTCGTGTGACTCGAGGATCGTCTGTCATCTTGTAAAGGGGGTGGCGGTTCGTTCCTTTGTTGATTTTGTCATGCTGTCCTTCGATAAGCCCGGTAACATATCGTTGGTGGATCCCCTGGTCGGCCTCGACAGCCATGGACCTGAATTTGAGGAAGGTAAACTTCCGCCCCAAAAACCCAATGCGCTCCTGCCGAAAAAGGATCGGCCCGGGAGAAGTCAACTTGATCAAAACCGCAATCATAACCATCAACGGGGACGCGACACCAATCCCAAAAAGGGATCCTATGATGTCCAAGATTCGTTTTAGACCCCTCTTGATGGTTGATGTGAGGTCCTTCCTCAGGATGTCTGCATATACCGCATTGTCGTCCGGACCCGTCCCGCCACCTTTTGGATCGTGTCCGTCCAGGGACGACCCATTTCCGTTCGGTGATTCACTGCTAAATCCGTAAATCTCAAAGAATTCACCTAGATGGTTGTCTTCAGCAGATGGCCAGTTCTTCCGTATCTCTTGGCAGATCTTCTGTCTGACCTCAAGGGCGCCGGGCTCTCGAGTTTCTGGCATCAGAATGCCGACTCTTTCCACATCAAACCAGCCTTTGATATCGATCGCCCTCGCCTGTCTGAGAAACTGTTTGATGAGCTTCTTCTCCTGAATTTGAGCCGATCCTCCCGCTTTCCCATTCAGGGCTACTGAGAGATCTGCGATGTCGGCGACCAAAAGCGAAAAGGGATTTCCGGTTCGTTTGCTTCGTTCACGCTCTTCTTTCAACCGGAGAAGGAAGAAATTTTGGCAGTAAAGCCCTGTTTCAGGGTCAACAGGCAAGGGCCGCTCCAGCCGATCTCTTGTATTTGGTCTTCTGCCTTTTAGAATGGACATCTGAATGTTCCTAGGCCTTGAGCGGCCGGTGTCTTTGTCATTGGCTCAGATAATAATTGTGATGGTATTTGGAATAGTAGCCGCTTTTGAATTCGACGCCGTTTGCGACGATGCCGATGATCTTTTCTTTGTCGATTTCTTTTAGCGCTCGCTTGACCAAATTCCTAGAAGTCTTATGTGCCAAAACCACGAGGATGATTCCATCAACGAGGTGAGTGAGGGCTGCTGCTTCAGCCGCAAGGAGAACCGGCGTGGAGTCAATGATAATGAAGTGGTCGGCATATTTCGCTTGCAGTTGCCGGACGAAATTGGCCATCTTACCTGATGAGACCAGTTCACCGGCCTCCTCTGTCCCCCCTCCGGCTGGGATGATCTTCAACCCCATGCCAGGAACGCTACGAGTCACCTGAGAAAAGTGCCTCCTGCCCCTTAGGAACTCTGCTAGCCCAGGCTTTCTCGTGACTCCGAAAAAGCGATGCACATCGGGCTTCTTCAGGTCACAATCAATCAAGAAGGCCTCATAATCGAGTCCTTGGGTGATGGCAGCTCCTAAATTGCAGGCGATTAACGTCTTTCCCTCCTCCGGGAGTGCACTTGTGACCATTATCAGATTCAATCCCTTTGCCTTGTGGAGGTGATAAAGCAGGGTCCGGAGCTTTCTCACCTGTTCAGCCGATGGGGAGCGCGGATCCGAAAAAGTCACCAATCTATCGTCCAAGGCTTTATAAACAGCTTCGGATGTGATGATCCGTCGGAAAGGTTTGCCCTGTTCTTCCTGGACTTTTTGGGTGCGAGCGTTTAGGTCCAGCGATTTCTTACCCCGGTCGGATGGCTGGATCCCGCATTTGTCAACGATCCGTAAAAGACTCTCCTGGCCCCCTTCTTCTTTGGCCTTTTTTAATGCTTCGTAGATGTTACTCATGTTGAGCTCCCTCAATCTATTGGGTTAACGCAGTGGATTGGGTTAACTCGGCTTAGTTCGGTTTGTTGGGTTGAGACGGTTTACTCGGTTCATTGGGTTTGTTGGGTTAACGGGGTTCGTGTGTTTCGATCATTGGGAGGGCCGCAATGACCGGAAAACCCAAATGGCTCTCCATTTCCTCAATTCGGTGAAAAGATGGATCCATGTTCTCTTTCATATAGGCCA